>JAJPXU010000022.1 GCA_021205305.1 Lachnospiraceae bacterium
AGAAGTCAGGGTCGGATTCTCTCTCCCACAATATTCGTCAGCAATCCCAGCGCAATCCCCGTCACCAGTCCGCCCAGTACATCCGTCGGATAATGAATGCCTACATACAGCCGGGAAAAAGCAATCAGCGCCGCCAGTATCAGCAGCAGCACACCATAGCGTTTCGGAACCTGACGGTAAATGGCGACCGCCGAAGCAAAGCTCGCACCGGTATGCCCGGACGGAAAGGAAGCATCCTTCGCAGGCGACACCAGACAAACCAGTCCCTCAATCACCTCATAGGGGCGCGTGCGGTTCACCAGGTTTTTCAAAATCAGATTGTTGACCAGCAGCGAGCCCAGGAGCGCACACGCAGAGTAAGCACCCGCTCTTCTCGTTTTCCGGAAGCAAAGCAAAAAAACGGTAAGGATAATCCAGAAAATGCCGCCATCCCCCAGATGCGTAATTGCTGTAAATACCGGATCTAAAACCGGATTCCGAATGTTGTTCTGAATAAAAAGCAAAATGCTTTCTTCCATTTCAAATAGTTCCCTTAACCTTTCCGCAACTATCGTCTCCCGGCAATCTTATTCACCAGCCAGATCACGATGCAGGAGCCAATCACACTGACAATAATGCTTCCGATAAAACCGCTGCCATAAATCCCGATCAGGCCAAGCACCGCATTCCCGACAACACCGCCTACAATACCAAGAACAATATTCCGCAGAATCCCGCCCTCGTTGTTCATAATCTTTCCGGCAATCCATCCGGCCAGGCCGCCAATTACCAATCCGATAATTAAACTCATTTTTGTTCTCTCCTCTATATAGTATTCTTCGTAACGGCTTGCTCCGCAGCCTATCGTCTTGAGCAACTACCATTTTCCATTCCTGGTTCCTGCCGCAAAACATGAAACAGCAGCATTCTTACAGGCACATCGAATGATAAACCGTCCCATTCAGTTCTTTCCAATACACATTTTTCCCATCCAACATCATATACCCGCGCGCACTCCCCTCTTTCGGAAGGGCGACAGCTCCCGGATTCAGATATAAATTATCCTCCCCAAACGATTCCCACGCCGGGATATGCGTATGTCCGTGCAGCAGAATATCCCCTGGCTGCAGGGGCGGCGGCGAAGAAATGCTGAAAAGGTGTCCATGCGTAACGTAAATCAGCCGATCCTCTACTGTTAATAGCGCATAGTCCGCCATAATCGGAAAACCGAGCACCATCTGATCGACTTCCGCGTCACAGTTGCCCCGGACGCAGAAAATCTGCTGCCTGTGTGCGTTCAGCATGGAAATGACCTCTTTGGGTGCGTATTCAACCGGCAGATCATTCCGCGGCCCATGATACAAAAGATCACCGAGCAAAAGAAGCCGGTCTGCCTGCTCTCTCTCAAAAGCGGCAAGCATCTCTTTGCAATACCAGGCAGAGCCATGAATATCAGACGCAATCATGTACTTCATATTCACCACATCCTCCATTCTGTATTCATAATCAATAGCAACAGTCTCTTTTCATAATTCCAGTTTCATAATCGATACCGACAATTACTTTACATATATCCTTCAAAATAAGGCAATTCCTGTCCCCATCATTTCTCACTCAACTCCCGCAAAATCCGGCTAGTCAGTACATACGCGAGCAAAAAAGCAAGAATATCTGACAGCGGCTGTGCAAGCTGCAGACCGCGCAGTCCAAAAATACGCGGCAGCACAGCCAGCACCGGAATCAGGAACAGTCCCTGACGCGCGCAGGAAATAATCGAAGACCGCCCTCCATAGCCAATAGACTGAGAGAACATATTGCACATCGTATAATAACCCCAAAGCGGCATCGTAGCAAGCTGAGCGCGAAGCGCAAATGTGCCAATCGCGATAACTTCCGCGTCATCTCTGCGAAAGAGCGCAATGATATGCCCGGAAAACAGCATGGAAATGCCGCACAGCACAAGCAGGATCACCGTCATCACTTTCACACAGAACCAAAACGATGTTTTCACACGGTCATATTTTTTTGCGCCGAAATTGAATGCGCAGACCGGCTGGAAGCCCTGCCCAAAGCCGATAATCACCGAATTAATAAACATCGTAAAGCGTGATACAATCGACATCGCCGCCACTGCCGCATCCCCGTACTGTCCGGCGATGGAGTTCAGCATCACAGAAGAAATACTGGCAATCCCCTGCCTTGCGAGCGAGGGTGCGCCCGTATAGAGAATTCTACCGTACATCTGCACAGATGGTTTGAAATTGCGCGGGGTGATGCGGATCGCATCCTTGTGCGTATTGGACATAAATAATAGAATGCAGAAGCTGACAAACTGGGAAAATCCCGTCGCAACCCCGGCTCCTGCCGTCCCCATTCCCAACCCGAAAATCAGGATCGGGTCGAGTACCATATTCAGAATACCGCCGGTCGTGATACCCACCATAGAATAAATTGCAAGTCCCTGAAAGCGGAGCATATTATTCATGATAAAGGAACACATCATAAAAGGCGCCGCCAGGAAAATATATTGCGCGTAATCCTCCGCATAAGGAGCAATCGTCTCCGTAGAACCAAGCAGCATGATAATCCGGTGCATCTGTGTCACACTGAGCAGTGAAACCACGCATCCAAGAGCGAAGCCTGTAAACCAGGCGACCGAAGCGTACCACTTCGCTTCTTCCTCTTTGCCTGCGCCGAGCAGCCGGGAGATGTTATTCCCCGCTCCCATGCCGATCGTAAACGCCAGCGCCTGAATCATCGCCATCGCCGAGTAAACAATCCCTACCGCGCCGGACGCGGACGTGCCAAGCTGGCTCACAAAAAAAGTATCCGCCATATTGTAAATCGACGTGATCAGCATGGATATGATCGTCGGCACAGCAAGTCTTGGGATCACTTTCTCTACCGGATCGTTCAGCATCTGCTCATTGCGGGAAGCTACATTTTTCTCTTTCATTAAAATTCACCTTCCAATTTGGTAAATTCTTGCATTTACAATCAGGTTATTGTATCACATCGTCTGTCATTTTAACAGTCCCCATTTCTGAAAAAACGGTACTGATTGGAAAGACAACGGAACCGTCGCCATGAGGCAAACGGTTCCGAATTTTCCCATATATTTTATATTTCTCCTTCCATATCTGCCAGGATCATCTGCTTAAGCTCCCCGCACACATCCAGAATCTCCTGAATCTGTTCCAGCGTAATGCCATCCAGATGAATCCCGCAGGTACATACCACCGTGCAGTTTTTCTGAATTGCCACCGCCTCCGCCAGCATACGTGCAACCTCATCGTCTTTATGCCCCACCCGATTCAACACAGACGTAGTTGCGCTGATGCCTTCCCCGGTCAGACTTTTCCGGGCGATCGACATAACCGCGGAACCGACATGGCCGCCCTTGTCATCCCTTACACATATCGTATAGTCCTTACCCATCGGGATTACATCGCAAAGAAGAGTAAGCCCGCAAACACTTTTTGCATAGAATAGGCTCATGGATTCCAATTTCTTTCACCTCTCACCACACTTTTTTAGCCAATTTTTAATTCAGCCTTTAGAGCTTCCTGGAGAACGCTGGAAAAATTAATCCCGTTTCGTTCTGCCAGATCATTCAGCCAACCAGGAATTGTAAGTGTTTTTTTCACTGATTTACTATCATAAAATCTGCGATACCAGTCTGTGTCGCAAGCTACCAGCGAGACAAACTCGTTTTCAGCATGAGCAATTTCGTTTACTCCGGCTGGTGCAGGAATTTCTTTTCCTTCTTTTTCCCGCCAATATAATGTAAGACACAACACATCTTCCGCCATCGCAATTCCCTCATTAATATCTTTTGCACTGGTATAGCAGCTTTCCAAATCCGGAAATTGAATACTGTACCCGTTTTCTTCTTTTGTAAACACAGCCGGATATGCATATTTCGGCATATTACTCCTCCTTCCATGCAAAAAGCAAAACCCTTTACAGCCCTGCGTCCCGCATGACCGATTTTAATGTTCCCACAGGCACCTCTTCTGTTTTATGACGACTAACAGGAAACGTTTTGTCCGTTATCGGACTGTACCATATACAAGGTTTGCGCCTTCACGAAGTACCTTGCAGCCTGCTTTTTTAAGTCTCTTCTCTAATTCGCTATATCTCACAACTTATCCTCCCATGCGTCTATATGATACACGTATTTTGCACGTATGTCAAGGTCGTCTGCTGTAAATTATCAGTCAAACGTAAACTGCTCAAATTCCGCTATCACACTTTCGCTCTCTGAGAGGAACTCAAAATAGACCGCGTGTTTTCCGATCATACCCGTTATCACCTCAGCCGTTGCCTGGCTCTCTCCTGCTTTCATATGCAGCATCGCACAGATTTTCCCTCTGTAATCGTCCATACGGACATTTACGGTCAAATCTGCTTTTGCCTGGATAAAAGCGGTCACTGTCTTCGGCGCATTTGCCCCAAACTGCAGGTAGCGGTAGCCTGCCGTGACACCGTCCGTAATCTCCACAATCGGAGCGGAAACCGTATCTTCCTGCTCGTACACCGGCCGGATATATGCTTTTGCGGCGGCGCTCCCTTCCTTCTGCTGCCTGCGGTCGGTCAGATGGCATGCATACCCGGCAGAAATCAGCTTGTAAGCGTCCAGACCGTTGATGTGCGCGCCCTGCGAAGTCATCTCAACCGGCTTTGAGGAAACCGGCTCTCCATCCTCATAGGTAATATCTCCGATATAAATTTTTCCATTCTGATCCATCGCGACATCCACCGGCTCCAGCATCGCCTGGCGGGAATACTCATCCGTACCGGTCTGGCGATGGTAGAAAACGTACCATTTCCCATTGATCTCCATAATGCTGCCGTGGTTATTTCCCCAGCGATAGCTCATCGTACCGGTTCCATCCGGATTCTTCAGAATCTCGCCGCCGTTGAAGCTGATGTCGCCGCCCGGCTGAAAACCCTCCAGTGGGCTGTCGCTGTATTTGTATGACAAAAAGCCATTGTTTTCCGTGTAAACGCCCAGCTCCGGCACCGGTGTAAAATATCGCTTGGAGTAGATGTAAACATACTTCCCAAACACCTTTCTGGGAGAGGAAGCTTCAAAAAAGGCATCTTCCGCCCCTATATGTCCATCAGTATCTTGTCCTGCATCGCTTTCTGATGCAGGACATATCGTGTGATCCATCGGATGTACATGCAGCGTTCCCTCCCTGATCGTCGCCATGTCCTCATTCAGTTCACAGCAATAACACGCGCAGAATCCCCAGTACGCGTATACTCTGCCGTCATCATCCACAAGGACGCCCGGGTCAAAGCCCAGATCCGTTTTCCTGGGATTAATAAACGGTCCCGTGGGACTTTTCGATTCGGAGACATAGACACAGGAACCCTTTTGCTCCGCAGAATACAGATAAAATGTATCGCCCTTTTGCACCACATCCGGTGCATAAAGGACACTGCCGTCACTCGTTTTATAGCAGGTTCCGTGATAGCTCCAGTCTGTCAGGTCATCCACCGGCGCGCTCCATACTACGTAATCCTTTCCGCAATATTGTGTCCGCATGGTATCATGGGAACCATAGACATAAACCCGCTTTTCGCCGCCATACTCAAATACGCGCGGTTCTCCGTCCGGAACATGCTCCCACAAAGGCATATAAGGGTTTGCTCCTTTGATGTATTCCTTCACTTTTCATTTCCTCCATATGAATTCTTCGGCAAAACATGCTCCGCAGCCAGTCTTTTCGCAAGCGTACAGCCACAAAAGTCAGTTTTTTCAATCTGCTATTTTTCCTCAAACACTTCCACTTCAAACGGCGCCAGATTTTTCTCTCCCGACACCTCGCATTCCTCAAAAACACTCCACATAGACTTCTTTAACGTGATGGTCTGGGACACAGCCTGGAAGTTCAGCACAAACAGCCAGGAACTCCCGCCCTTTTTCCGCTGCACCACTTCCACGCCCTCCGGCGCTTCCACAACGGCATCAAATGGGGAAATCACACCCGTATATTTCAGCAAGAGCTTCACAATTTCCCTGGAAAAAACGCTGCCGAGATGGATGGTGCGTCCGCACCCCGTTTTCTTTTCCATCACTGCCGCTTTGCCCGCGTAATAACTGTTGGAATACACAGCCAGCACCTTTGCGTCCGCATCTGCCAACTCAAATATATCATTAAATACCGGCATCTCCGTGCGTATTTCCGACTGCTGCAGCGGTAAAATTATCTTTTCTTTTGAACTGCTATTCTCCCGAATCTGCTCTGGATCCGCCTTTTCCATCCAACCAGTGTTACTAACACTCGTTACATCCATCATTTCTTTTTCCCAAGACGCATACACCGGTTCCTCCGCCGGACTCGTAAATGTGAAATCGCGCACGTCCGTTCCGGTCAGTGCCTGTAAAAGCCCCGGCTGCGGGAGCATAACACATTTCCCGTTCTCCTGCTTATACCCACTGCGGCAGCCGAGAATCAGCGTGCCGCCCTGCTCCACGTATTGTCCCAGAAGAGCCGCGCGCGCTTCTGTCATGATAACCGGATGCGGATAAATCAGCACCGGATAACGGCTCAGCTCATCCACGGTCGTATTTTCACGCAGATACAGATAATCATATGGCGTGTGCGTCAGCTCGGACGCTTCAAAAATCGCCTTCTCGCTGGCAGATGCGATGCGGCGGTGCCATTTGTCCACATTGGTATCCCACTCGTTGTCATAATCCTTCAGGAATCCAAAAGCCGCCGTAAATTCGGAACCGCAGAGCGCATCCAGCTTCCTGAACTTCCGATAAAACGCTTTTACCTCAGCCAGCTTCCGGTTGTCACGATTATCGTAATCCAGAATACCATGCCAGTAAATCTCCGTGCCAATGCAGCAGGTACGCCAGCGGAAGAATGAAATATAATCTGCCCCCTGCGCGACACTCTGCATCGCCCAGAGTGTAAGCTGTCCCGGGCGCGGCGCAGGCGCTTCCATCCGGGTCGTCCAGCCATTCGCGCCGGACTGCTGCTCCATAATCCCAAAATGCGGGCAGACCGAACGCACCTCAGCCAGATTTTTCGACCAGTGCCTGTCGTTCAAATCCGTCGAATGCAATGGATCCGCGTCAACCGAAAACGCGAAATTCGGGTACGAATCGTAGGTATAGACATCCAGGCTCTCCTCCGCCATACAATGGTTGTCCATATTCCAGAAAATACCGTTTGTTGTGATAAAATCTTCTTCCTTTTTATATCTGCGCAGAATATCCGCCTGCATCTTGCAGAAAGAAAGTGCACTCTCGGAAATAAACCGGTAATAATCCAGATGCTGATGCGGATTGTAGCCGTCATTCAAAAGCGGCCCCGGTATGCGCACCTGCTGCCAGTCTGTGTAGGTCTGGTTCCAGAACGTCGTCCCCCAGGCCTCATTCAGTTCATCCAGAGTTCCATATTTTTTCTGTAGAAAAACCCGGAACGCCGCCATATCCGCCTCCGAATGAAACTCACAGATCTCACAGTTGATCTCATTATCAATCTGCCAGCCCGCAATCGCCGGATGCTTCCCATAATGCGCACCCAGCTGCTCCACAATCCGCGCTGCCAGCTCCCGATAGATCGATGAATTATAATTGTAATGCCGCCTCCCGCCGTGCCGGTAAGGAACCCCGGCTTCATCGCAGTTCAACACTTCCGGATATTTTTCCGTCAGCCACGCAGGCGGCGTCGCCGAAGGCGTACCGAAAATCACCTTCATTCCCTTTTTGGCACACAAATTCAGAAACTGTTCAAAAAACTCAAAAGTAAAAACACCTTCCTGTGGTTCTACCTTATTCCAGGCAAATTCCGCAATTCGTATTACGGTAATTCCCGCATCCAGCATCCGCTCCAAATCCTGCGCCCACAGCTTTTGCGGCCAGTGTTCCGGATAATAACAAACACCCATAGTCATTTCATTCCATTGAAAAGTCTGTGATTTGCTCATAATTTTTGCATATTCCTTCCATCATCGTGATTACTCTGAACCATCACTCATATTCTCTGTTCCCCCAATGCAGCTAAGCAACGAAAGTAAACGCCACAAGGGTATAAACATATTTTCATCATAACGTATCCTGCCATAAAACACAAGTGAAGTTTACATTACAACCATAAGTCAAATTTCAACCATGTATTTGTCAATGGTCACGCATCATACATAATTTTTGTTTTTTCACATTCCGGCCAATCTGTCTATTGATTTCTATCTTTTGCTGTGCTATTTTACCGGAAGAAATAATGATAAATATCTGGCTGGGGAAAGACGGAAAACAGGGAGGAAAATCTGCTATGAACAGAAAGGAAATCAATAAAAGCTATCTCCATCTGATGCTGGCACTCTTCGGTGCGGCAGCGATGAGCATTCTTTTATTTTTTGTGATATTTCGATTCGACGGAATCGCACAGACGTTCCGTAAGCTTCAGAATGTGCTGATGCCCTTTATCATAGGGGCCGTCATTGCCTATATTTTAAAGCCCAGCTGTAATTTCATCGAGGAAAAACTGACCGTCTTTTTCAGCAAACAGAAAAAAGCACCCATGAAGCTGATTCCAGGATTGAGCGTCCTGCTTACGATGGCTCTGGGACTAGCGGTAATCCTGATTCTTCTGATCATGGTGCTGCCAACTTTGCTGGACAGCATTTATTCCATCCTGCGCCTGATTCCCTCCAGCATTGAAGCAGCTTCTGACTGGCTTTTGCAATACTTTGATGACAATGAAACCTTAAGCAACTACATCCTGGAATTCTCAGAGAGCTTCTCAACCTCCATTCCGAGCTGGATTCGGACCAACGTAATCCCAAATATCGAAATTCTGATTGGGAACATATCCAGCAGTGTATCCAGTGTTGTTTCGCTTTTTTCCAATGTTTTGATCGGCCTCATAGCCGCCATTTACATTCTGGGAAGCAGAAAAAAATTCGCCTCGCAGGCAAGGCTGATCAATTACAGCGTATTCGGAGAAAAATGGTCCGGGCGGATTCTGCGTGAAGCCCAATATACAGACAAAGTATTCAGCGGATACATCAACGGCCGACTGATTGATTCCCTGATCATCGGAATCATCTGTTTCATCGGGATGCTGATTTTCCGGATGCCGTACGCAATGCTAGTCAGTGTCATCGTGGGCGTGACCAATATCATCCCCTTTTTCGGACCATACATTGGAGCAATCCCATCTTTTCTGCTGATCCTGATGGTCAGCCCGGTAAAAGCCGTGATCTTCCTTGTTTTTGTCCTGATCCTGCAGCAGTTTGACGGCAACATTCTTGGACCCAGGATTCTGGGAAACGTGACGGGGCTGTCCAGCTTCTGGGTGCTGTTTGCAATCCTCACCTTCGGCGGCCTGTTCGGATTCATTGGTGTGATCATCGGAGTGCCGGTCTTTGCGGTCATATACGACATCGTACGAAAGCTGGTAAAATATGGCGCAGCACGGCGGGAACAGAACAGCCAGGAGCCCTCTGCTTCTCAAAATACAGACAGCGAAGACGAGCCAAATTGCCCGTGAACTTCTTAAAAACAACAAGCAAATCGCCCATGAGTATCCTGAAAAATTCCCCAAAGAAAAACATCACAGCCAACATTTCTCTTTGGGGAACTTGTTGCTTATATATACAGGATCTCCAGTTTCCACTACGTCATAAATTCTGACCACGCAGCATGTTCCTGGTCTGATCATGAACAGAAACCTGCCGTGCACCATTCAAATTTCGAACTGGCTCAGATCCCGCACCACCTCACCCGCGATCATCAGCCCTGCCACAGCCGGGACAAACGCATTGCTTCCCGGTACCTGGCGGCGTTTGGTGTGGTTTGTATCTATTTCAGGCGGACAGGCCTCCTGCGCACCGCAGCCTTCCGCCTCATCTTCTTCTCCATCTCCCACCGGCGTTATCGCCGGTTCCCTGGAATAAACCACTTTCAGCTTTTTGATCCCGCGTTTTTTTAATTCACGGCGCATCACGCGCGCCAGAGGACAAATGCTGGTCTCATAAATATCCGCGACCTCCAATGCAGAAGCATCCATCTTATTTCCAGCTCCCATACAGCTGATGATCGGCGTCCCCGCTGCCTCCGCCTGCTCCACCAGCGCAATCTTCCCGGTCACCGTGTCAATCGCGTCTACCACATAATCATACTGAGAAAAGTCGAACTGCGCCGCGGTCTCCGGCATATAAAACGTCTTATATTTATTTATCCTGGCCTCCGGATTGATCTGCAAAATCCGCTCCTCTGCCACATCCACCTTATATTTTCCAATCGTATTCTGCAAAGCATAAATCTGACGGTTCAGGTTTGTCAGACATATTTTATCATCGTCAATCAAATCAAGCGTGCCGATCCCGCTTCTGGATAACGCCTCCACGGTATACCCTCCCACGCCGCCAAGCCCAAACACGGCCACACGTGCATGAAAAAGTTTTTCCATCGCTTCACGCCCTAATAAAAGCTCCGTTCTTGAAAACTGATTTATCATATTTTTTTCATCTCCAGTGAATATTCTCTCACATATCGGTCATACTATGACTAGTCTCACAGGAAAACACCTCACAGTGAGAACGCAAAAGCTACTGTGTAATTTCCGGATGAGATACTCATATGCCAATGCTTCGGATCCCCCTCCAAAGCAGGATCGGCACCATGAGAACTGTACAAAGGATAAAAATAAATACTTATCCTCCCCTTTTCGAAACCGGCTCTGTCACGATGATGTGGCAGGGTCGGTTTTTCAGCTTAAAATAAGGTTTTTGGCGAGACTGACAACTCACGCCAGAAGGCGCAAAGATCGGCTTATACACCATTTATACACCACTTTCTCAAAAAATCTTAAATTCACCATGCATCTACCTGCCATCTCATTGTGCAAGATATTGCATCCAAGATGTTATGTCTAATATCTTACAACTTACTTTTTCATTCTGTTTGTTGCATACTTAATTTCGTACAATAGACTTTAAGCACAAAACATTTTACCAAAGAAGAAAGGATAATAAAACTATGGAAGAAGCAAAATACGGAACCATCAAAATTCACCTGAACGAACTGATTGAAAAACGCCAGATCAGCAAAAACCGGCTGTCACACCGTGCTGAAATGCAGCGCACGCAGATCAATCACTACTGCAACAATGATATCGCCAGAATGGACATCGCCGTACTTGCCCGGCTCTGCACCGCCCTGGACTGTACGATCGGAGAACTGCTGGAATTCATACCGGCAGACAAAATCGAAGATACCTCAGGTCAAGAATTATAAAAGAACGTAACCGATAAAAGAGAGAACATCCGTACCACCGATTTAGCTGGTGGTACGGATAGAATAACTTCCATACAGTCATCCCAGTCATCCTCATTTTCAAAACTCTACCGTCCCTTAAAACATCCACAGCTGCTACAAAAGACGAAATACCTGCTCTACCGACAACATCATATTTTTCTTTGCCCTGTCTGGCTCAATCGCTTCAGCCAAAGTCGTCACGCCCCGCACAATTGGGAAAAAAGCATCCATCCCTTCCGCATTGCAAGAAGACGCTTCCTCTGCCACACTTCCGGCAAATGCAATCACGCGGCACCCGTAGCTTTTCGCCAGGCGCGCCGCCCCGATCGGCGCCTTTCCCATGGCAGTCTGACCATCCAGTTGTCCTTCCCCCGTCAGAAAAATATCCGCATCAGAGAGTTTCTCGCCTAAACGGATTGCGTCCAGTACGATGGAAACCCCTGATTTCAATTCCACATGCGGAAGGTAACTTATACATGCAAATCCAAGCCCTCCTGCTGCCCCAGCTCCGGGAGTTTCCGCGACATCTCTTTCGACAGACCTGCCACTGTTCATCTTTTCGCCGTCCGAACTATTTCTGTCCGAAACATTTTCGTTCAAAACATTTCCGTCCGAAATATTTTCGCTCGAAATATTTTCGTCCAAAACATTTCCGTCCGAGACATTTCCGTCCGAGACATTTCCTTTCGAAACATTTTCTTCCGTTTCCCGCTTCTTTATTTTTTTCCGAAATTCCATCGTTTTCTCCGCAAAATGCAGAAAATCCTCATCCAGCGATTTGCACTCCTCCCGCCTTACGCCTTTCTGCGATCCATACACATACACCGCGCCATTCTCTCCACAAAGAGGATTGGACACATCACATGCAATATGAAAACAACAGTCCTCCAGCTCCGGCAACACGCCCCTGTCATCGATCCGCACGATGTCCCCGAGGGAAGCCGGCAGCGGCGGCAAAAGCTGCCCTTCCCGATCATAGAATTCATATCCGAGTGCCTGCAGCATGCCGATGCCGCAATCAACCGTCGCGCTGCCGCCAATCCCAATGATAAATTCACGACAACCGCGATGAATCGCATCCAGGATCATTTCTCCGACACCAGTGGTAGATGCATGCCAGGGGTCAAGCCTCCCTGCTTCCACCAGGACAATCCCCGCCGCTTCTGCCATTTCTATTACAGCTGTAGATCCATCCCCAAGGATACCGTATCGGGCCGTGACCCATCCGCCCATTGGCCCGTGAACCTCCGTTTCCACATAAGTACCGCCAAGCCCTTCCACGAGTGCTTCCGTCGTGCCCTCGCCGCCGTCTGCGAGCGGCCGCACCACCACTTCAGCATTTTTTGCCCGAAGTACCCCGTCACGCGCTGCCCTCCCCGCTTCCATCGAACTCATGCTCCCTTTAAAAGAATCCATAGCGATAACAACTTTCATAATCATCCTCCCGACCAAGGCTGCTCTGCCTTATACCTTTCCTGCCAGGTTGCCACGAACATTCATTGATTTCATTGTGTCATAAGTATAGCACAATGCGTTGATTTTAGCCATACTCCAAAATGCAATGTTACAGGTCACGTCCTGACCAGTTGTTACAGGTCACACCACAGCCAAATCTACCCTATTTCAACCACTACGGGTGTGACCTATAACGGCATCCGGCCAATTAAAATCGCTACGCGATGGGCCGGATGCTTGCTACTTCTATGTTTTCAACCCTGACCCCGCAGCAAGTGCGTGGTCGGGTTGTGACCAGTAACGACCAGTTCACATTATTTCAGCCACTACAGGCGTAACCAGTAACGTTGCATTTTTCATAATTACGTTCGCACCCTATTGTGCAAGATATTATGTCTAACTTTTTACAACTTACTTTTTTATTCTGTTTGATGCATACTTAGATTCGTACAATAGGTTGGAAGCACAAGAATCTTTTTACAAAAGAAGAAAGGAACATAATGTTATGGAAGAAACAAAATACGGAACCATCAAAATTCACCTGAACGAACTGATTAAAGAACGCCAGATCAGCAAAAGCCGACTTTCGCACCGTGCTGAAATGCAGCGCACGCAGATCAATCACTACTGCAACAATGATATCGCCAGAATGGACATCGCCGTACTTGCCCGGCTCTGCACCGCCCTGGACTGTACGATCGGAGAACTGCTGGAATTCGTACCGGCAGATAAAATCGAAGAAGCCCCAGGCAAAGAATAGTAAAAGAACACATTCCGTAAAAATAAGACACTCCGTACCACTAGCCTGGCTGGAGGTACGGAGTCAACACATAATCACTATACTTGATAAGATGAGATTAAGATGAAAACAGAAACAACAATCCTTTCCCACCCCATTTAAGCAGTCACTCCTTTGTTTTTTCTTGTAATATTCAAGATTTTTTCAATAGCAACCCCTGTTATCCGAGAAATTAATTCCAAAGGCAGCCCCTCCTTATCCATATTAATAATAAGCCTTTCCTGCTCATTGGCTTCTCCTCTCGCTTCTCCTCTCGCTTCTCCTCTCGCTTCTCCTCTCGCTTCTCCTTGCTCAAAAATGCCTTCACCCAAGTTACACATAATATTCATCTCCTCTCTGAAAGGACTGGTTGCAATCTGATATTCGTTTTCTAAGATATCAATCCTCTCATTTGCAGTCAACTTATTTGAAAAAAGTGTTCCTAACAGCCGATGGATCGCATATTCTTTGCCCCGTTTGGGAAGTTTATTCGGCACTCCAAGAAGCACAATGTTTAATAAATCCAGTTTCCCTACCCACTTGTGCTTCCCCATAATGGAATCATTCGTTAAATGAACATAACTCCAACTGCATTCCTCCATGTTCATGCATATCCATATGGAATAGACACGATTCAGATCGTTAAAATTCTTCCCGGTAAAATCACGCTCTTTTTGCGACGATACCAGTCTGCATACATAAAAAATCGCCCGATTCAGGATATCATAAGCCGATGGTTCATCTTTCTGTGCTTCAATATTGATTATGATCTGTGATATACCGTCATTCATTCTCACATAAAACACAATGTCAAAGATAACAGTTCCTTCCTGCTATTCTGATCTCTGTCAGCAAAAACAGTATAGCAGATGAATTTCTGCTTGTCATCCAAGTTGTGCTTGGATGCTTGTTTGTTAGCTATTGTAGTTTGTTTATTTGCATTTCAGTAAAAAGAAAACGGCAGGACACATAAACACTCAGTGTATGCGCTCTGCCGTTGCATTCTTTTTTATATCGTTCTTCCAGCCGCGCTTAGAGCATACCTCCCCTAGCAGCTCACGTTCAAAAACTGCGCCTTTCCATGGATCTTTATCAACACAGAATCCGCCGGTATGAAAACACAGTCCCCTTTAAAAAACTTCAGCGAATCTCGATTCCAGAACAGTACCCCACACCCCTCCGTACACAAAAGAACCTGAAAGGAATTGCTGCCGGTCTGAATCTCTGCCATCTCCCGAATACGCTCTGTATTCACCAGCATCCGCTCCACCTGAAAATATTTACAGCGACATAAAAGCTCAACGGCTTGTCCTTTTTTAAAACGAAGGACCCGCATCGGTTGCCTCGGTGCGGAGCTGCCTTTCAGGTTCGCTACTTCCAGCGCCTTTTCTATATGCAGCTCACGTGGTTTCCCATCCTTGCCCATCCTGCCATAGTCATACAGACGATAAGTAGATTTTAAAATTATTCTTCCAAAGGGAACCATCAATGGCATGAGAAAACGCCGGGACGCGTCTGTTTAAGCGCACAAAAATAAGAGTCTCTTCAGACTCTTACTTTCTATACTTAATATTACATTCTCCGCTCATTTTGCGATTTCTGTATCCACTTTCCTCTATTTTTTTCACTCTCTCACATGTTACAAAAGTGCCTCTTTCAAAGGATATATGGGTACGCTTCGCCACCCCGCCCTTTTCAGCGCGGTTTGGGTACATTATAACATTCGGAATGAACAGCTGCGACGAAGCGACATCCTGTTCATTACCGAATTTTTTCTGTTCAGAGCGGAGATTATTTTCATTCGCTCTGTCGTGTGTTTGTATTCTGTAGATGAGAATACGTCAACCACAGAGTGCATTATACATCAAGCTTGCTTCGATTTCAATATCAAATTTACAAAAAGCATACTTTTTGCGCCACATTGTTAATTAATTAACTATAATTGTATGGCAGCCTGAATTTCCTTCACGGCCTCTTCTGCCGTTATCACACGTTCTTTGGTGATGCAGCTTTTGAGGACGATGAGAGCTGCTTCATGCTCGCGTACTCCGGAAGTAGAGCCGCAAAGGTCGGCAATTACAGAGCAGTCGACCAGATCGTTGTAAAAGTCGAAGGCGCTGTGCAGCACGCAGCACCCGGTATTGACACCGGCAAAGTAGACCTTTTTGATTTTGTTTTCCCGGATGTATTGCTGCATTTGTGCATTCCAGCAGCTGTATTTGTCTTTCTGGAATACACGCTGCATCCGCGGCCGCAGGGAATCGAGGATCTGTGCTTCTTTTGTCCCGGCCATGCAGGCTTTCCAGCCCTCGAAGCGGTAGCAGGCGGTCTGCTCGTGATTGACATAACAGGTTCCGGCAACCAGGATATGAGCAAATCTGGAATCACTGGATTTTCCGATATCAGCGGAGTTCTCGGATTTCCTGGAATTTCCAGAATCAGTGGAGTTCTTGGATTTCTCGAAATTCCCTGATTTTCCAGAGTTACCCGCATTACCGTTATAGTCCGATTCCACCGCATCCAGCCGATCCAGGAAGCGCAAAATTTTCTGGTCCAGGCCTTTGGTATTTGCATTTTGAAATCCATTTTGCATATCGATGATTAAGATCAAACAGTTTCCCATGACATTCCTCCAAAGAGAACGCTACCGCATCTTGCGCAGAAAATGTTCCGATTTGCACAGCAAATCGAGAACGATACCACACTCTTCATATGCGGCTATTATTGTATCACAAAGCAGAAAAAACGGATAGAGGTATTTTTCCCCTATCCGCTTTTCCATATACAGATACTGTGCAAACCGCCGCACAGTGATTTATTGGAAGGATCGTTTCCTGATCGTTTCTTGATCGTTACCGGATCATAACACGTTTGTCACGCAATTGCCTCTCGATTGTTTCTCGATAGTCTCCCGATCCTTATCTGATCGTGATTTGCTCGTCACTCAATTGTCACGAAATGCTTTTCTTCTACCTGTTTTCTTGGGTCTTTCTTCGGAATCAGGAGGGTGAGAATGCCGTTCTCAAACTTTGCGCGAATCTCTGCCTGGGTAACGTTCTCGCCTACATAGAAGCTTCTGCTCATGTTGCCTGCGTAGCGCTCTCTTCTGACGTATTTGCCATTCGTGTCTTTCTGGCCGTTCTCTGTCTTGATCGCGCTGACGGTGAGGTAACCGTCCTTCAGCTCTGCCTTGACTTCTTCTTTCTTGAAGCCGGGAAGCTCGATGTCGACCTCATACTCCTGCTCATCTTCTTTCACATCGGTTCTCATGATGTGTTCGCCGCGTCTCCCATGGTTAAGTCCGTCGAATTCTGCGAACGGATCGTTCATCCAGTCGTTCCATAAATTCTCTCTAAAAATACTTGGTGTCAGCATAATTCATTTCCCCTTTCGCATTTCTGTTTATCTTCCGGCTCATTCTGTCCGGAGAATTCTGTGAATACGGTATGTAGTATATCCACAGATCTGATTTTTCAAACGCCGGAGCAGCTTCGTTTTCTTCTCTCCGTTGTTCTATTTGTGTTATAGCATATATTGTTAGCACTGTCAAGAGGTGAGTGCTAGTTTTATAGAAATTTTGCCTACTGTTCAAAGAAAAACACTCGTGCTATACTACCCTTGAACGTGTTGCAATTCATACAGAATCTTGCTGCAAAGGGGAGGTCTCTTTTCATGGATCATTTTTATTTTACATTAAAAGGCCAGATTTCTCTGGGCTTTCTGAAGAAGAGTAATTTTACCGGAAGCTACCGGGAGATGAGATATAACCTGTTTATCAAAGATGACAAGCTGATGGCCGCGACTTATCCGCAGCCCTACTGCTGGGAATGTACGCCGGAGGAACAGAAGACCTATCAGTCGTTTGAAGTCTCCGCTGAAGGCCTCGACGCTGCGGTGGCGTGGCTAAATGAATCATATGAAAACATCTTTTCAGGAAAACAATGAGCAGGAGACGTTCTCATCTCCTGCCCACTGTGCCGAATGGTTACCCATTCTTTTGTAATTGTCACTGCTGTTAACGTACTTTTATTTTGTGATTGTCACCGCTGTTAGCGTACTCCATGCGGAATAGTATGTCGTGCCGTTTACGGTCTTATACGTGCGGATACGCACATAATAGGTCTCGCCTTTGGTCAGTCCGGTCAACGTCTTGCTTACAGACGATTTACCGGCTATTTTTTTCGATTTGTTTCCGCTCGCGAAGTTCTGGCTTGTGGAGTATTGAAGCTGGTAGCCGGTTACCTTTTTGGATTTTGTCCAGGTAATTTTCGCTCTGCCTGCGGCGGTGTTCACCGCGCCGGTGAGGGTCGTACCCGCCAGGCGGACAATGGATTTTTCCACGAAGGAACCTGTACTGCTGCCGGAATAAGGTACGACCTTATAGGTAAAGGTATTGCCGTTTTTGTCCGCTATTTTTTTATCTGTGAAAGTAACGGTGGAACCGTCCTTGATGGTCTTGATCCGCTTCTCAGTACCTGCGCTGGTGATTCGGTAGACACGGTACCCTTTTGCTCCGCTGACCGCGTTCCAGGTAATCTTAACGCCGGTGGAGACATTGGTAAGACTGGTGATCGTGCAGGTGCCAAGGGAGACGGTGACTGCCCCGGAAGCGGAAAGTCCTCCGCTCACGGATGTGGCTGTTATCACTGCATTTCCCACACTCTGTCCGGTCACGGTGCCGGAGTCGCTGACAGATGCCGCCGAACCGCCGCTCCAGGTAAAGGAAGCAGCATCCAGTTTTGCATAGTTAGATGTCGCCGCCTTGTTTTTCAGGCGGATTTCAAAAGTCATACTCTCGCCGACAGCCAGAGTCGTACTTCCAGACGCGTACAGATACAGGTAATCGGCATACGTTTCCGCATCCAGAGCTACGGTCACGGATTTTTCTACGTTGGATGGTACAGAAGCAGTCTCTGCCTGTTCATTCCCGAACAGCTGCACCCAGTAAACTGTGCCGCCCTGCGTGAAACAACCGATACCGATCGACTGATAGTCACTGGTAAGGATATTCGCACGGTGCCCTTCGGAATTCATCCAGCCATTCATCACGGAAGAAGCAGAAGCATATCCCACTGCGATGTTTTCTCCCAAAGCCTTTGAGGAAACCGTTACACAGCTAAGTCCGGACGGACGCGTGTGGCTGAAATTAATGTTTATTTCCGCAGCTCTTAGCATTGCGGCTTCCAGAAGTTCTGCATCCATCGTCAACGCGGAAAGTCCCTCAGCCGCCCGCTCCTGGTTGACCAGCTCCAGTACCGCGTAGGCGTCGTCATAGCGGAAGGTTCCTGTGAGCGACACCGTCTCTGACGCGCTGTAAGAACCATCGTCCATCTGCGTCAGGGTAGACGGCAGCTGTAAGGTCAGGCTTGTACAGCCGTCAAACGCGCCGCCTTCAATGGCTGTCACACTGGAGGGAATTGTCAGCGCGGTCAATGCCGTGCAGCCGTAAAAAGCGTAGGCCGCGATGGTTTTCAGGCCATCCGGCAGCGTGATGTCGTTAAGGCTTGTACAGCCGAAGAAAGCCGCACCGTCAATGGTCGTGACGGCACTTCCAAGCGTCGCTTTTGTCAAAGAGACACAACCATAGAATGCGCAGTAAGGCACCGTCGACACACTGTTTCCAATCGATGCAGTCCGCAGCGCCGTACAGCCGCTTGCCAGGCCATCTCCAAGTGTCTGCACAGAATCCGGGATGGAAAGGCTCGTCAATGAAGTACAGTAGGCAAACGCCGCTTCGCCGATGCTGGTGACCGTCGATGGGATGGTCACCGTCTGCACGGCGCACCCGTTAAAACTAAAATCGCCAATGCTCAGAAGTCCGTAGGGCAGCGCCACTCCGGTGGCCGAACACGCCGCAAACGCGTAATCGCCGACGTGCGTGATGCCCTCCGAGATAATGATCTGACCGATGCTGTAGCCATACCAGGGCACTTCTTTATAGGTGTCATATGTATAATCCGTCATCGCGCCGGAACCGGTAAGCGTCAGGACACCATCCTCCAGAGTCGCGGTAATCCCTCCGACCTGCCAGGATGCGTCTGCGGTAATCAGCGCCGGAGTGTCTGTCTCTGTGATATCCAGGAGGAAAGAATCTCCAGTCACAGGAGCATTCTCTGTCTCCTGCTCTATGTCAGCTTCTTCCTCCGTATTTGCTCCGGCGGTCAAATCTGTTTCCCCTTCTGTACCACCCGCCTCCGTCTCAATCACAACATCCGCGTCAGACGCTGTTGAGGACTCGCCCGCTGTCCCGGAATCCGTATCCGTCTCTCCCACCGCGTCTGTCCCTGCTGTTGAACTGTCGGCTGTACCCATATCCTGGGTGGAACTGCCTGTCATCTCCGTCTCGGTGCTCTGCGCACTTTCCGTCGCTACACCCGTCTGATCACTCTGCGTGGTGCTGCCCGTAGACGACGATGCTGCGCTCTGTGAACTCTCCGCTGCCGTCGCTGACTCTGTACTTTGCGCAGAACTGCCCGCTGCTGCTGATTCTGTGCTTTGTGCGGAACTGCCCGCCGCTGCTGATTCTTTGCTTTGCGTGGAACTGTCCGTTGCTGAAGTGCTGCTCTGTGTGGAACCGGAACCTTCTGCTGCTGTCATCTCCTGCACTTCGACCTCGCTGACCGTAAGTGTCTCGGAAACCTGCTCTATCACCGAGGATGATCCCGTCCGGCTGACCGTTTCTGACAAAATCACGTCACTGCTCTCAGAAGCCTGCACGATGCTCATCGGTTCAACCGTCAGCAACAGCAGCGCCAGCAGCATGGATAGTTTTTTCTTCATTCGAATACTCCTCCCCAAACCAGCTATTCGCATTGCAGCATTTTCGTCAATTCTTCACAGAAAAACGATAGCTGGTCTGCGTATCGTATTTTTCGCCCTTCTTCAGAATCGGAGATTTGAATGCCGGGTCATTGATCGCATTCGGGCAGAACTGGGATTCCAGGCAGAAGCCCTGACGTTTGCGGTAGGTAACGCCGCCTTTGCCGGTCTGCTCACTGATCCCATTGCCGACATACAGCTGAATCGCACAGCAGTCTGTGAATGTCTCCATGCAGATACCGCTCTCCTCACAGTAAGCTTCAGCGACCTTCTGTACCTTGCCGCCATTATCCGGAAGAACATAGTTGTGATCATATCCGCCGACAAATTTCAGCTGCTCGAAGTCTGCATCTACATCCAGCCCGATCGTTTTGCCTGTAAGGAAATCCATCGGCGTGCCAGACACCGGTGCGATTTCGCCGGTCGGAATCGCCTGCGAATCAATGACCGGAGTGTAATGATCCGCCGTGAGAATCAGGGTATGATCCTCAATCGAGCCGGATGCGTGACCAGCCAGATTGAAATAGGTATGGTTGGTCATATTCGCGATGGTATCCGCGTCCGATACTGCCTCATAATGGAGCGTCACTGCGTTATCCTCGGTCAGCGTATAGGTCACAGTCGTGTCAATGTTCCCAGGGAAGCCATTGTTGCCGTCCGGAATGCGCACCTGGAAGGAAATGCTGTTTGCCTCCTCATCGATCTTTGCCACATTCCATACCCACTCATCTACGCCGTGAGGGCCGCTGTGCAGATTGTTCTCATTGTCATTGATCGGAAGCTGATAGGTCTTCTCTCCGATCGTAAAACGGCCTTTGTCAATGCGGTTGCCGTTCGGGGCAATCACCGCGCCAAAGTAGCAGCCGCCCGCGATATACTCCTGCGGCGTATCATAGCCAAGCACTACGTCGACCGGATTCCCGTCGCGATCCGGAACAAGCAGGCTTACCAGAGTCGCGCCCAGCTCCGTTACCGTCATAGTCACACCGTTTTTATTCGTGAAGGAATAAAGGGATACCTCCGCTCCATCGTTTACCGTTCCAAAGGGTTTCTTTTCCATTTTGATCTTCTCCTTATACTTTGAAAGCGGACGCCACGCTCCAACCGCATCGTCGCCCGCTTTCTTTTTCATTTCTGCTCACCAGGTGCGCCCCTGTTCCCTGTCTGTAAACGCACCTGCGTCAAAATTCGTCTTATCTGTTCCCCGCCAGGAAAACTTTATTGTTCGCGCTATCTTACGCGAACGGATTCTCCGTGCGGTAAGGAACGCTCTTCGGATGGTTGTATCCGATCTCATCCGGGCATACGCCGATGAGCTTAAATACTTCGTAGAGTGCTTTTCCATGATGGCCAAATGCCACTGCGCCGTGATGCGGATAGTTCCCCTCGATCAGAACATGGCGATAGAAACGACCCATCTCCGGAATTGCGAAAATGCCGACGCCGCCGAAAGAACGTGTCGCTACCGGAAGGACCTCACCCTGCGCTACATACGCGCGGAGAATGTTATCCGAGGTGCTCTGCAGACGGAAGAAAGTGATGTCGCCCGGAACGATGTCGCCTTCCAGCGTACCATTTGTCACCTCTACCGGCAGGCTTCTTGCCATGATCATCTGATACTTCATCGTGCAGGAAGTCAGCTTCTTCGAGCAGGTATTGCCGCAGTGGAAGCCCATAAAGGTGTCTTTCTGCGTATAATTGAACTTGCCCTTGATGTCCTCTTCGTAAATGTCAGCCGGAACGGTATTGTTGATATCCAGCAGCGTCACGATATCGTCGCTTACGCAGGTGCCGATGAACTCACTAAGCGCACCGTAGATATCTACCTCACAGGATACCGGGATGCCTCTGCCGGTCAGACGGCTGTTTACATAGCACGGCACGAATCCAAACTGTGTCTGGAATGCCGGCCAGCATTTTCCGGCGATTGCCACGTATTTACGGTAGCCTCTGTGCGCCTCTACCCAGTCAAGCAATGTCAGCTCATACTGCGCCAGCTTCGCAAGGATCTCCGGCTTCTGATTGCCCTCGCCGAGCTCTGCTTCCATATCCTTTACGACTTCCGGAATACGCTCGTCGCCCGCATGCTTATTGAACGCTTCGAACAGATCCAGCTCGGAGTTTTCTTCGATCTCTACGCCAATGTTATAAAGCTGCTTGATCGGCGCGTTGCAGGCCAGGAAATTCAGCGGACGCGGACCAAAGCTGATGATCTTCAGATTCTGAAGTCCTACGACCGCACGAGCGATCGGCACGAAATCATGAATCATATCTGCGCACTCTTCTGCGGTGCCTACCGGATACTCTGGTATGTAAGCATGAATGTTGCGGAGCTTCAGGTTGTAGCTGGCATTGAGCATACCGCAGTATGCATCTCCACGGCCCTGAATCAGGTCTTTGCCGCTCTCTTCCGCAGCCGCCACGAACATTGCCGGACCGTCAAAATGCTTTGCAAGAAGCGTCTCGGAAATCTCCGGACCAAAGTTGCCAAGATATACGCAAAGCGCGTCGCAACCGGCTGCCTTGATGTCCTCAAGCGCCTGTACCATATGGATTTCACTCTCTACGATACAGACCGGGCACTCATAAATATCTGAGGCATCGTATTTCGCTGTGTAAGCGTCAACAAGAGCCTTTCTCCGGTTCACGGAAAGTGACTCCGGGAAGCAGTCACGGCTAACCGCGACGATACCGATTTTTACCTTTGGAATGTTCTGCATTTGAAATATCCTCCTTCTTTTATATGACCCGGACTCCGGTAAACGACGCCCGGGTAGTTTTTCTATTAGCAATTTTATGATTTGTTTCTATGCGCTGACATCATTTTCCTTCAGACATTGCGTCAGACAGCCAATTTTTAAAGCAGCGCATCAAATAACGGTTTGCAGGTCGGATACACCTGTTTAAACTGCGCATACCGCGCTTCATACTTCGCGACCAGCTCCGGATCCGGCTCGATCGTGTCGATCACGCGGACAATCTTTGCCGCCGCGTCCGCCACAGAAGCATATTCGCCGCAGCCAACCGCTGCCAGCATAGCGCCGCCCAGGCCAGGGCCTTCCTCGCTCTCGATAACGTCCACCTTGAGGTTCAGGACGTTCGCGATGATCTTTTTCCAGAGCGGGCTCTTTGCGCCGCCGCCGCAGATCTTCGTGCGCTCGATCTGAATCCCGAGGCTCTTCGCCACTTCGAGAGAATCTCGGAGTGCGAATGCCACACCTTCCAGCACAGCCTGTGTCATATCCGCACGGGTAGTATCCATGGTCATACCGATGAAGGTCGCGCGCGCGTTTGGATTATTATGCGGGGAGCGCTCTCCCATCAGGTACGGCAGGAAATAAACGTGGTTCTCGCCAAGCTTTTCAATCTGTGCCTGCTCCGCCGCGTAATCCTTCGTGCCGATGATCTCGTCCATCCACCATTTGTTGCAGGACGCCGCGCTGAGCATGCAGCCCATCAGATGATAATGACCGTCCGCATGCGCGAACGCGTGCAGGGCATTGTATTTATCTACGCCAAATTTCTCCGAGGAAATAAAGATGGTCCCGCTTGTTCCAAGAGAAATATTGCAGGCTCCGTCGCCGACCGTGCCGGTCCCGACCGCTGCCGCCGCGTTATCGCCCGCACCGGCGATGACTTTTACCGTCTGCGGAATCGCCAGTTCTGCCGCAATCTCGGGAAGCACAGTGCCGACCACCTCATAGCTCTCAAAAATCTGTGCCATCTGTTCCTCGCGGACGCCGCAGATATCAAGCATCTCTTTTGACCAGCAGCGGTTCTTCACATCAAACGTGAGCATACCGGACGCGTCCGATACGTCAGTGCAGTGTACCCCGGAGAGACGATACGCGATGTAGTCTTTCGGGAGCATGATTTTCTCAATCCGTGCAAAATTCTCCGGTTCATTTTTCTTCACCCAGAGAAGTTTCGGAGCTGTAAAACCGGCAAAGGCAATATTCGCCGTGTATTCGGAAATCTTATCGCGGCCGATTTCATTGTTCAGATAGTCACATTCTTCCTGTGTGCGGCCATCATTCCACAAAATCGCCGGCCGAATCACCTGGTCCTCTTTGTCCAGGATCACGAGACCATGCATCTGTCCGCCGAAACTGATACCCGCCACCTGGCTGTGATCGCAGTCAGAGAGCAGCTCTTTCAGTCCCGCCATCGTCTGCTCATACCAGTCCTCCGGATTCTGCTCAGACCAGCCCGGATGAGGAAAATACAGCGGATATTCTTTTGAGACGATATTTTGGATCTTCCCGTCTCCATCCATCAGCAGCAGCTTGACTGCTGATGTTCCAAGGTCTACGCCTATGTACAACATGAAACACTCACCGCCACGCAAAGAAAAAGCGTTCCGTTCCTTATCCCGTCAGCCTTCCTTTTCCGTGGGTTCTCCTTTCTCAAATAATATCGCTATGCGGGCAGTCATCCCGCAGCGTTGCCTATCTGCAAATCTTACCAGACAATCCGAAACGTCCCGTCAAGCCTCCGTTTCCGATCCAAACAGCGTCCCCAGATATTCCACCAAAGCCTCAAACTCCGGAATCTCCCCATCCTCCTTCAAAAGACGGACGACGTCGGCAAAATTTCCCGACAATTTCTTTCTGAATGGATGTGAAAAATCGCCTGACTCTTGCTTCTGAGATACATCCTCCAGTTCCACTTCCAGCGCTTCCGGCTCGATCTCTTCCTGGTTTTTTACCTCCGCCAGCTGCCCTTCGGCTGTTTCCGGCATTTCTCCGGTCATGATATCCAGAACTCTTGGCAGATTCTCCAGTTCCACCTCCAGGTGCTCTCCGCCGTCTTCCCCGTCGCGTGTCCAGGCTAACGGCTCTTTGGAGCGAACCACCAGGCGGCGTGTCTTGAAACGAATGACATTGTCATTGCTCTCCTCACTGATAAGAAGCGCGCTGAGCATCTTCTGCCAGTCCAGCAAATCCCCCGGCGTGCGCACCAGCATCACCTCGAACAGACCGTCGTCCAGCTCGATATCGGTACCCGGAAGTCCCTTAAACCCACCTACAGAATGGGAATTCGCCACCATGCCATAGATAAAATCACCGCTGCCAGACATCTCTTCACTCTCAAACTGAATCGAATAGGAACGCCAGCTGCCCAGCCGCTTTACACCCTCGATGATATAAGCGGCATGCCCCAACACATTTTTCAATTCCTGCTTTGTCTGATAAGATACGTCTGTCAGCAAACCAAAAGCCGCCACATAGACGAAGTAATCACTGCCGTTGAATCTCCCGATATCCGACTGGAATACCCTGCCTTCCACTACTGTGTTCGCAGCCCGCTCCATCTGACGCGGAATACCGACGCTGGACGCAAAATCATTTGTGCTGCCTGCGGGGATGTAGCCAATCGGGCGGTGAATACCGCTTTCCATCAGGCCGGTTACCACTTCATCCAGTGTCCCGTCTCCGCCGCTGCAGACGATCATATCATAGTCCGCCGCACGCGCACGCGTAATTTCCGTCGCATCCATCGCAGCTTTCGTCGGATAAACAGTCACATCATAATCCGCCGCGGAAAACCGTTCAATGATTTTTGAAAGGCTAAAGCGTATCTGTCCTTTACCTGACTTCGGGTTGTAAACCAGCAACATTTTTTTCATTCAATCATCACCTTTATTTTACTACGCAAGAAATGGATTCACAAGCAAATTATTGCTAACTTTATGGAAATTTACATACCTTCCGATCCCAGGTATACAGCCCATTCGTCTCCTCCTCTATATCAGACAGCTGCGTATAAATCGCTCCGGACAAACCTTTTTCTCTCAGTTCACTGATTTTCTTTTGCAGAGCCTTCCATGCCTCCGTAAACTCTTCTTTCGTAGAATAAGAGCGATAACCGTAAGGAACATCACTGTACACATGCCCGGGTACGGAATAAGTGTAGCCGCCATACTCAGAAAGTACAAACGGCCGCCGGTCGTTTTTCACTTTCAGAGGGCGGAAATAATTGTGCACGCTCTTGATATCCCCTCCGCCCTGGTCAAACCAGCCGCTTGCATGGTCAATCAGCCGGGTCGGATCCATCTCACGCACCTGTCTCTCCAGACGCAGCGCGTCAAACTGTCCCCACCCTTCATTGAAAAGTGTCCACAGCGCAATACATGGGCAGTTATAAAGTGTCTCCACCGTTCTTTGACATTCCTTCTCCCACTGTCGGCGATCGTCCGCGTTTGGCCGCCCGAGCAGAGAATGCGTCCAGGCCATGTCATCGCGGATATGTTCCGTCACAACCGGAAGGGCTGTCGGTAAATAGCACGTCAGGAAGGGACGGTATTTTCCACCGCCGTTTACCATATCCTGCCACACGGCCATCCCGTATCGGTCACAATAATAATACCAGCGCAGCGGCTCGATTTTCAAATGTTTGCGGATCGTATTAAAGCCCAGTGCTTTCATATTTTGAATATCTGCACGCATGGCTTCATCCGACGGCGGCGTATACAGACTTTCCGGCCAATACCCCTGATCCAGCACCCCGTTAAAGAAATAAGGCTCATTATTCAAAAACAACCTGGGATGGCGTTTTTCATCCATGCCGACCGAAAACTTGCGCATCGCAAAGTAGCTTTCCACAAAATCATCGCCCGCCTGGATATACAATGGGTAAAGAAACGGCTGCTCCGGCGTCCACGGCCGAAGGCCCGGAAGCGAAAGTTCAACCGTAAACGAATTGCTATCCGGCGCAAAATCACGCGTGCGCACAAAGTGTATATATGACTCTCTCTCCCAGTTCAGGCAGATTTGAAGCTCCGTCGGCCGAACCAGTGTCGTCTCCAACCGTACCTTTTTGTCATCAAACAGCGGCGTGATTTTCAGATTTTTCAGATAATTGTCCGGCACCCATTCCATCCACACGGTCTGCCAGATTCCGCTCTGCGCCGTATAAAACATCCCGCCCGGACGCAGAGACTGCTTTCCACGACTGCGCCGATTTTCGTCCGTATCATCGCGCACACGCACACGCAGGATATTTTTTCCAGGTTTTACAAATCCGGTTATTTCAATGGAAAACGGCAGATATCCATTCTCATTGCGGCCAACCAGGTGGCCATTCCACCAGATAGTACAGCTCTGATCCACGGCCTGGAAATGCAGCAGAAGGCGCTTTCCTTCCGGCAGCTCCGTCAGTTCCACACTGCGCTGGTACCAGAGATACTCCCCCGGCTTCAGCTTCCGATTCACCCCTGAAAGCCTGCTTTCCGGGGAAAATGGCACTACGATGTCCCCTTCTGTATGTTTGGGACGCTTCCCGCTCTTCGAGATTGCGTACTGCCAGGTGCCGTTCAGGCAGATCCAGTCGCGTCGGCGAAGCTGAGGACGGGGATATTCATTCAACACATGTTCGGGATCGAAAGATTCCCCCCACTGGGTCGTCAATCGATTATGGACATTCTGTCTGGCCTTGCCTGGCGCCATTGCTGCCATCGCATCAGATATACGCATATGCCACCGTCCTTTCCTTTCAAAAATCGAGTAGGAGGCGGTCTTTTCCTCCTGCTCGCTGTGCCGGCCGCGTCTGGCGTTAGCCAGAAAGATTCCTTGCGCGGCCGTGCGCATAAAATGTCGAAAAGGCCGCCGCCATCGGCGCCAGCCTGTATCTCACTCAGATCCTCTCAAATCAGCTCTGCATTGCCTGCAGATACGCGTTCAGTCGGGTCAACAGCAAATCCAGATCAATCCCATGTACCATAGCCGCCTCTTCCAGAGACTCCATCTGAGAAGCCGGACATCCGATGCAGTGCATGCCTCCGGCCATCAGCACCGGCGCAAGCCCTGAATTGATCTCAAGAACCTCTCCAATCGTCATGTCCTTCGTAATTGTATCCGGCATATTTCGTTTCCTCCTTCATCAAATCTGTCTTTTCTGACAGCGCCATTATAATATGAAACAGGGAATTATGCAAGGCGTTCTTCTGTAATAAAAACGGTGTTCTTCACTCCCTGTTTTCATGTCCCCGTAAAAAAACACGGCAAATTTCAGATTAGGCTTGTCTATTTTGCTGTTTT
>JAJPXU010000106.1 GCA_021205305.1 Lachnospiraceae bacterium
TGATGATCTTTGCTCCATCTCCGAGAGCCATTACCCAATGGATGAATTGTTTGCTTACTGCGACTTTTACGTTGACAGTAAAATGCTGTTCATCCTCTTTCATGATGGTAATTTCTTTGCCGAAACGGTCAATGATTGCTCCGGCAAGGCTGTTATCGCAGCGCAGCTTCACAATTTCTTCCCTGCCGCCATACATCCCGAACATCTTCCGCGCATAGACAGCCATGTCAAATTCCCGAAACTGTTCTCTTCCTTCCCGCCGTTCTTTCGTGCTTTCAATCCGAAGCATCTTATCCACGCGGAAGTGTTTGATTTTGCCCGCAGCACTGTCATACGCAATCATGTAATAGTTCTCATCATCCCAACTGAGTGCCCATGGGCTGACATGATAGTACGTGCCATCGTGCCGCAGCTCCATTTCCTTTCTCACATTCCATTGAAAATATTGAAAGCAAATCTGTTCGTTAGCGGCAATCGCAGCATGAATCGCATCTACATTATAATAAATACTCGCATTCATCGTCTTAATTCGGTTCGCCACATACACCTGGCGCTGGAGCTGCGATGCTTCGTGCTGGCTCGCCAGACTCTCGATTTTTTTAATCAGCTCGTTGGACTTTTTTGCCGTAATGAACTTTGCAGACTGCACAGAGTCCACCAGCAGTTTCAGCTCGGCCAGTTCAAACTGGCGTTTCCCCACATGGTAGTAATACGTCCTGTCACGCTGCTCCCCAATGATGTCCATACCAAACTGGCGCAGACTCTCCATATCGTTATAAATACTCTTCCTCTCAGCAGTGATTCCGTACTGTTCCAGAGCAGAAATGATCTCCGGCATACTGATTGAATGTGTTTCATCCGTCTGTTCCAACAGAATCTTCATCAGATACATAATCTTCAATTTCTGGTTTGAACCTTTCGCCATGACTGCGTCCTCTCATTCATCAAATGCTTATACTACATTTATTCATCCAACCACTTCCAACACCGCATCCACGGTCTGCTGCCACTGTTCCTCTCTGGAAATCGAAGCCGTTCCATCACCGTCCTGCTCTCCGTAATAACCAAACCACGCATGGCAACCGCCCTCTATACATATTTCGGTGTAATTTGTTGAATACGCTCTACCAGTTTCGACCTTTTCCATACTCAAGACACCATCATTACTGCCGTAAATGGAAAGCACTGCAAGATCTCCCAAGTCTTTTGTTGCATAAGCAGCCAGCAGGATAACGCCATCCAGCTTGTCTGTATTTCCTGCCGCATAAGACGCAGCCATTGCGCCTCCAAGAGAATGACCAGCGATATACCAATGCTCATAATCATACTCTTCCATCACGTCATCGGCTCTGTTGATACCGAAAATAGCCATGTTGTAAGGCATCTCGAGTAAAAAGCAGTCCACGCCATTTTCCGCCAGCTTCATCATCAGCGGTGCATATGCCGTATACTCAACCTTTGCTCCCGGATAGAAAATAATTGCGTTGTCCTCTCCTGCTCCGTCAAAATATAGTCCATTGTCTATCTCGATTACCTCTACACTGCTGCTGCTTTCCAGATACTCTGTGACTTCCGCATCAGCCCTGTAGTAATCGCTCGCGTACCAGATCATCAGCACACCAAACAAAATACAAAGCTGCGCTGCCAGATTTACCAGCTGCTCGATCCAGTTTGCTCGTTTACTGGTGGAATCCATCTTTGCACCAAGAATTCCCATCACAGCAAATCCAACTATAGCTAACAGAAACAGGATATTACACGGAAATGAGGATATGTTTTTCCACAGTTCTGACAAAGACGGACGGCTGATAATCAGGGAAAGGAGAATCAGTACAAAACCGCCTGGCATCAGATAATGAAACTGCCTGTATAACAGTTGAATATCCTTATGGGCAGCAGCAAGTATTAATTTCCACAATACTTTTCCAAGGCCAGCTATAATACACAACAGTGCGCCGATCAAAAATACTGCTGAATCATACAATGACGCAATCATAGCTATTGAGATGCTGAAACATATGACCGGCAACGCATCTACAAGAGCCATTCCGAAAGATGCTTCAAGCTGCGCCTGATTATTTTCTGTCTTATTCGTTTCATCCGTTCCCATAAAAATCATCCTCTTTCATATGCAAAAATACGCGATTCTATTTCAAAAGCTTTTTCAGCTGCGCTTCTGTTGCAAATGGATAGCTATGGCTTAAATGTTCAAAAATCCTTTCCCGGCTCTCTGATGGCTCCTCCTTATAATTCGCGGTCACCATGTCATAGCCCCACAAGTCTTCTGGCTTTGAATAGACGCAAACCGGCATTCCATATTCCCCGCCTCGCTTGTTTACCTTGCGGCGAAAGTCTTTAATCACCAGATAGGTCTGCATCTGAAGGTCCGTCAGAATCCCGTTGAAGTTCTTTTCCCCACCTTTGCCGAAGCCAGCACGTCTTTTCAGTTCCAGACCAATATATTCATCCTGATCCTCAAAGCAGTCCATGATTTTCTTACTGCGGATATTCGCCAGTTCATCATCCCATCTGGCATCGAAATCATAGCCATCTCTGCGGTAATTCGCAAAGACCGGAAACCATTCCAGGCTGACAAAAGCTGACTTTTTTCCGAAAAACTTCCCGTATGCAACCTCATGACTTCGGGCAATCAGCTCCCGCCATTCCCACGGGTCCTGTTCCGGATCTCCTGTCCACCAGAACAGATTCGAGGTATGCTCTTCTACTGAAAAGCCCTCGATCTCGTTCTTAAACAGCGGAAGAAAGCCAATTTCATTGATCCAGCTGATCAAATCACGCCAGCTGCGAATCCGCATAGGGTCGTTCCAGTCCATTCCGTACATAATCCATTCTCCGTTTTCATTTGCCATAATTCATTCTATCTTGTTACTGCCAGAACAGCAACAGTCCTTCCTCATAGATGTCCTGCTTCATTCCTGATACAATACTATCATAAATTCATCCACTCTTAAATTTTGGCTCCTTCCAACGGCTGCAATATATCTAATTCGAGTTGAAGGAGCAGTCAAATAGAAGCATCTTCATCTTAATATGGAAAATTGGCAGCGTCAATTTTGTCGCGCCGCCCATCTTAGTATTCGTTCCATTAACAAAAAAGCCCAAACGTTTCGTCTTTTTTTATTCCGCCGCTGCCATTCCTGATTTTACGGTTCTGACTTTCAGCATACGCAATCCTCTCAGCCAAATCTTCCGGCGGTTCATCAGAATCATCAGAAGATTTCTTCGCTACGCCTTTCGCTTCCTGATTCAGTTCTGCTTTTCGCCCTTCCCAGCGTTCTCTGAATATTTTCGCAAGAGAAGATATCCACGCCCTGTTATCATAGCACAAAATAAGGGGTACTACAACAGAGATTCGCAGAATAGAAATTTGCAGACTGATGGTTTGATTTTTTATAATTCAGACATATTTCGGTCATATTTTCATGTTAGAAAAACCATAGATGTTGGATGATTCCAACGTCATTTCATAACTCACGCCTGGCAGCTCCCACCCGCCGCCAGATAGAATACCAGGTACAGCATGGCATAGCTGTATTTATGTTCTGCAATCCACTCTATCAAAATTTCGCTTTTTCCCTTTTTCATGAATCAGCATCCACCTTATCAAATTCCTGCCAGAACCGCAGCAGTTCTTCTTAAAACCAGAGAAAGGAACTTGTTATTTCATTTGCAGATAAAAGCAGATGGTAATTTCCCCTGGAAAGGTATTTTTTCCCTGAACTGGGAGAGAATTGGAATGGAGGTGGACTTTTGAACAACCAAAAGTTATTATTACTGATTCTAAACCAGCGGCTTCGCGATTCGCAGCTGATTACCGAAGAGGAATTCGATATAATGAAAGTCGGAATTATCGCTATGAAGGCAGAAAATACTAGCGCTTCACAACAAGAACGCAAAGTAGTATAATGATAGAAGCGCAGGAAAAAACTATCCGGTACATCCGGCATAGATAAAATACAACTGTTAAACGTCTATGATCTGGCTGGCTTGAGTATTACGCAATACAGATATGAAAGCCAGCCTGGTAAGCCTTTTTCTATCATGGAGGGGACCTATGAATATTTATCAAATCCGCCAGCAGTTAAAAACTCGCTCTATATATGACCTGGAATTAAAGGTAGCTTATTATGCAAGGGTAAGCTCTGATAAAGAAGAGCAGAAAAATTCTACTCAAAATCAGATAAGCTATTTTGAGGATCTCATAAAGTCAAACAAGGCATGGACTTTTGCGGGCGGTTATGTGGACGACGGCATATCAGGTATGCATGCGGAAAAGCGGGAAGAGTTCCAGAGACTGCTTAACGATGCAAAAATCGGGAAATATGATCTTCTGCTCACGAAAGAGATCTCCCGTTTCGCCCGAAATACACTGGACAGTATCCAGTACACCCGGCAGCTTCTCACCTATGGGGTCTGTGTCTGGTTTCAGAATGACAACATTAATACGATTGATGAGGACAGTGAATTTCGGCTGACGATCATGGCAGGAGTGGCCCAGGACGAAATTCGCAAGCTTTCCAGCCGTGTAAAATTTGGTCACGCCCAGGCAATCAAAAAAGGAGTCGTGCTTGGTAATTCCCGCCTCTACGGTTATGATAAGGACAGGGGAAAACTCGTTATCAACCCAGATGAAGCAGAAATGGTTAAAATGATTTTTCAGAAATATGCTTACGAAAATTATTCCACTCCGCAGCTTGAGAAACTCCTGTACGACAAGGGATACCGGAACCACAACGGTGCCAAGATCAGCCGGGATGTAATTAAAAACATCATCCGGAATCCCAAATACAAAGGGTTTTATGTCGGAGGAAAGGTAAAGATTGTTGATATGTTTACAAAGAAGCAGGAGTTCCTCCCTCAGGAAGATTGGCATATGTATAAGGATAATGGAGAAACTGTCCCTGCTATTGTCAACGAGGCTACATGGGAAGCAGCAAATAAGCGCCTGGAGGAAAGGGGAAACGCGATCAAGTCACACAAGACTTCCTATAAAAGGGACAATACCTTTACAGGAAAAATATACTGTGGCAACGACGGCGCAGCATACTGGATGAAACAGCGCACCATCCGGGAGAAATGGGATCCTCGATGGGTATGCAGCTATCGGATCAAAAATGGCGCGGAAAGCTGTTCCTCTTTTGGTATAGCAGAAAGCGAACTAAAATCGATGCTGGCGGATCTGTTTAATTCGTCAGGGAATACTATAGACACTGTTCTTGACGAATATCTGAAATTATTTGAGAAGCTGACTGACAAGCGACAGGAAGAAACATTATCGGAGCAACGCTCACTGGAAGATAAAATCAGCCAGATCAAAAAGAAAAGAGACAAGCTGCTTGATTTTAACCTTTCTGGCGCAATTTCGGATGATGAATTCATTGAACGGAATGCGGATTTCAAAAAACAGATGATAGCTCTGCAGGACAAGCTATCTAAAATACAGGCACGGCCTGAAACCAGTTCAGAACTGTGGGCGAGACTTGACCAGATAAAAGAAAGCGTAAAACAGTATTCCAATATCACTCCGGAAGACATCACAAAAATGGTCGTTGACCAGACAATACAAAAGATCGTTGTGTATCCAAAGGGGGAACAGGCAGCGGATATCCGGTTTCACCTGAAAAGCGGGGAAGCCTTCGATTCCCTGTATCATAGTGCGGATAGGAAAAAACCGGGTTGTTCTGGGGACATTTTATTCACCATATAGCCGCCTACAGAACCATTCTGTTTGGAAGTCAGGTTGCCGTTGTAGCCGTCGGAAAGCGGCACACCAAGCTCATTTGCTACCTCAAACTTGAATCGATCCATTGCACCTTTTGCTTCCGGTACTGCTGTCGTATTACTTGAACGATTAGACATAATAAACGCCTCCTTTGTTTTTCATTGATTTCGATTTATCTTTGTCGGTAATGTTGCAGCTATCTGCTGCACTTGTAGTATATGCAGTACGGAAAGATATAAACTGGAAATTGTTGCAAATCGCCTTTTTAGGATCGGCAAATTGTTTTTATGGCAATGAAAACAGCAACGATTTTATAT
>JAJPXU010000111.1 GCA_021205305.1 Lachnospiraceae bacterium
GTCTGTCTGTCTGTCTGTCTGTCTGTCTGTCTGTCTGTCTGTCTGTCTGTCTGTCTGTCAAAATTATGGCGGCAAATTTCATATTGTCAACCTCTTTTTTCAATTTCCTGTAAGCTTTCCCGTTGCTTTTCAAGGTAGCGGAAAATGCCGTCAACGGTTTCTTTTGCCGCCTCCTTAAAATCGATGGTTTTCACAAAGGCGATGGCCTCCGCAATCTTTTCGTCCGGCACATAGTAGAGACGGAGCGTATTTTTCAGGAATGCCTCCACTTTCACGTCCATGGAGAACCAGATATCGCACGGGACAATCATAAATCCCCGCATGATGCCGCCCGTGGCGATCTCCAGCAGATAAAAGTCCTTGGATTCCAGCTGCGGCAGTTCTTCCCTGAATAATTCCTCCACTTTTTTCGAAACTGTCTGCTGTATCAAAGCGGATGTCTTCGGAAGGGAGTATGCGTTGTAATATACATCACGGAGGTTCTCATTCATCTCCACGATATAAAGCTGCAATACTGTTTCCGCAGCATACAGCAGAATCTTATCGTCCGTCCTGCCCGCAACCAGCTTTTCCGACACTGCAAACTGCTGCTCCAGAACGAAACCCACCAGCTCATACAGCACATCCTCCTTGGTCTTAAAATGTCCGGTGAATGCTCCCATGCTGATACCGAGCTCCGTGATGATATGCCTTAACGTGGTGTTGGTAAAGCCTTTCTTCAGAAAACTTTCTGCCGCTGCATTGATGATAATCTGCTTGTTCAGTTCAGTCTGTTCCCGCATAACCATTCCCATTTGCCGTTCTCCCAGTACACTCGAGCAGGTTCTTGGATGCATTTTGGGACATTTATCAGAACGTGCTCTGTTTATTTTTCCATAGTATACTATATATGTCCGTAAATTGCAATAGTCTAAAGAAAAAATCAGGGTTGTTTCACGAAGTTATTTGACCAAACCCCTCCATTAAAAACGCATTTCCAGTGCAATTTTCTCATATAACCTTTGCCTATGATTTAGGTAGGAAGGATTTCTCTTTCAAAATCAATATCCGCAACAAAAGCGGGGAAAGGACAAATATTTTTCCCGTATAATCATTATTTGCTGTCCCATCAAGACATACTCAATGTCTTTGTATATTTGAATTGAATAATATCATATGGGGCAGTTTCAAGATAAGCGTCTTCCTGATGCATTATTTCAACGATTTCATTTTTTGACATGCTGCCAAAGCGTTTAATGACTGCATCAAGGATTCCCTTATCTTCCACTGTTAGATACGGATATTCTTTAGCCGGAGCAGGGAGGAATCTGTATCCTATTCCATCACCCATATCAATCTCTTCACAGTGTACAGTACTAAGATCAACAATGGATTCATATGCCACCGGAACAGCCCCCATAGGTAAAGCCCGGTATACCAACCCGGATATAGCATACTCGCGCCGCTTATAAGAAAGTGCATCCGCATACCACAACATCTTCAAAAGCTTAACCAGGAACAAATTCTTCACCTTCGGGGAGCCAGCATAGTAATGGATCATATCTACCACCGCATCCAATGATAATTTCTTTCCTCCGGTAGCCTCTGGATTATGGAAGAAGCGTGCATATTTCGACATGATGGTAGTTTTCAAATACATATCATGGCCTTTTTCAAAAAGGATCGCACCTGTCTCTGTGTACTTTGCATAAGATGCAGCAGAAAGAGAATCTTTTTCTGCCTCGAGCAGTTGCAGAAACCACTCGGGATCCGAATCCAATTTTCGAAGAATCGTGTCATGTGCTATATCCTGCACCTGATGGGTCTCATAACGAGTAATAGTTTTTCCACCCCATCCCAGCAAAAGACATAAATCACTCTGGCTGATACCATACTTAACGCGGATAGCTGCTATTTGGTGTGATGTAAGAAGCCCCATCTTTTCGCGATAGGAGTTTTTCATAGCTATATCATTCAGTGAAATCTGCCGCTCATCTGCATACAACTCATCTGCCGAATCGCAATAGAAATATTCCGCGCTATATTCCACGGATACTCCTTTAAAAATATTATTTTCAACAATGGTGACCCTTTGCACCTCATGCTCTTCCATGCAGCAGAGACATAATTTTCTTTCTATACTCAGGATCTTCATAATTCGCACCTCCTCATTGCTTTCTATATGGAAACATTTCAGCCCTGAAAGGGATCTCGGCATAATGAAAAGACATAACAAACGCCGCGGGATTTCCAAAATCAGAGAACACTTCCACACGAATTTTAATATAGACATCTTCTTTTCTATTATACTCTTTTCCAAACACACGCATCTCGCTTCTGTTTGGAAAGCGTAGATCCTTGACAGTCTGCATATATTCCTCGACTGTCAAAGTCTGTAATTCACGTCTCATAGCTGTTGCCGGATTTTCGTCAGGAAACAAATCCGCAACCGTGAACTTGTTTGTATATCTCTGGTTCCTATTTTGATCAACCCGCCGTTCTGCCTGGAATGTAATCTTAGCATTGTGTTGTAATGCATATCGAAGATTTTGCAAATAGGAGTTTACTTCAAGCTCGCTTTCAATTCGGATTCTTGTGTCAGGCAAATTTCTGTCCCTCCCTGCTATAGCGGTATCATCTGATACCATTATAGGTCAAAGCCAAAAAAAGTCAAGTATCGTTTTGTATTATCCATGCAAGGGGTACCACCCAAGCTACTTGAAAATTTTAAAATACATTTTCTGTGAAATTTTCCCCTGGGGACCTTTGCCTATGCTCGAAACACTGGACTGCGGTTTTGCCGTTTTTACAACAACAGAGCCGTCCCGCCGGTATGTCCGGATGACAAATATCAAAGACAATAAGGATGAATATGATTTTCTTCCTGGCTTTACGAGGCAATGTCTCCACCCGCTTTCCGGAAAGCTAACGCGATCTCGGCGTTATGGGTCGGTTCATACAACTGCTCGCTTTGGCTGTCAGTCCCCAGCGTGATGTCCCGGTAATAATAATCCCGCAGGTTGTTATTATCTGAATTCGGGACGCAGATTATCCCAATATCTGTAAACAAACAGCGTAAAAAATACTCTGCGGCCTTATGTATAGGCGCAGGGTATCGTTCGACCTTCATCCTACAATAGTATAATCTTCAGCGGATCCTTCCGGCGAATCTGAAGCCGACAGACTGTACCCGCCGCTTCCGTTTGATTCTATATCAAAATACGTCACCGTACCATTATCATTAATGGCCAGCTTGCAGTTCCTGCTCTCCGACAAATATTCCGTAATATCCACCTTATGGGACTGGTAATACAGCCATATACTGCCGTCCTCATCTATATTGTCCTTATACTTTTCCATTAACACCTCTGCTGGTATCTTCATGGGTACTCGCCCCCTCACATAATTATGTGAATTTATATCTTTGACAGGCTCCTTGTACTGGCCCTGCCTTAAAAGGTCTTTCAATAATAACACGATTCAAGAAGGGAAAAGGTTACAAAAGGATTTGAATTTTTTGAAACAGCGCTGATATGAAAAGCAATATTCAAAAGCCGACCTTTTTCGTCTGCAAAAAAAGCTGTAGTAAATTCCTGCAAAATGAGTTATCCTGTACAGGAAAGCGGTCTTACATATTTTTTCGGTTCTTAACCGCACATTTCTTTTACAATTTTGAGGATAAGATGGACAGGACAATACATTACCAGATCCAGGAAGAAGACGCCGGGATCCGCGTAGAACAGTTTCTCAAGCGCAGGTTCTATTCCGGGAAAAACCTAGCACAATTGAAAAAAGAGGATGCCACCCTGCTGAACGGCCATATCTGCCCCCTGAAACAAACGCTCTCCTGCGGGGACATCCTGGAAGTGCGTATCCGCGAGGATTCCGGTTCAGAGAATATCCCGGCTGTAGCTATCCCTATCTCTGTCGTCTATGAAGATGAGGATATCCTGGTTGTGAACAAACCGGCAGGGCTCCCCATGCACCTTTCCAGGGACAATTTCTATTTTTCACTGGCGAACGCTGTAATGTACTACTACAGGGACAGCGGCAGTTTCGTTTTCCGCTGCACCAACCGGCTTGACCGGGACACTTCAGGCCTGGTTGTGGTTGCAAAGCATCCCGTCAGCGCAAGCGTCCTCGGCTCCATGGTGAAATGATGTATATTGGCCTTAACAGCAAAAAATTATAAAGTGGATTCTTTATTCCGGCATTTCTTCGATTGCCGTGCTGCCGATACCATCGGTTTCATTTCCCTCAATCGCCACATCGGTAATACTATCTTCATCAAACGTAACCGTAACGGTCACATAATCCAGCATACCATATTCGGTCCAAATGGATGCAAGGTTCCTGCTGTACAGCCCTTTTTCCGGGATTAACTGCAATACTATAGTCTTCCAAAGGAGCCGCATTTGCTTTCCAGCAGAAAGCGAATCGCATTTTTATGAATGATCCCATCTCTTGAAAAATCCATTTTGTCGAATGAAATGACATACTTAGGATAATTATCGGGGATCTCACGAAACGCCTGAAATTCCCGGTCAATCACCTTTTGATCATAAAGATAATAGGCTACCTGATAATATTCCTTTTGCTGCCCCTGCACAGCAACAAAATCAATCTCGCCCTTTCTGGTCTTTCCCACATAGACATCGTATCCGCGCACCAAAAGCTCATTGTAAATCACGTTTTCCAGCATAGCCCCCATTTCCAGCTTAAAGATGGAATTACGAATTCTCCCAAGTCCCATATCTGTCAGATAAAACTTATCCATTTTCGTCAGAATCCGCTTGCCGCGAATATCATAACGGCTGGCACGCTCCATGATCATGGATGAAGTAATGTATTCCAGGTAATTATAAATCGTCTCTTTTGATACCTTTCGATTTTCACTCAGAAAATAATCTGTCACCGCCTGGGCAGAGAACGTCTGTGATGGATTACATACAAGATATTCGACCAGCTGGTTAAATAAATCAATGTCCTTAATCCCACTGCGCTGCACAATATCACGCAGAACAATCGTATCAAACAGGTCTCGCAAAAATGTCTTGGTCTGTTCTTCGTTCTCCATCTGAAAACGCTGCGGCATCCCACCCCAGTTCATATAATCCAGTAAAACCTCATCTGTGACAGCTTCCCGATCCAGTGCTCTGATTTCACAAACCTCGGAGAAAGAAAAAGGATACATACGAAAGCTCACCGTTCTGCCGGAAAGGTAAGTCGCCAGCTCTCCAGACAACAGTTTCCCGTTTGACCCGGTTATAAAAATACTCGTATCAAATTTTATTCGAATCGAATTCACCACACGTTCAAATTCCGGTACTGTCTGTATTTCGTCAAAAAAAAGATAATATTTTTTCCCTGTAACAATCTTCCCTTTTACATATTCATGCAGATCTTTGCCCGAACGGATAAAAGAATAATCATAATCCTCAAAGTTCAAATAGAGAATCTGTTCTTCCGAAATCCCCTGCTCCCGCAATTCTTCCATAATCTGCGCCAGCAGAACCGACTTTCCGCATCTGCGAATCCCCGTAATCACCTTTATAAGATCCAGATGATAAAAGTCCCGGATCTTCGAGAGGTAATATTCCCTCTTGATCATTTTGATATCCCATTACTTTCCTGTCGCGCATCTATCACTTTGTACGCAGAGTTTTTTCTATATACAGAAGATGTCTCATTACAGAATGAGGCTAACTGCGTAATATCATTGCTTATCGTATCCCATACTCTGTCAATATCTACAGCCCCGTAGTTGTGTGCAAATATATTTCGCATTCCCTTTATAGCCGGCCAATAAATCTGTTCTCTGGTCTTCTCTTTAAACTCATCAGACAAATGACCCGTAAGCTCCCCTATCTGTAAAAGGCTCATACAAACCGAATTGCGAAAATCTCGATCACTCTCAAAAATTGTTTTATCATTTCCAAAACGTTCTACCGTATTTTGAATATCTGAGCAGTAATTTCTAATATGCTCCAAAATATCAATATCCACATTTTTCATAAATGAGCTTCTCATCCTCTCTGATATTAGAGACAAACTTTCTGGTTCTGTCTGCATTTGCCCGGTGTTCAAGCGCTTCTGTTGTCACCAGGTCTATCGGTTTTTTCAGAGCGTTACTCAATTCATCATAGAGCCTGCCAAGCGCAAACATCCCTTTGAATTGTCCTCCCTCAATCCGAATATCAATATCGCTGTCCGGAGAAGCCTCTCCTCTGGCATAAGAACCAAACAGCCACGCGCGATTAATCCCAAAGGCAAGAAAAACGGGTGCTGTAATATCCTTTATTTCCTGTTCTGCGTAAATTTTTCCCAAAATGTATCACATCCTTTCGCACACTATTTTCATACCTTTCACACAGACTACGTTTTCATTATAGGCAAATCCAGGAACTGGCTTTCTCACTCCCTCCCACTGAAGCAACAGGTGCAGAACTAGAGTAGCATATCTTTTCCGGTTTCGCAACGGCAAATTCTCGCAATTCCTGTTATGACTCCGGATTAGAGTCTTTCCATTCTTCCGAACGTTGTTCCCTTCCACTTTTTTATGGTTCTTAAATTCTAAAGCAAACTTAACACATTTGCTTCATGTATAAATCCCTTGCCGTCTCCGCCATCAACCGCTCATAATTCGGAACATCTGTCTCATTGCCAAGAAAACACAGTACAAAAGCATCCTCTTTTGAAGTTTTACCATCCTCAAGTCTACGTGTCGATTCTCTCCGTGCGTTTTTGCATTGTTTATTTTCATTCTGCCGCTCTTCGTAAGAATCCCGCGATTCAATCACCGCCACATCATGGGTCGTGCCATCGTCCTCACCGGTCTTGTGCGCGATCACCGGCGAATCCGGGAGTGTATGCAGATAAAAAGGAATTTTCCCATTCAGTCTCTGATGCGTAAGAATCTGATACATCTCGGCGGAGGCCTCCGGCGAAATCAGCTCGCCTCTGTAAATCGCTTCCAGGAACCATGCCGCGTCCGCTGCCGTCACATAATTTTCAATTCCCTGCGCCGCACGTTCGGAGTCAAACATTTTCCTGCGGAAAACCGTTTTCTCCAGCCCGAGTGTCTCCCGGAGGAAATGAGCCAGCCGCTCCACTCCCACCAGATCAAACAAAACATTGGCCGCTGTATTATCGCTGACAATAATCATCAGCTCGACCAGATCCCGGATACGAACCGCCGGTTCCTCCTGTAAATACGTCAGCACCCCACAGGATGGCACACAATCCTCGCGTCGAACCACAATTCGATCCTCCGGGGCAAAATCCCCATCCTTAAAGCCCTGAAAAACAGCAGCCATCAGGAACATTTTTATCACGCTTGCCGCGATATGCGGCTCTTCGGGACGATAGGTAAACGTCTCACCATCGGACAGATTTTTATAAACAACGCTGACATTACCCGGCATCGCGTCCAGTCGGCGGCGCAGATTTTCCCAATATGCTTCCGCGATTCCAGTGCTTTTTTTCATGGCATCGCAATTCACTCCATCTGTGCCCGGCGTTTTTTTCTTGGTCGTCCCCGCGTCTGTACATCCCGCAAATACACTCCCGCAAGCCGTAATTCCATGCGCCAGATCATCCCGATAGTCCTCATCTGCGGGATTCAGGCTGTTGATTGTGACATACGGCGTTACCTTGTACGCGGTCGAATGGATATAATGATCCTCTCCCAGATACATTGCCACATGCCCCGGGAAAAAGATCAGATCGCCCGGCTTCAGCTGATCACGCGAAATTTCTTTCACCGGATATCCTTCCACGATCTTCGCGTCACGATAGATCATGACACCATTTTCCAGATAGCTCATGAAAACCAGGCCGGAACAGTCCAGTCCCAGTGCAGACTTCCCGCCCCAGCGGTACTGCACACCCAGATATGCGCCGGCACTTTTTACGACATTCGCACGAAAAGACTCTTCCTCCGGAGTATTTGAAAGAAAGCGCTCCCGAAAGAAATTTGCCCCGGCTTTGTTTCCCGTCTCTTCGGCAGCCACTTCAGCAGACAAACTCTTCAAAGCAATCCCTTCCGAATCCGCCACTTCCAGGCCATCCGTTCTATAATGCATGGACGCATCGCCTTCCAGCCACAGCAAATACGCATCATCATCCTTGCGCTCCTGCAGATACTTCTCATGTACATACCCTACACGTCCTGCCGCCGTGCGAACCAGACACCAGCCATCTGCATTCCCGCTGTTCGCCGAGCGTTCCGACTGTGCAATCTCGTTTTCCTCATTCTTAAAACCTTCTGACTGTGCAGCCACAGAGCCAACCGTCATCCCACTTCCTGCGACCTGCTCTTCCTCCTCACCGGAAATCCGCTCCACAATCGCGTTTTTCAGCAGCCGCTCCAACGGCAGTCCCTGCACCTTCGGCCGATCAAGCAGATCCGCAGCCGGAACGCCAATCCGGAAAAAACGCGTCCGATCCTGCCTGCGAGTCAGCTCCTCCCGGCTGATCGGCGCAAGCTGCGTCACCGCAACATAGCCGGAATATCCATAATGTGTCTCGGCCTTGATCCATCCGTTTTCCTCCGTTTCCGGAAGCACCCGAACCGCCCAGCCGGAAAAAATTTCGTCCTCAATCCCTCTGTCATTTTCACCCGGCAGACAGGGATTGACTCCGTCCGCCTGTTCTGCGGCTTCCATCCCCGGCTTGCCCCGTAGGAAACAATTCTCATCCGTTACAATTCTAAAGTTACTCTCCATAAAATCTGTCCTCTCAGCAAAATAACTACCTTCGCCTGGTACCGTTTCGACCGCGCCATTTTTCTTACCGTCGTCTCGCCTGCCCCTATCTCTGCTCCTCAATATCAATATTTCTTCACATACACACTATTTTGATATCACAAGCACAAATCCATTGCTTTCTTCTTTATTTTGCCCGCGCCACACACGCAAATTCCACCGGCATCCGCGTAATCCCGATCCCGCTCTCTTCATTCAGGAAAATCTTCGGTCCGCGGTAAACCGGCCCGCCCTCATACGGGTCCTCGGCGCACAGCGACGGGCCGTCCAGGTCTGCCATCGTAATACAGCTTCTCGCCGCTGCCAGGTGCACACCTGCGCTCACGGAAACCTTGCTCTCCAGCATACAGCCGACCATGCACTTTACCTGATACTTATCTGCGAGATCACAGATCCGCAGCGCCTGATGGATGCCGCCGGTTTTCATCAACTTAATATTGATCAGATCCGCAGCGTGTTCCTCGATAATCCGCTGGGCATCCTCATAGGAAAACACACTCTCATCGGCCAGAATCGGCGTATCCACAGCTTTCGTCACGCTCTGCAGCCCGTGAAAATCATGGTAGGAAACTGGCTGTTCTACCAGTTCAATACCAAGTCCTGCGTCCTCCATTGCCCGGATGGTCGCGATCGCTTCCTCCTTCGTCCAGCCCTGATTCGCATCGACCCGCAGAATAACATCCGGCCCAACTGCCTGCCGGATCGCACGCACGCGCTCCACATCCTTTTCGCCGCCTTTGCCGACCTTTACCTTCAAAATACCAAAACCATCCGCCACCGCCCGCAGGCTGTCGCTCACCATTTTTTCCGTCTCATCCACGCTGATCGTAATATCCGTCTCCAGCTCCGCCCCGGTGCAGGAAGCACTTTGAGTACAGGCGTCATTCGAACGCTCCTCTGCATCCTTTGCCAGCACCCGATACAATGGTTTTCCCAGCATCTTTGCGTACAGATCATACAAAGCAATATCCATCGCCGCTTTCGCGGAAGTATTTTTAGCAATGGCTTTCTCCATTCTCCTCATAATTTCATCCAGATCTGAGAGATCCAGCCCCACAACCGCCGGCGCCAGATAACCGCGGATCGCCGCCTCGATAGACTCCTTAGTATCTCCGGTAATCACCGCGGTAGGCGGCGCCTCCCCGAAGCCAACACTGCCGTCATCCGCCGTTATTTTCACAATCAAATCATTGATACTGTCCACCGTCCGAAGTGCCGTCCGAAACGGCGTCACCAATGGTATACGAATTGTTCCGATCGCAATCTCCTGAATTTTCATAATCTCCCTGCCTTTCTTTTTGCTCATTCTTTCTCATTTAAAACTGCCATTTCCATAAATCACCATCTGCCTCGTAACTACGAAGATACGAAACAGAGTTACTTGTCCCGCATAAATTCCCGAATCACATCCGCAAATTCTTCCCCATATTGCTCATACTTGCGGGTGCCCACTCCATTGATGGAAAGCATTTCCTTTTCCGTCTGCGGCAGATAAGTGCTCATCTCCCGGAGCGTCTTATCCGAAAAAATAATATACGGCGGGACATGCGCTTCCTGCGCCATCTGATACCGTTTTTGCCGCAACAGTTCAAACAGCTGCGGATATTTCACCTCTGCGGTTTCCTTTCTCTTCTCTGGCTTATCCTTCCTCGGTTCCTTTTCTCTCTCCTTCGGGAGTTTCAAGACAATACGATACTCCTCTGTGTCGTTCCCATCCTGCTCTGCAGCACTTCGCCCTGCCACGTTTTGCTCTGTCATAACAATTTCATTTTGCCCTGCTGCGTTCCGCCCTGCCATGGCCGAACTCGACTCGTCCGGCTCCCGAGACAAAGCCAGGAATCGTCTGCCCCGATCCGTCAGTTTCAAAACCGGATAATCCCCCGGCGTAAGAGAAAGATAATCCTTTACAAGCAGATCATTCAATATCTGCCGAATCCTCACAACCGTCCGCTCTTTCAGCTTCCCAAACCCGGAATTCTGATCCAGTCCAAACCGCCGCACCTTATCATTCACTGTCCCATGCGCTGCATCCGTGATTGCCTGAATCCCATAACGTTCACGGCTGGAGCGCACCAGTTCAAGAAGCACGGATGCCTCCTCCGTGACGTCCACATCCTGAAATTCCGTGAGGCAATTTTTGCAGTTTCCGCAATAATTGCCGCCGTACTCGCCAAAATAACGCAATATGTAATCCCGCAGGCACTCATTTGTGAAGCAGTAAAACGTCATTTTCCGCAGCCGCTCGTAATTCCGTTCCCGCAAAAGCTCCAACTCTTCCCGCTCCATCTCCGGATTTTCCTGCTGCTGAATCAGAAACTCATTGATTTTTACATCCTTCGCCGCGTAGTAGAGGATGCATTCCGCCGGTTCACCGTCCCGCCCGGCACGCCCCGCCTCCTGATAATAGCTTTCCACGTCCTTGGGCATATTATAATGAAGCACGTACCGCACGTTCGACTTATCAATGCCCATCCCAAATGCGTTCGTCGCTACCATAATCGGGCTTCGATCGTAAATAAAGTCCTCCTGGTTCTGCTTCCGCTCCAGATCAGAAAGCCCCGCGTGATAACGAGTTACCGGATAGCCGCTTTCCACCAGTTCCCCATGGAGTTCCTCCACGGTCTTTCTGGTATTACAGTAAATAATCCCGCTCTTCCCTTTATTCCCCATCAGGTATTTCAGCAGCTCCTGCTTCTTGTCCTTCGGCTTCTCCACGGAAAAATACAGGTTTTTCCGGTCATAACCCGTGACCGTGACAAGCGGCTGTTCCAGACCCAGAATACACTGAATGTCCTCTTTTACCGCCCGGGTGGCCGTAGCCGTAAAAGCACTGAGCACCGGCCGGATCGGCAGCGCATCCACAAAATCCACAATTTTCAGATAACTTGGCCGGAAATCCTGCCCCCACTGCGAGATACAGTGCGCCTCATCCACCGCTACCATCGAAATCTCCACTGCCCCTGCCAGGGACAAAAAAGTCTCCGTCATCAGCCGCTCCGGAGCCACGTAGATAATCTTATACCGGCCCTCTCTGGCAAATTCCAGCGCCTTTCTGCACTGACTTTCTGAGAGGGAGCTGTTAATAAAAGCCGCGTGCACCCCCGCCGCGTTCAGTGACGCCACCTGATCCTTCATAAGCGAAATCAGGGGCGACACCACGATCGTAATACCCGAAAGCAGCAGCGCCGGTATCTGAAAACAGAGCGATTTGCCCGCGCCGGTGGGCATAATTCCCAGCACATCCCGCCCAGAGAGAATCGCGTCCACCAGCTCTTTCTGGCCTTCACGAAAGGTAGTGTAACCGAACGTCTCTTTTAAAACACTAAATTTGTCCATATTTTACTTTTTCTCTTCCCAGTAGCGTTTCACCAATTTTGCATTGTAATCATGATGCCATCTTAACTCATTTGGGCAGATGACGCAAGACTCTATTCGTATGTCTATTTTTTTCACACAATCCTTGCAAACTGTGCTACAATCATACCATTCATCACAACCTATTAAATTTGCGGCGCGGCGCCCTCCCGGTGCCAGAAAGGATTTTATGGGTGCTGTTTTATTATCTCCACTTTATCTTTTGCTTCACCTGTACCTCGCTATCCGGATCCTGTCCTGGTTCTCCGCCATCGGCGGACCGATGGGCAGCATATGGATTTCGATTTTATTTCTCATACCGTTTGTCCTGGTCACAGTAAGCCCTCTTTTGGGAGCCTTCACGCACGGACGCTTCAAACGCGCCATGAAACAGCTCAGCAATTACTGGCTCGGCATCCTGCTGTATCTGGCTCTGTTTCTCTTACTTTCTGACTTCATCCGGATTCTGTTCTGCCTTGCCTCGCATCGACCGTTCTGTTTGTTCGCGTGGAGCCGTGAATCAGCCGACACCTTAGGCACCTTTTCACGCACTGCGGCTATAACCGTCGGTGCGGTCATATTCGCTGCCACTGCATTCCTTTCCGTATATGGGATTCTGCACGCCAGGCAGGTGAAAAAGGTGACCTATTCTGTAAAAGTTTCTAAAAACTGTGCGTTCTTTGTCTCTAAAACCGAAACCACAGAAACCATATCTGCGCAAAAGTCTGGAGCAGATACGGTTTCCGTTTGTAAAGCATTGGGCAATACGAAATTAAAAATCGCCCTCGTCGCGGATCTTCACCTCGGCTACAGCGTTGGTCTGCCTCAAATCAAAAAAATCGCGGCCATCATCCGCGAAATGGAACCAGATTTCATTGTATTTGCAGGCGATCTGTTTGACAACGAATTTACCGCCATAAGGCAGCCAGAAGAATGCGCTCGCGTTCTGGCGTCGCTGAAAAGCACCTACGGCTCCTTTGCCTGCTGGGGAAATCATGATGTAGAAGAATTGATTTTTGCGGGGTTTACCTTTCACTCCAAAGAGAAAAAAGAATTCGGCAGTCCGCAGATGAACCAGTTCCTAAAAGCATCCGGCATCCGAATCCTGGAAGATGAAACGCTGCTGATCAACAACGCATTCTATCTCACCGGACGGCTGGACGCTTCCTGCGAACAAACCACCGGACGAAAAACGCCCGCCGAACTTACTGCCGGTCTCGATCCCGAAAAACCTCACATCGTGATTGACCACCAGCCCTCTGAGCTTCCTGAACTGGCTGCGGCAGGCATTGATCTGGCGCTCTCTGGCCACACACACGACGGGCAACTGTTCCCGGCCAGTCTCACCACCCGCATTGGTTGGAAGAATTCATGCGGAAAACTCTGCATCGGAAACATGACCAGCATCGTCACCTCTGGCGCGGGAATCTGGGGACCGGCCATGCGGATCGGAACAAACAACGAGGTGGTTAAACTATCCGTGTTGTTTTCGAACAGAGCTTAATCTCATCCTATGAACACAGATATATAACATTTATATATTCATAATAAAGTAAATCACGATTATGTTTATTACGATTCGGTTTTTTTCATATAATCCGACTAACAGACTCTGTCAAGGCTTTGCAAAACGAATTCACCCCCCGCCGGAACTATCCGGCGAGGGGTGAATCGCAACCTTTTTATTCTCTATTTTTTTATACAAACGCATTTCTTTCCGCGTCATACGTGTAATCGACTGCGGCCAGCTTTTCCGTAATCACTTCCCGTGCCACCCCAAGTCCCGCGCAGAGATCGTCTAAAGACGCGTAATTGTCCCGGAGCTGGGTGTTCACATAGCTTAATAGAATCATTGGATCGTTCGGCAGTTCCATTTTTATTCTCCCTTGCATTTTCCCTGCAAGGCCACACCTTGACCAGATTGCCGTGTTCCGTCTCTGCCGGTGCGACCTGTGATGGCATTTTACAGACCTTTCCTCACCCTACCGTCTCAACCACTTTCCTCACATCCGCCGTCAGCTTCCCGTTCTCCGTAGTAAACACAATCGTGTCGTCCATACCAACCTTTCCGGAGAGGATCAGCCGCGCCGCCAGGGTCTCGACGTTCTTTTGCAGGAACCGCTTCAGCGGGCGGGCGCCGTAGACTGGGTCGTAGCCGCCCTCAATGATCCACGCCTTCGCGTCCGGCGAAAGCTCGATGCGAATATCCTGATCTGCCAGGCGCCGATTCAGATCGTCTACCAGCAGGTCAATGATGGCGCCGATGTTGTCCTTCGTCAGCGGCTTAAACATGATGATCTCGTCAAGACGGTTCAGAAATTCCGGCCGGAAGCTTGCGCGCAGCTGCTCCATGACACGGTCCTGGCAATCCTGACGGATGCTGCCGTCCGGCTCGATGCCTTCAAGCAGATACTGAGAGCCGATGTTGGAGGTCATGATCAGAATCGTATTTTTAAAGTCCACCGTGCGCCCCTGCGAATCGGTGATACGCCCATCGTCCAGCACCTGCAAAAGCACATTGAACACATCCGGGTGCGCCTTTTCCACCTCATCAAACAGCACAACCGAGTATGGCTTGCGGCGCACCGCCTCCGTCAGCTGGCCGCCCTCCTCATAGCCCACATATCCGGGAGGCGCTCCGATCAGCCGGGAGACGGAATGCTTCTCCATATATTCACTCATGTCGATACGAACCATGTTTTGCTCATCATCGAACAGATTCTGCGCCAGCGCTTTCGCCAGCTCTGTTTTGCCGACACCCGTCGGTCCAAGGAACAGGAAGGAACCGATCGGCTTGGACGGATCCTTGATACCGGCCTTCGAACGCAGAATTGCCTCCGTCACCTTCTCAACGCCGTCGTCCTGACCAACGACCCGTTTGTGCAGCTCGTCGTCCAACGCCAGAATCTTCTCGCGCTCGCCCTGCGTCAGCTTCGCCACCGGGATGCCCGTCCAGCGGGAGATAATCCGGGAAATTTCTTCCTCGGTCACGCTTTCATGCACCAGCGACATATCGCGCTTCTGTACGATCTCCTCTTCAATTGCCAGCTGCTGCTGCAGCTTCGGCAGCTCGCCATACTGTAGCTTCGCCGCCTTTTCCAGGTCATAATTGCGCTGCGCCAGCTCAATTTCCTTATTCATTGCCTCGATCTGCTCACGCAGGGTGGAGAGATTCTCAACAGCCTTTTTCTCATTATCCCACTGCGCCTTCTGTGCGTTAAAATCATCGCGCAGCTCCGCCAGCTCACGCTGCAGTACCTCCAGACGCTCGTGGCTCGCCTTATCGGTCTCCTTTTTCAGCGCGGCCTCCTCAATCTCCATCTGCATAATCCGCCGCTGCTGCTCATCCAGCTCCGTCGGCAGCGAGTCCAGCTCCGTCTTAATCAGCGCGCAGGCCTCATCCACGAGGTCGATCGCCTTATCCGGCAGGAACCGGTCGGAAATATAGCGATGCGAAAGCGTCGCCGCCGCCACCAGCGCACTGTCCGTAATCTTCACGCCGTGGTATACCTCATAGCGGTCCTTCAGCCCCCGCAGGATGGAAATCGTATCCTCCACCGACGGCTCATCCACCATCACCGGCTGGAACCGCCGCTCCAGCGCCGCATCCTTCTCGATATACTTCCGATACTCATCAAGCGTCGTCGCGCCAATGCAATGCAGCTCGCCGCGCGCCAGCATTGGCTTTAACATATTCCCGGCGTCCATCGCGCCGTCCGTCTTACCCGCGCCGACAATCAGATGCAGCTCATCAATGAAAAGGATAATCTCCCCTTCACTCTTGCGCACCTCCTCAAGCACTGCCTTCAGACGCTCCTCAAACTCGCCGCGGTACTTCGCGCCCGCGACCAGCGCGCCCATATCCAGGGAAAAAATCTTTTTATCCTTCAGTCCCTCCGGCACATCGCCGCGCACAATCCGCTGCGCCAGCCCTTCGACCGCCGCCGTCTTGCCGACGCCCGGCTCGCCGATCAGTACCGGGTTATTCTTCGTCTTGCGTGACAGAATGCGGATCACATTGCGAATCTCCGCATCCCGGCCAATCACCGGGTCCAACTTCTGCTCCCTGGCCCGTGCGACCAGATCCTGCCCATATTTATTCAGCGTATCATAGGTATCCTCCGGCGTATCCGAGGTCACACGCTGGTTGCCGCGCACCGTCGAGAGCGCCTGCAAAAACCGCTCCTTCGTAATGCCAAACTCCTTGAAAAACTGCTTCATCGAAGGGCTCTGGTTATTGAGAATCGACAGAAACAGATGTTCCACCGACACATATTCATCGCCCATCTGCTTCGCCACATCCTCCGCACTCACCAGCGCCTTATTCAGATACTGGCCAATATACGGATTCCCGCCGGACACCTTCACCCGCGCGTTCAGTGCCTGCTCCAGCCGATCCTCAAAATACTCCCTCTGAATCTCCATCTTCTCGATCAGCTTGCCGATCAGGCTATCCTCCTGATGCAGGAGCGTATACAGCAGATGCTCCTCCTCAATCTCCTGATTGCCAAACTCATAGGCGACCTTCTCCAGATCATTGACCGCCTGCATCGACTTCTGCGTAAATTTACTGATGTTCATAAGCTCCCTCCTCATCTATGCGGATGTCCCTGGTCGCGCCTGCCGAAACAGAAATAGCAGAACTTTAATCAGGGCGCCGCCCTCTCATCGTCTGCGCTCCCGCGCGGCTGCCCTGACAATTGTTCGCATCCGCGCGGAAATATAGAATTATTCTTTCGTTTCACAGGAACTATAACACCAATTGTTAGCCAAGTCAAGAGGTGAGTGCTAATTTTCTGTGTTCTATCTCCATACATTATCCCTGTACGAGCGTCCCCGCCGTGATCACATTTCCTGAGCCGCGGTCAAACAGCAAGACATTTCCGCCCTTTATGTTGATTCCGGTCTTTTCTCCAATCCGGAACATGCTGTTCCCAAACACCACACTGGTGAGCAGATAATCGCCCACTTTCAATTTCACGGTAGATTCCATCCCTGTAGGCATTGCGCCATAGACAGTTGCCGGAATCCAGCCGTCTTCCGTGAGTTCGATGGCCTCCGGGCGAATGGCAAGCACGAAGTCTTCGTTGGTAATCTCCGGTTCTTCTTCTACCGCGTAATCACTTTCGTCTACTTTGGCGATATGATATTGGAACACCTCGTCCTTATTGCTTTTTTCTACTTCCTTTTTATCCTTCAGGCGCTCGGCACGGGCCGCTTCTGCCGCAGCAGCGTCACGATCTCTTTGCGCAAACCAGTCCTTCAGGTTCAGCGGAGCCTCCGGACGGAATGTGGCCGTAAAACCATCCAAAAGCTTCAGAGAAATACTTCCGTCAGCGGACTGATTCCCCCTGGCTTCTATGAAATTCACAGAAGGATTGCCTACAAAGTCTGCCACGAAAAGGTTGTGCGGACGATTGTAAACATCCAGCGGAGCATCGTACTGCTGCAAAACGCCATTGTTGATCAGACAGATTTTCGTTGCCAGTGTCATGGCTTCCATCTGGTCATGGGTGACATAGACAAACGTACTGCCGGTCTCAACATGCAGCCGCTGCAGCTCATAGCGCATTTCCAGACGCAGCTTCGCGTCAAGATTCGACAGCGGCTCATCCATAAACAGCACCTCCGGCTCCGGTGCAAGCGTACGGGCGATCGCAACGCGCTGCTGCTGGCCGCCGGAAAGTTCAGCCGGGTACCGATCCATAAACATCCCGATCTTCACGATACGGGAAACTCTGCGGACGGTCTTATCAATCTCTTCCTTTGTGAGTTTTCTGGTATCCTTAAGAACCTTTCCATTCTGGACGACCGCGTAATTCTCATTCAGAGACTGCCCCTTCGCCTCATACGATTTGCGAATAGAGGCTTCTTTCTGCGCGTATTCTTCCGCTTTCTTTTTCGCGGCCGCGTCCGGATCGGACGCTTCCTGGATTTTCAGATTAAAAAGCTCCTTTGCCGTATAAATAGACAGCGTATAAGCATCGATCAGTTTCAGATAGACCCGATCCATATCGAGTTTTCCTTTTTTGTCCCGGCATTCTTCGACCAGCTCTTTGATTTTCCTGCCGCTTCTGAGCGCCTTTGCAAGTTCTCCCGCCGTCATCGCCGCAAAATCATAGCGGGGCAGCGGTTCCTTTACATTGGAAAGGCCAAAGGCGATATTTTTATAAACCGTCATATTCGGCCACAGAGCGTAATTCTGAAACAGGAAGCCGACCTTTCTCTTATTCGCCGGGACATTGATTCCCGCCTCACTGTCAAACACCACACGGTCTCCAATGCGGATCTGCCCGCTGGTCGGAGTCTCCAGCCCTGCAATCATGCGCAGAATCGTTGTCTTCCCACAGCCGGACGGTCCCAGCAGTGTGATAAAGGAATTATCAGCAATATCCAGGTCCAGGTGGTCAACCGCGTAAAACTTTCCCCAACGCTTTGTTATATTCCTCAGTGTAATTTCCGGCATATCAGTTCCCTCCTATTCCCTGGTCCAGGCTTGCCCCGGTCAGCTTATTTACAATCGTATTGAAAAACAGGATTGTTACAATCAAAATCAGATTAATCGCGCTGGAAAATGCATACAGTCCCATCTCGTCAAAGTAGTCCAGCGTCGTCGAGAGGATAAAACCCTGTGTACACAGCAGCAGGAACAGTGACAGTTCACGCAGGCACGTCATGAATGGCAGCATATAGCCGCTGATAATAGAAGATTTCTGAATCGGAATGATAATGCGCAGCATCCTCTTGTACCAGGGAATATCCTGAATAATGGCAGCTTCTTCTATTTCATTGCTTAGCTGGAGCATGGAGTTCAGCGCGCTCCTGCTGGCAAATGGAATATATTTGACCGAACCGGCAATAATCAGGATTGTATACGTGTTAAACAGGTTGATGGTTCCGTTTGAAAACAAAATGAAAAACGCGGCGCTCACAGCGATGGATGGCATCAGGTAAGGCAAAAATGCCATGCTGTTTACATAATTTGCCCATTTACTCCTGCGGTTTTTCGATACTGCGTAACCGATCAGCGTGCCAACCGTCCCTGCGATCAGCGCGCAGCAGACCGATACCAGAAGCGTTCCCTTAAACGCGTTCCAGATCGTGCTGTTAAACAGAATTCCCATCTGTCCGTACATCCCATTTTCCGTCACGTTCTCACTCGTCAGCCACCACTTCGTCGTGAGGTTGCTCAGGTTGCCGGTATACAGGAAACTGTAATCCCCCGGATTGGGCAGGAACGTCTCCAGCGCAAAGAGCAGGATGGGGAAAATACTGGTGAAGAATGTCACGATTACCAAAACAATGGCAACCGCGTATTTGCCGATTTTTCCGATATTGATCTTAGAGAGCTGGCCGGATTTGCCGGTCACAGTCGTGTAATTTTTCCGGCTCTTCAGGCTGATCTGGTTCATCCCCAGAATCACAATGCCGAATACCATCATGATGATCGCCAGGATACTCGCCTCACCCGTGTATTTCGAGTTCATAGAAATATACTTGGTAGAGAGCGTCGTCAGCCCCAGGTAATGCGGCACCGGGTAACTGCCCACTGCTGAACCAAACACCAGAAGAATCGTGGAAAGAATCGCGGGCTTGATCATCGGGATCGTCACGCGGAACATGGTTTTCCATTTTGGTGTATCCAGAATTGTCGCTGCCTCTTCCAGATTTGCGTCCATATTTCGGAAAATCCCGCCGATCAGGATATAGGCAAACGGTGCATAATGAAGGCCTAACACGACCGCACACGGAAACAGCCCCTGACACCACCATTTCGGCATGGTAATACTAAAAAGAGAAGCGAGCAGACCATTCGAAGTTCCCGTCACCGCGTTGCTGTTAAACACATTCTGCCAGACCACCGCCAGCGTCCACTGCGGCATGATATATGGAAAAATGAAAATACCGCTCAGGTATTTTTTGCACTTCAGATTCGTCCTTGTCACCAGGAACGCAAATATTCCTCCGTACAAAATCGAAATCACACAGGTAAAAACCGCCAGTAAAAAAGTGTTCCACAGCGGTTTCCATAGATTCGTCCTGGCAAGACGGCTGGTAAACAAATCCACATAATTGGCCACCGTGTAGCCGGAAGCTTTCCCCGTCAGGTAGGCGTCGATCGTACCCGGATGTATCTCAAACGTATCCCTGACGATGGCGACAATCGGCGCAACCGTAGTGAATGTCAACACAATTCCAAACAAAAGCAGAATAATATTCTGCGGTTTGGAAAAATAGGTTCGGATTCTGTTTTTTGTCATCAACCCCGCTCCTTTCTTTTTATCTTCCTATACTGACAGCAGGGGCGCCGCACAGGCTCATGCGGCGCCCCTGTCCAATCCTGTTATTCAAACCTGCTGTTTTTCAGGTCACCCCGGACCGCATAGGACTTGATCAGCGAATCCCTTCTTACTCTGCGGAATCGCTGTACTTTGTCAAAAGCTCAATCCAGCTGCCCACTGTGAAGGATACGGATGCGCAATACTCCGGATCTTCCAGAACCAGTTCGCCTTCCGTTGTCCACCAGTCATAGCCGCGGTCATTCTTCGCGTCGTAAACATTCTCTCCGTCTTCATTGTAGCCGCCCGTGCTGTGCTGATACGTAGCCTCGGTCGCTTCCGCCACATCCGGATTCGAGGAATAGCCGCCCATATCTTTGCCCCAGGCGCTGAAGCCTTCCTCTGTACAGGTCATGTACTGAATAAACGCGCATGCCGTCCACGGAAGCGGGCTGTTGTCCGTCACAAACAGGTAATGGCAGTAGCCAAAGCCGCCGATTCCGGTATATCCGTCCTCGTATGCCGCCACCTTAATATTATTTACAGAAACACTGTCAGACTCCTCAACGGAGCGCAGCTTAGAATAAACCAGAAGACCACACTGATCCGTCGCAGAATCCGTCACCAGTGTATTGCAGATCGGGCCGTCGTCTGTCTGTTCATTATAGCTTTCTACCCAGAGCTTGATCCAGGCCAGGGCGTAAGCGCCGTTTTCGCCAAGGCCGAGGTCTTCCGCATCCTGTGCCACCTCATCAATGTATGGCTTGAAATAAGCCTGATCCTCCTCAGACAGTGCGTCATACGCTTCCTTCAGCCAGGTGGCATAGGTGTCTTCTGTCAGCATATACAGGAAGTTCTTTCCTACGATCTCAGAATCGATATCCATGTACAGGGCATGTACGCCTTCTGCCACGAAATCCCAACAGTTATCATATACCGCATCACCCGTGCAGTTGTACATAAATACTTTATTCAGAGTCTGCAAAGGAAGATATCCTTCGTATTCATCAGCAGTCGTCCCATTGGCCTCCGCCCACTCAAGCGGAATATAGGTCTTAAGGATACCGGTCTGTACCATCTTAGACTCAATCTGATTGCCGTCCTGAATCAGGGTCATGGAAAACGTACCGGTCTCCTTGAGTGAGTCCGCGGTAAGCTGCTCAAAAATCTTGTTATTCTTCGGCTGCTGCCACTCATATTCCAGCGTATAAGACGGGTCAATGCTCTGCAAATACTCAATAAAAAGCGGAAGTGCGCTTGAACCGCGGCTGGAATTCCCCACACCGTAGAAGGTCTGGCCATTCGACTCCTCAATCGCCTTGAGCGCCAGCTCCTCCATCGTCATCGTCTGCGCTTCCTGGATGATCTGATCCACCTCCGAAAGCTCCTCTGCGGACACCCCTGTATACGCTCCCAGAGACATCACCGCCATACTCGCAGCCAGTGTAAGTGCCAAAAATCTTCTCTTCATACCTGTTTCCTCCTTTTTGTTTCGGCTCCCCGCCGGACAGTTCGCAAAGCACGGCTTTGTTCCCTGTTTCACGTCACCAGCCGGAAAGCCTGACATCCTTGCTACAAATTGCCTTTGTGCAGCCATTTTACCAATTTTTGCAGGAAAAATCAACAAGAATTTTACATTATTTTTACATTGTTTTGATATTTTGCACAGTTTTATAGTGTAAAAAAGGCAGGCTAACATCGCCTGCCCAAGTTTATGCGCGGAACACACAGAAAGGAGGTCACACGGAATACACCGCTATCAATCCCACGCATAAATGTTATACAAATATATCTTGACAAAACAACCGACACCTTACGCTGCCAGCTGCCCGGAACGCTTACGCAAGGTCCGATTAAAGCGCCGTCCCCTGTGCCATCATCGCGTCTGCTACTTTCTCGAAGCCCGCGATGTTCGCGCCAGTTACATAATTGCCCTCTACGCCGTAACGGCTTGCCGCGTCGGAGATCTTCTCATAGATCTCGTTCATCATTTTCTGGAGCATCTCGTCTACTTCCTCGAACGTCCAGCTGCGGCGCATGCTGTTCTGGCACATCTCAAGTGCGGAGGTACCTACGCCGCCTGCATTGGATGCCTTGCCCGGCAGGAAAAGGGTGCCGTCCGCCAGAAGGAAATCGGTCGCTTCACGGGTGGTCGGCATATTCGCGCCCTCTGCCACTGCGATGCAGCCGTTCGCACGGAGTGCTTTTGCGTCGTCCAGATTCAGCTCATTCTGCGTTGCGCACGGAAGTGCGATGTCGCATTTGATTGTCCAGATGCCCTTGCCCTCGGTGTAAACCGCGCTCGGAACTTCGTTCACATACTCTTTGATTCTGCCGCGGCGGATCTCCTTGATGTCCTTTACAACGTCAAGATTGATGCCGTTTGCGTCATAGATGTAGCCGTTGGAATCGCTCATCGCTACTACCTTCGCGCCGAGCTGCTGTGCCTTCTCAGTCGCATAGATCGCTACGTTGCCGGAACCGGATACCACTACGGTCTTGCCAGCGATGTCAATGTTATGATCCTTCAGCATAGCGTCCAGGATGTATACCAGGCCATAACCGGTCGCCTGTGTACGCACCAGAGAACCGCCCCAGGTAAGACCCTTGCCAGTCAGCACGCCTTCATACTGGCCGGTCAGTCTCTTATACTGGCCATACATATAACCAATCTCTCTGCCGCCTACGCCGATATCACCAGCCGGAACGTCCTCATTCGCACCGATGTATTTGGAAAGCTCTGTCATAAAGCTCTGGCAGAATGCCATCACTTCACGGTCAGATTTGCCCTTCGGATCAAAGTTCGAACCGCCCTTGCCGCCGCCGATCGGCAGTCCGGTCAGAGAGTTTTTGAAAATCTGCTCAAAGCCCAGGAACTTCAGGATGCCCTGGTTTACAGACGGATGGAAACGAAGTCCGCCCTTGTACGGTCCGATTGCGCTGTTGAACTGTACGCGATAGCCTTTGTTGACCTGTACCTTTCCGTTATCGTCTACCCACGGAACCTTGAAAGAAATGATGCGCTCCGGCTCTACCAGACGCTCCAGCAGGCTGACCGAACGATACTTCTCCTCGTTCGCATCAATCACCAGCTTCAGTGAATCCAGGACTTCCTTTACAGCCTGGTGGAACTCCGGCTCACCCGGGTTCTGTGTGACTACACGGTCATAGATTTCTTCTGTGTAAGACATGATAAATTAGCCCCCTTGCTAAATTTTGTGTAATAATTCAGTACCGTGCTAAAGCGAAAAAAACGCAGCCAGCCGTTCTGAATCATTACAATTATAGTTGTGCGATCGACATACAGAAAATACCCGTGGCAGACGCCACGGGTATCTCAGCTGTTTGCTCCGTCGCACACATGCGGATTTATTATACACGCTTGTGTTTTCTTTTGCAATTGGTTTTCCACCCAAAATCAAGGTTTCTCAGGCTTTTTTTCGCATTTTTTTCTGTCAGATACGGTCTGGAAGCCGCCCCGTCCCGATTTTTTTCGAGAAAAGCAGCTCCGTTTGGCCGCTGTGCCTCTGCCGGGCTTAATTAATTCCGGATGCATTGCCTCTTCCGCCGGCTCTCTCCGAATCTCCGAAATCATCCGTCCCTGTCGAATCATCGGTCGAGTCATCGGTACTCTCCGTCTGATAATCAGAAAGCAGTCCCAGCGTCAGTTCAAGTGTCTCCTCTATATAAGTGCCATTTGACTGATAGCTTACCACAATATTAATGGTCTCGCCTCCCGCATAATAAGCAAGCAGTTCTTTCATATCAGTCATAGAGCTCACGCTCGTTCCATCAAACTTCGTAATGATATATCCTACCTGCAGGCCTGCCGCCTCTGCCGGGCTGTCCTCTGCTACCTCGGTGACATAGATCCCTTCCGGAATCCCATATACACTGGACATTTCCGAAGAAACCTCCTGTCCGGTGATGCCAATGTAAGCACTCTCCTCTTCACTGACCGTCTCCGTTCTGGTCTTCTTATTCATCAGATCCTCTATGATTGAAGTCACATCCGAGATCGGGATCGCGTAACCCATGCCTTCAACTCCTGTAGCAGAGGCTTTCGCGGAATTAATGCCAATCACACGGCCCTTCATATCAAGCAGCGGACCGCCGCTGTTTCCGGCGTTGATCGCCGCGTCTGTCTGGATCATCTCTGCGGTATAAGTATCAAGCTCAACCGTACGATTCAGTGCGCTGACAATACCCGTCGTCACCGACTGACCATATCCAAGTGCATTGCCGATCGCCACGACCTGCTCGCCAAGCTGCAGATTGTCCGAGCTGCCGATCTCCGCGATCGCAATCTCCGACATCGTGTCACTTGGAATATCATCCAGCTTTACTGCGACCACCGCGATATCAATCGACTCTTCTGTACCCTTGACCACAGCCTCCGCCGCTGTCTCATCAATAAATCCTACGGAAAGCTCTGTTGCATCTTCCACTACATGATAATTGGTCAGAATCAGAAGCTCCGTGTCATTCTCTCCGATGATGATACCGGAGCCAACACTGACGCTCTCATACGTAGTCGTCTCTCCACTGTCAGAACCATAACCGAAAAAGTATTCATAATAACCGCCGTAATAACTTTCAAGCTCCGTCACGGAAGTATTGGTGATCGTCACCACCGACGGCAAAGCTTTTGCCGCCACCTCCGCAACCGTCATTGTCCCGGAGGAACTATCCTCCGTCACACTATCATCCGATACCGTTGTCAGCAAAGTCGCCGTGCTCTCTTCTGTATCTGACTCTGAAGAAAAGGTCGTCGCAACCACTGTTTCCTTTGATGTAAAACCGGTCAGACCTGCGACTGCACCTACTGTCAAAACTCCTGCCAAAGCAATTGAAATAACGTTCTTGTTCTTCATAAGTAACCCCTCACTTTCCTAAAAGAATCGTTTCCTGCTCCGAAGGGTACCAATTTCCCGCGCCCTCGCGGAACGTATCACATATATGAAAGATCAATGCAGCCAGCCGCAGATGCCTGATCAGGTTCTGTAGCATCGTGCATGGCTTTTTTGATGCTGAAAGCAGTATAAAGTTCCGGTTTGACCGATTTGTGTTAGAAATGTGGCTGATATGTGGCAAATTTATGTCTTTTTTGTGAACACCCAGATTTTACAGGCTTTCGCACAGGTAGCGTGTAACATTTGCAAATTCATCCCCTTTTTTTACCCTTTTTTGAAAACCGGCCGTGAAAAAACGCCCCGGTTTCCCCGGAGCGTTTCACTCTAATCTGATCGCGCTATTCCAATATCCCGGTTGACATTACTCCGTTGTTCTTTTCCATATATTCTTCCTTTAAATCCTCAGCAAGATAAGCGTCACTCATACAATGCATATCCGAAACACCGTCTTTCACAAGCTGATATAGTTCTGAATGGTAAAAGAAATCCAACGCCTTATCCAAAGCCAGATCGGTAATCTGCGCAAAGCGGACAACAACCCGAGCATACTTCATCTGCAATAAAATCGGATTCGCGTTCATAGAGACCAGCTCCCTTCAAATGTTAAATACTTATCAATGATTGGCTGCGTCCGAAAAGCAATCTGTGCATTTGGTTTCTCATATCGGAGTCGTTTGATTGCTTCTTCTTTGTCGATAAGATCATCGCAGTACAGCTCAACAGTATTAAATACTTTATCGTTTGCAACTCCGCCTATTACAATATCATAATCTGTTTTGTCTGCCCCGCGTCTGCAATTTACAATAAAATCAAGCCATTCCTCTGAATAGGAATCAAAACACAATAAGCTGCACCTTGACAAAGCGTCTTCATTAAAATCATATTGATTTATAAACGCGCCTTTTCCTTTTCTCCGGAATTTCTCGCCCCACTTCTCTGCCTGTCCTATGAGAGGCGTCGTATAAAATCCACGTCCAAAATCTACTTCCACTCTGGAATGCATAATATCCGGCTTTGGGATTTCCACATAAGAAGTGTGAAATATAATCATACTGACACCCCTCTCTCTTTCATTAAGTCCAGGATATCATGAACGATATATTCCTTTCCCTGCGTATGAAGAACCTCATAACAGGGAACAATGTAACTGTATAAAATGTCGCTCTTTTGGGTCAAGGCGTCATAAACCTTCTCTGCACTGACATTTAATTGTTCCGCGATATTCTCAATACAGAAGATGGCAAATTCCAGTTCGTTCTCGTTTTGAAACTTTTCATTTTTTATTTTTATCATACGCAAAAAACCTCCACCATGTAACTGCACCCTTCCTTTCCATCTGCTACTAAGGGTCTGATTACATTATGGCATAAGTATAACACACTATGCCGATTCTTACCATCCCGAAAATGCAATTTTCATAGTTGCGTTCACATCAGCAGTTACAGGTCACACCCCAACCAAATTTACGTTATTTTGTCCTCTACAGGTGTGACCTATAACGGCATCTGGCCAATTAAAATCGCTTCGCGATGGGGCCAGATGCTCACAACCTCTACGTTTTCGCCCCTGACCACGCAGCAAGTGCGTGGTCGGGGTGTGAACAGTAACCATCAGCAAACTTATTCACCATTCTCCACAATCCAGAAGAAAAAGCAGCCTTCCGGCTGCTTTTTCTTTCATATTAATCGTCCATATTTCTGTTCGTTCACAGGCTTTCTGCATCATCCTGTGAGCGCTCCCCCGTGACAGTTATACATACATCTCCACTATGCTGCGCAGAGCTGCCCGTTCACAACGGTAAACACGGCTCCGTCATACTCGATTGTCCCATTGTAGTCAGAATCAAGAATCCCTTTTTCGACCACAAACCATGCGCCATCGTATAGAGCCACGCAGGATACGTTTTGTACCATGCCGCTTCCGATGAAATACCACTGATTGTCCCCGCCAATGGTAACGGAGTTCAGCCACAGGCCGCTGTATTCGAGTACCAGCCTTCCTGCCGCTGCGAGGAAATCTTCTCCGTCATACGGAATCAGGCCATTTACCGTGGTATCCAGGATACCATCTGTAACGTAGAACCAGGCGCCGTCATGAATGGCAAGACCGGTATATTGCAGCTGCACTTCCCCAAGTGATACATAGTACCAAACATCCTCATACAGGCAGAGTTCATTTGCTTCAAAATCAATCAGACCGTTTTTTGATAAAGAACAGGCCTCCGTCATATGGTACAACTCCTACATAATCTTTCGCAAACGCGTTGTTCTGATAATAGCGGAATACACCATCCGTATCCAGTACCAGACCGTGCTTCCACGTCCCGGATGGGGAAATCGCGGGTGCCGGTTCCTTTTCCGTTTCAGCTTCAGTCTCTGCTTCTTTCCAGGCAACCGCTACAGGGGACAGTCCATTGAGGGTGAAAACTAAGCCGCCGCCAGTTTTTGTAACGGTTGGCATCTCTATTTCTCCCGCCGTAATGTTCAGCCGGGAGCTAGTCTCCGTGAACATATGCAGCACAGTAAATTCATAGCTGCGGTCTGTTCCTTCCGGGTAAGGCAGGGTCACGGTAATGCCCGTCTCCGGGTAGTTGTCTACTGTAGCGTTGGTCCACTCTCCATCGTTGATCTGGTATTGCAGTACCACATCATACACGGCGGCGTTATCCACTGTATACTCCGTACCTAACGTGATACGGCCGGTCAAATCTGAAATAAGTTCATCAGCACTGGAATACTTTTCATTCAGACCTTCCGGCACGACAGTCAGTCCCTGAACGATTGTTTTTGTGGTAAGATTTTTATCCATTCCGTCGATGACCTTAATGGCAGTATAATCCGCCGTGTAGCTGTCGCCGCAG
>JAJPXU010000027.1 GCA_021205305.1 Lachnospiraceae bacterium
GAGCTAATATATTTCATAACTCACACTTGGCAGCTCCCACACGCTGCCAAGTACTCCCTCAAACATTTTCCTGGATGGGAAATTCCCATAACAGGGCAAAAACATTTTTCAACCCAAATTTTTCTCTTTCCTGAAAAGGCCTGACAGATGTCAGGTCTTTTCGCTTTTATGCACAGAGTCGGGCAAGGTGTATTGCGGCTAAAGCCGCACCCGCCTTATGCTGTTCGGAACTGTTATAAATATTTCTTTATATACTGCCCCGTATAGGAAACTGGGTTTTCTGCAACCTCCTCCGGCGTTCCTTCCGCAATCACTGTGCCGCCCCGGTCGCCGCCCTCCGGGCCGAGGTCAATGATGTAGTCAGCCGTCTTAATCACATCCAGGTTGTGCTCGATCACAATGACTGTGTTTCCGCCCTCGGCCAGACGCCGCAGGATATCAACCAGCTTATGCACATCCGCGAAATGCAGGCCGGTGGTTGGTTCATCCAGGATGTAAACCGTCTTTCCGGTGCTGCGGCGGGAAAGCTCCGTTGCAAGCTTAATTCGCTGTGCCTCGCCGCCGGACAGCGTCGTAGACGGCTGCCCAAGCTTAATATAGGAAAGACCTACATCATTCAGGGTCTCAATCTTTCGCCGGATCTGCGGCAGATGATCGAAAAATTTCAGTGCCTCTTCCACGGTCATATCCAATACATCATAGATGGATTTTCCTTTATATTTCACATCCAGCGTTTCGCGGTTATAGCGCTTTCCATGGCAGACCTCACAGGGAACATAGACATCCGGAAGGAAATGCATTTCAATCTTCAGAATACCATCCCCGGCACAGGCCTCGCAGCGGCCGCCCTTAATATTAAAGCTGAAACGGCCTTTTTTGTAGCCCCGCGCCTTCGCATCCGCCGTGGAAGCAAACAGATCGCGGATCATATCAAAAACGCCTGTATAGGTCGCCGGGTTCGAGCGCGGGGTGCGCCCGATCGGAGACTGGTCAATATTAATCACCTTATCCAGCTGTCCGATTCCGGTGATCGCCCGATGCTTCCCCGGAATCGTACGCGCCCGGTTCAGATCCTTCGCCAGACGCTTGTATAAAATCTCATTGATCAGTGAGCTTTTCCCGGAACCGGAAACACCCGTTACGCAGGTCATCACGCCGAGCGGAATCTTTACATTGATATCCTTCAGATTGTTTTCCTGCGCGCCGCGAATCTCCAGCCAGCCAGTCGGCGTCCGCCTCTTCTCCGGCACTGGAATAAACATCCGATGACTTAGATACGCACCCGTAATGGATTCCGGACAGTTTTTCAAATCCTCAGCCGTCCCGGCTGCCACAACCTCGCCGCCATGTTCTCCCGCGCCGGGTCCGATGTCCACAACGTAATCCGCCGCATACATTGTATCCTCATCGTGTTCTACCACAATCAGGGTGTTCCCGAGATCTTTCAGATTATTCAATGTGCGCAGCAGCTTGTCATTGTCGCGCTGATGCAGGCCAATGCTCGGCTCATCCAGAATATAGGCCACGCCGACTAGCCCGGAGCCAATCTGCGTCGCCAGGCGGATCCGCTGCGCCTCGCCGCCGGATAGCGTACCGGTCGCACGCGACAGGCTTAAATAATCCAGGCCTACGTCCACCAGAAATCCAATCCGCGCCCGAATCTCCTTCAAGATCTGCGCACCAATCAGAAGCTGCTGCTGTGTCAGCTCCAGATCCGCCAGAAACTTCTGCAAATCCCCCACGGACATGGAAGTAATCTCATGAATGTTTTTCCCGCCAACCGTCACTGCCAGCGCAGACGGCTTCAGTCTCTGCCCGCGGCAGGCCTTACACGGAGTAATCCGCATAAAGCTCTCGTACTCCTGTTTCGTATAATCCGACGAGGTCTCCCGGTAGCGCTGCTCCACATTGCGAATCAGGCCGTCAAACGCCACATCGTAAACTCCGATACCGCGCTGCCCCTTATAGTGAACCTTCACCTGTCTGCCGTCTGTCCCGTAAATCAGCATATGCTGGATATCCGGCGCCAGCTGCTCAAACGGTGTTGATAAATCAAAATGGTACTCCTTCGCCAGCGCTGTCAGCAGCGCGTACGTAAAGCTGGACGGATCGGTGCAGGACTGCCAGCCGTTCACGACAATAGCGCCCTCCCGGATACTTAACGATTTATCCGGAATCATCAGATCAATGTCAAACTCCATCTTGTAGCCCAGGCCGGTACATTCCGGGCAGGCGCCAAACGGGTTATTAAAAGAAAAGCTGCGCGGCTCAATCTCATCAATACTGATATTACAGTCCGGGCAGGAAAAGCTCTGGCTGAAAGTAATCATCTCTCCCTCACCGACATCGACATAGCCCAGACCGTCCGCCAGCTGCAGCACGGTCTCCATCGAATCCGTCAGGCGCTTCTCAATCCCCGGCTTCACCACCAGGCGATCCACAACGATTTCGATATTATGTTTGATATTCTTTTCAAGCTTGATATCCTCAGAAAGATCATACAGATTCCCATCAATCCGCACGCGCACATAACCGCTGCGCTTCGCCTGCTCCAGCAGCTTCACATGCTCACCCTTGCGTCCGCGCACAACTGGCGCAAGCAGCTGGATCCGCGTCCGCTCCGGCAGCGCCATGATCTGATCCACCATCTGATCCACACTCTGCTTTTTTATCTCGCGTCCGCACTTCGGACAATGCGGAATCCCGATTCGTGCATACAATAATCGGAAATAATCGTAAATCTCTGTCACTGTGCCAACCGTGGAGCGCGGATTCCGATTCGTCGTCTTCTGGTCAATCGAAATCGCCGGCGGAAGTCCTTCGATGCTCTCCACATCCGGCTTCTCCATCTGCCCCAGAAACTGTCTGGCATAAGAAGACAAAGATTCCATATAGCGGCGCTGCCCTTCCGCGTAAATCGTATCAAAGGCCAGCGAAGATTTTCCCGAACCAGACAGGCCGGTAAGCACCACAAACTGATTGCGCGGAATATCCAGGCTGATATTTTTCAGATTATGCTCGTTCGCGCCGCGGATGCGGATGAACTGCTTTTTGTCCAATTCGGTTGTTTTGATCGGTTTTCCGTTTATGTCTGTCATGTTAACTCCTTCCGTTCCGTTTTTTCCTCTGTCTTATCATCCGCACCCATCACATTCTTCAAATTCTCTTGTCCCTCTGCCATATCCGGGACACTCGAATTGATTGAGCTCATTTCCGTCTGTCTCTCTTTCTTTTTCTCTGTTTTCTCTCAAAAATTCCACAGTCTGTAGTTCTGCTTTGCGTGAAGCATACGTATGACCCACAGCCAGATTTATATCATCTCGGTCTGATATGATTGCACCGTAGCTGTTCTGAATAGCTACACTACACCATACATTACACGCATTCCGGCCAGCCGGTTTTCTCATTCATTGATCTCTTGCAAATGCTTTTTCAGCATAATCATCTTGTCACGCAGCTCGGCCGCGCTCTCGAAATCCAGCTCCGAGGCTGCCTTCTTCATCTTCTTCTGCACCTCGGCAATCAGCTTCTCCAGCTCCTCGCGATTCATCGACTCCGGATCCTTCTCCATCTGCACTTCCTGTTTCGCCAGTTCCTTCGAAATGCTGATCAGGTCTCGGACTGCCTTTTTAATTGTCTGTGGCGTAATACCATGTTCTTCATTATACTTCTGCTGCAGCTCCCGCCGTCTCTGTGTCTCATCCATCGCCACACGCATCGAATCCGTAATCGTATCCGCATACATAATCACATGGCCCTGTGCATTCCGCGCGGCACGTCCAATCGTCTGAATCAGAGAAACAGAAGATCGCAGAAATCCTTCCTTATCCGCATCCAGAATCGCCACTAGAGAAATCTCCGGAATATCCAGTCCCTCTCGCAGCAGGTTGATTCCAACCAGCACATCAAAGACATCCAGGCGCATATCACGAATGATCTCCGTCCGCTCCAGCGTATCAATATCCGAATGCAAATAGCGCACGCGAATCCCGACCTCCTTCATATAGTCCGTCAGGTCCTCCGCCATCCGCTTTGTCAGCGTCGTCACCAGGATCTTATTGCCCGCTGCTGTTTCCTTATTAATCTCACTGATCAGATCATCAATCTGCCCCTCAACCGGCCGCACCTCCACATGCGGATCCAGAAGTCCCGTCGGCCGGATAATCTGTTCCGCACGCAGCAGCTCATGCTCCTCCTCATAATCGCCCGGCGTCGCCGAGACAAACAAAAGCTGGTCTATTTTATCCTCAAATTCGCCAAAATTCAAGGGACGGTTGTCCTTCGCCGACGGCAGGCGGAACCCATAATCCACCAGCGTCGTCTTGCGCGACTGGTCGCCCACATACATCGCCCGGATCTGCGGCACCGTCTTGTGCGACTCGTCAATAATCATCAGGAAATCATCCCCGAAATAATCCATCAGCGTATGCGGCGTCGCTCCTGCCGGAAGCCCTGCCAGATGACGCGAATAATTCTCCACACCTGAACAGAACCCCGTCTCCCGCAGCATCTCCACATCAAAATTCGTCCGCTCCGCAATCCGCTGCGCTTCAATCAGCTTATCCTCACTCTTAAAGTAAGTCACACGCTCCGCAAGCTCCTCCTCAATCGCATCCGCCGCCCGCAGAATCTTCTCCATCGGCACCACATAATGCGACGCCGGAAAAACCGCAATAAACTCCAGTCCCTTCTTCACGGCTCCGGTCAGCACGTCAATCTCCGTAATCCGGTCAATCTCGTCCCCGAAAAACTCCACCCGGTAGGCATAATCGTCCGCATTCGCCGGAAAAATCTCCAGCACATCCCCGCGCACCCGGAACGTACCGCGGTGAAAATCCATCTCATTGCGGTCATACTGAATATCAATCAGCTTCCGCAGAATCTCATCCCGGTCCCTCTCCTGCCCCCGCCGCAGATAAAGTACCAGATCCTTATAATCCGCCGGGCTGCCCAGGCCATAGATACAGGAAACGCTCGCCACAATGATGACATCCTGCCGCTCCACAAGCGATGCCGTCGCCGACAGGCGCAGCTTGTCAATCTCATCATTGATCGCGGAATCCTTCGCAATATACGTATCCGAAGACGGCACATAAGCCTCCGGCTGATAATAATCATAGTAGCTCACAAAATACTCAACCGCGTTTTCAGGGAAAAACTCCTTAAACTCCCCGTACAGCTGGGCCGCGAGCGTCTTATTGTGCGCAATCACCAAAGTCGGCTTCTGCAGCTGCTCAATCACATTCGCCATCGTGAAGGTCTTGCCGGAGCCCGTCACACCCAGCAAAGTCTCGAATTGGTTGCCTTCCTTGAAGCCCTGGACGAGTTCTTTGATCGCCTGGGGCTGGTCGCCGGTGGGCTGGTATTCACTGTGAAGCTTGAATAGTTTTTGTTCAGATTGCACAAAAGTCACCTCCTGATTCCGTAGCAAAAAAAGGTCTTCTATAAGGCAGAAATTCGTAACCATGCGTTTTCAAAAATCGTCATTTTAGGCCTCGTTACGAATGCAGGTCACTAAACCCGGATTTTCCGACTCCGCAACACTCTGTAAAACCTGGCAGACTGAATAACACAGCCGGTCACTAAGCGGACGCCAAATCTTTCAGCAGTATACCACATCCTTTCAAAAAAGTATAGCCGCTTTTTCGAATATTTGTTCGATTCAGCGACTATCACTTCAATTTGCTTCAATTTGCTGTATGTACGATTTATTCATGAAATGTATCTATGCGCTCAGGTATTCATCTATATCTATTACGATCGCATCACATTCCTGCTGTTCCTTGTTTTCCTGCCCTCCTCCTTCCGGCATTACCTCATCCACAAACGACTGCATCTCACCTACACAATCTGCTATAATGTTCTGGTTGTCTCTTATAGGTATCCGAGCTTTATCTATTTCTTACTTATTAATCTTTCCTACGGAAAGATATTCGATTATTGTATTA
>JAJPXU010000107.1 GCA_021205305.1 Lachnospiraceae bacterium
GCGCGGCCAGAAAGAATGGCAGCACCGCGAAGCTGGTTCGCAGCTTCACCGAGGGCGCCCGTAGCGCCGGTCATTCCGTGGAGGAGTTTTATCTTGACGGCATGAACATCCATAGCTGCAAAGGCTGCCTGCACGCAGGACGGGACGCACACAGCCCTTGTTCTCAGAAAGACGACATCTAAAAGATAAATTGTACCAATAACATATAACAAACCGTTCCTCCGGCAATGGAGAGCAGCATTTGCCGTTTCCAACAGTGCAGTGCGATCACACTGGCGATTGCGATCAGTTCCGGAAGACCGTGACTTCCCGATATGAGGCTGACATCTTTCAGGCAATAAACCACCAGCATTCCAAATACAGCCCCTGGAAGAGCCTTGCCCAAATACTGGATGTATTTGGGCGTGGGGCGATTGGGTGAGAAAATCAGAAATGGCAGGTAACGGGTCAGCATCGTTCCCAATACGCATAAGCTAATGGTAATAATCTGCTGTGTAATTGTCATATGGTTTCACCTGCCTTTTCGATTGGCCGACGCATAACGGTCAATAATACCAGAATACACAGCATAGTCGGAATCATGAAAGAATCCGCACCGAAGCCGACCAGACAGATAACGGATGACGCGATACCAATCACAGCTGTGTAATGCTTCTTATCTTTAAACCATTGTTCCAGGAAGATGACGACAAACATGGCTGTCATCACGAAATCAAGCCCTTCTGTGTTAAAAGAAATCAATGAGCCAAGCAGCCCGCCCAATGTTGCTCCGGTAAACCAGTACATATGATTGAGCAAAGTTACGAAAAACATAAACCAGCCCCTGTCAATATCTGCCGGAATTTGCGCAGAGTAATTGATAGAGAAAGTCTCATCGCACATCCCAAAAATCAGATACCACTTTTTCCAGCCGGTACCCTTGTATATATCCAGCATGGAAATTCCGTAAAAAAGATGACGTGCCTGAATCATGAGTGTCATAATAAAAGTCTGCAAGGGAGCGAAAGGCGCCAGAAGCATGGATACCGCTACGAATTCCAGCGACCCACCGAAAATAGTCAGGCTCATCAACATAGGGTAAACAAAGCTAAATCCAGATACGTTCATATAAATGCCATAAGTCAGTCCCAGAAACCAAAATCCGGCGAAGATAGGCAGCGTGTATGGAAAAACTGTTTTCAAAGCTTTCAAACGCATAAAATAAAACCCTCCTTGAAATTTAATCTTACATATTGTAAAATTTATTTATCTGCATTATATAGCAATAAATTATAAATTACAAGTTGTAAATTATATTTTCTGGCAAGGGAGAATGATATGGAAATTAACGAAATTATTGCCGTTAATCTGAAACGGCTTCGGGAAGAAAGGCATTTGAGCCTTGGACAGCTTGCTGAAGCTGCGGGCGTGAGTAAGGTGATGCTCTCCCAGGTGGAGAAGGGTGCATCGAATCCGACCATCAATACCATATGGAAGATTACGAGTGCTCTGCAGGTGACTTATGCGGATCTGCTGGAGCTTCCGGAGAGTAATGTGATTCATGTAAAAAAAGCAGACATCCGTCCTCTGGATGAGAATAAATACCACATCTACAGTTATTATAAAAGGGATGCGAATAGAAATTTTGAACTGTATCAGATTGAGATGGATGTGGGATGTGTCCATTCATCAATCGGCCACTTGAAAGAAAGCTCTGAATATATCATAGTTGTTGAAGGTGAAATGGAACTTGAAGTAAATGGGGAATCGCATTATCTGAAAACAGATGATGGATTCTGCTTTGATGCTATGGTGCCGCATACTTACAGAAATGTATGTGAGCAGTCTGTGAAAGCGGTTTTGTTGATCAGTTACTGATGGTAGTAATTGATACGGGAGAAGGGCATCACAGCTGTTCAGGCAGCCATCGGCTGGCTGCTGGCGCAGAAGCCGTTCATCGTTCCCATTCCGGGGACGTCTAATATGGAACGTATGCGGGAAAATGTTGGAGCCGCCGATGTTACATTTACGGACAGTGAATTGCAGGAGATTCGCCGTCTGCTGGATGACATTGCGCCTGTTGTTCCCGGCGCTCCTGTTCTTCTTGATTTTGCTGCATCACAAAGAATACCTCCACATTGTGCCGTGCTTTCTGATATTCCTGCATCTCAGACCGGGCAGTGCGATACTCAGCATAAGTCGCCTTTTTCTCCGCCAGCACTTGTGCATATTCCGCACTCAGGTCTTTAACTTTCGGCAGTTTTTTCACACCCAGCTGGTCAAAAGCGTTTTTCGCTTCCTTGTGCAGTGTAATTTCAGCCCGGTGCGCCTCAAAGAACTTCTTGTTGTATCCAGACTTCCGGTATTCCACATAGGTATCCCTGGTTTTAGAATAGTTGATGATGTGGGTCTTGAGCGCGGCGATCTCCACCAACCGTTTTTCCGATGCTTTCAGCCGGTCGCTGAGTTCATCAAAACGAGCGGAGGCGGCGTCAGTTTTCTGTTGCAGATCATCGAGGCTCTCAATACCATGCTCCCGAATGAAGATCATGGTCTGTGCCATCTGCTTCAGATTGTAAACCGTCGCCCAGCGCTGATAGCCGATGCCCTTGGTCTGCATCTTCTCATCAATATCCACCAGTAGATTGAACTTCGGTTTCCCATGAACCTGGCTGCTTTTGAATTTAGAGCGATGGGCTTTCTCTCCCAGCAGCACCACGCGGATTTCTTCCTCGGAGTAGCCTTCCCCCAGGGAGCGGAACCGGATAAACCGCGTCTGGCCTTTGCCCCGGAGCGCGGTATTCTTTCCACGCTTCACTTCGTAACCCCTCTGCGCGAGAAGCTGTAGAAATTCCTCGAAATTCTTCGGCTTTTGCTTCATGACGGCATCAATGTCTGCACAGATGGTATCCCGGAAAGTTTCCTTCTTCGGGTATTCGGTGCGTTTCACACGCTCCCGATAAGGCTTTTTTTCAATGATGGACAGCCCATGCTCCACACAGATGATATCGCTGCATCTCTGCACGGCCAGCCCGGACAGATGGAAGTCCTTAAACTTCCGTTTGCAGTCTATGGTGGTGGAGTTGAAAATGATATGGTTATGGATATGCGCCCGGTCTACATGGGTTGCTACAATGAAAGCGTGTTTCCCTTTGGTGAACCGCATGGCCAGCTCATATCCAACCTTATTGGCCTCCTCTGGGGTGACTTCACCCGGCTTGAAGGACTGGCGTATCTGATACGCGATGACATTGCTTTTCTGCTGTCGTCCGGTGATGTGCTGATACTGCCGTTTGGCAAGCAGAAATTCTTCATCTACGGTCATGGGGTCGCAGGCATGATTAAGGCTTTTGATGGAACTGCATTACAGAGAATAATACTTTCTGTGTAGAGTTCTGATGCGGAAATGGTCTCTCTGCCGGCATAGCGATGCGTACAGAAATGGCGCAGCAAAGAGGAATCTGGGTTGTACTGATTTTCGCTTTTTTGATTTTTCAATTTGCGCCGATGCGCATTGTCAGCTTGTTCGGTTCGGAATCTGAGCTTTACAATGAATTTGCTGTGAAGTGCTTCCGTATTTTCCTTTTGGCGTGTCCGATAAACGGATGCCAGATGGTATCCAGTGTGTTCTTTCAGGCAATAGGGAAAACGACGCAGGCAACAGCGCTATCTCTTACAAGGCAGATTATTTTCCTGCTTCCCGCGACGCTGGATGCGGCTAATATCTATGGTGCCAGTTACTGCCAGAATAAAGACCTGCAATCGCAGGCGTTTCTGAAAATTTCCTGTTCGTTGATTGCTTCAAAACACCATCCACTGGCAAAGCTCTCTGAGATTGATGTGTCAGCATTGAACGGTGAGAATCTTCTATGCCTGATATAGAGAGTGTATCGTTACTGTTCACAACCCGACCACGCACTTGCTGCGGGGTCAGGGTTGAAAAGGTTGTGGCTGCTTATTGCACATTGTCCGTCATTTGTCTGTGGAAGAACCGAAAGATTTGTGGTAGAATTGTATAACGAAAGAACTGGGACACAATATAATAGATATTGAGTCTATGGTGGTTTTATATGTGGATAAACTGTCCATGGAACGGATTGGTTTTGCTTCGGATGAATATTCCTCCACACAGGCCATGCAGGAATGCAGAACACTGGTGTTGTTTATCCATGGGACGGACGATACCTTTGTGCCAATCGAAATGACCTACGAGAACTACAAAGCTTGTGCAGCCCCGAAGCGGCTGCTGGTCGTACCGGGGGCAGGACACTGCCAGAGCTATCTGCTGGAGCAGGAGCGGTATGAAGAAGAACTGCTGCGGTTCTGGCAGAAATTTGATAAGGTGGATGTTGATTCATGAAAAAGGGAAAAATCGAAATTCTGAAAGAATGGATTGCAGAACATAAATACTGCTACGCCATGCTGTACCTGGTGTTCTATCTGGTGGTGTTTTTTGCACTTGACTTTACGATGGAGCCGAAGTATATTCTGCACTGTGCGTTGGATGACGCGATTCCATTCTGCGAATATTTTATCGTATTTTATTTTGCGTGGTATCCGGCGTTCTTCCTGTCGCTCGTGTGGTATATGCTGCGTGATAAAGAGGATTTTCAACAGCTTTGGTTTATCATGTTTAACGGGATCACGTTCTGCCTGATCTGTTATGTGCTGTTTCCCAATGGGCTAAATCTCCGCGAAGAAGTAACGAACAGGAACATTTTTTGTGTGCTGGTAAATCTGGTGCGCGGGGTGGACGCGCCGGTCAACGTATGTCCGTCAATCCATGTGTCCTCGTCTGTTTCCATTGCGCTGGTGACCGCGAAGTCAAGGCTGTTTACAGAGCACAGAGGGCGTAAGATAGCAATCATACTGCTGATGATCCTGATCAGTATTTCTACGTTATTCGTGAAGCAGCATTCGATCATAGATGTGGTGTGTGGTGCGGCGGTAAGCCTTGTTCTGTATGTGATTGCGTATCATACGAACTGGAGAAAGTTGCTGAAGGGCAAATTAAAAGTGCTTCTTTGATCGAGGAGCGCTTTTGTATGGAAAGAGACTATTTAAAAATATTGGAATTATAATCTCGGAAAATGAGGGAGTGCCTGGCAGCGTGTGGGAGCTGCCAGGCGTGAGTTATGAAATGACGTTGGAATCTATCCAACATCTACGCTTTTTCTAACATGAAAATATGACCGAAATATGTCTGAATTATAAAAAATCAAACCATCAGTCTGCAAAATTCTATTCGCGAAGCTCTGTTGTAGTAACCCTTGTTTTGTGCTAAGATATCCCTAATTTATGAAGAAAACAACGGCTATATGGCACTGTATAATATATTTTCCAAAGTGTAATACAAAGCGGGCAGAAAAGAATGATATTGTTATGTCCAGAAGGAGGAAAGGATTTTTATGGATGGAGAGACACGATTAGCAAGAGTGCGTTCTTTCATAGAGGAACGCGGCTGGAATTATAATTATTCAGAAGAGGACGACTGTGGAAGCATTGACTTCGAGTATCGAGGATTGGCTTATCATATCTGGGAATTTGAAGACGGAGATCGTGGCGTAGAAACAAATTTGCGCCATGGCGGACGCAATGAAGACATTTTTGAAGATTATGAGAGCGAGATACTGGAGATTATGAAAAACTGGTAGTAAGCAAGAATTTCACATTCAAAATGTTGGAATAAAAAAGAAGGGCCGAGGTCATGTCCTGTGACCCCGGCGAGTATGAAAAAGAAAAATTTTGGATGCCTTATAGCTGCTGGATGGAGAAAAAATCAAAAAGGAGTGGTTCGATTCTCATTTCCCCATTCGCATAATTTATCCAACACGAGGACCAGCGAATGCCCTCTTTCCGTGAGTGAATACTCTACTTTCGGACAATGTCGTTAACTTAACAGTGAAGGCGCAATACAATACCCTGCGTCTTTAACA
>JAJPXU010000144.1 GCA_021205305.1 Lachnospiraceae bacterium
TTTTTTGCTCTTACCTCTATAATCATCGTTTTTTCCCTCCAAGTCACTATCTTGTTACTCGATTCTAATTATACCATGTAGTATTTTTTATGCAACTATTTTTCACAAAAAATATCTCTTGTCAACTTCCCCGATCTCTATTATACTAAATATCGAATCAGGAAACACAATCTTAAGCAGAAAAGGAAGAAAAAATGGCAGGATCCATATACGGCACTATCTTCAAAATCAGCACCTGGGGGGAGTCCCACGGAAAGGGAATCGGCGTGGTGATCGACGGCTGTCCAGCGGGGATCGCGCTCTCGGAGGAGGACATTCAGAAGCAGCTTGACCGAAGGCGCCCCGGCCAAAATCGCTATACGACAGCACGCGCGGAGACGGACCAGGTGGAGATCCTCTCCGGCGTCTTTGAAGGACTGACGACAGGAACGCCGATCTCTCTGCTGGTGCGAAACCAGGATCAGCGGTCGCGGGATTATGGGACAATAGCGGAGCTTTACCGTCCCGGGCATGCGGACTATACTTACGATCAGAAATACGGCATCCGTGACTACCGTGGCGGCGGACGTTCTTCCGGAAGAGAAACGATCGGGCGCGTAGCGGCGGGCGCTGTGGCACAAAAGCTGCTCGCAGAGCTTGGCATTACGGTGAAAGCTTATGTGAGCGCAATCGGACCGGTGGAGATTGACCGGACATCCATAGATTTTGCGTATGCCGAGGAAAGTCCGGTGCGTATGCCGGATCCGCAGGCCACGGAACGGGCGCTTGCCTGGCTGGAGGAATGCATCCGCTCACAGGATTCGAGCGGCGGTGCGGTCGAATGTATCGTGGAACATCTGCCCGCCGGGCTTGGAGAGCCATGTTTTGAAAAACTCGACGCCACTCTAGCACAGGCGCTGATGTCCATCGGCGCGGTGAAAGCGGTAGAGATCGGCGATGGTACCGCCGTGCGGATGGCAAAAGGTTCCGAAAACAATGACACTTATCTCTGCGGTGATGAAGGTGTCCCCTATAAAGCCGCAAACCACAGCGGCGGAATTCTTGGCGGGATCAGCGACGGCTCACCGCTTTTTCTGCGGGCCTCCTTTAAGCCGACCCCTTCCATCGCACAGCCGCAAAGTATGCTGGGCAAGGACGGGCAGTGTCATGTAGAAACCATTCACGGCAGACATGACCCCATCGTCGTAGCGAGAGCCGTACCGGTTGTCGAGGCAATGACCGCGATCACACTCGTCGATCATCTGCTGCTGGCGATGACCTCACAGATGCGTTATCTCAAAAAAATATGGGGCGAGTAATTGCTCAAGGTATTGCGCCGACCCTGCGATCGAGTAGGAGGCGGGCTTCTGTCTCCTGCTCGCCCGCGCCGGCCGTGCGCATCAAAAAACTCCGTATATCGGTGCTGAAACACAGGTATACGGAGTTTTACTGATTTATTTTTGCTTTTGGTCGGTATTTATAAAATCTGTTGCTGCAAATCCTACTCCACCTTCGAAATCAAAATACAGTTCGGCGTATCAATCTGCAGCGGACGCCCTTTCATGATGAGCAGCCCTTTCTCGTAATCGATCGTAAAGAAGCGGATATCGTTTGTCTCGTGGTTCAGCACAACAAGCGTTTTCTCACCGGGGAATACGTCGAGGTCTTTCGGGTACTCTCCGCTGATCGGCAGACAGCACAGCCGCGTCAGCATTCCGCTCTCCTGGTCGATCGCAAAGACCGCAGCCGTATTTTCTCCCGCATTGGACGCATACAGATATTTCCCGCTTGGAGAAATCTTCATTCCGCAGCAGGCGCTGCCGATGGTCGTCGTGTCGCGCAGCGTGTTTACCGTCTGCACCAGCTCGAATTCCGGTGATTTTCCGGAACCATCATAGCGGTACACGCATATCTCATTTGTCATGTCACAATTGATGTACGCGTATCTCCCATCTTTGCCAAAAGCAAGCAGACGGGGACCGGAATCCAGCTTGCAGCGCAAAATATCAAACAGCTTCAGCTTGCCGGTCTTTTCATTGACCTGATAAATTTTGACCTGATCGATGCCATTGTCCACCGCGCAGAGATATTTGTCATCCGGCGTCGGGATCACACAACTGACATGCGGGAGAAAATTCCGTCCCGCGACACTGCCAAGCCCCAGGCCCTTGTGGAATACACCGTCCATCACTGAACCCAGGCGGCCGGTCTTATGCGTATGCACGACAGTCACTTTTCCGTCATGATAGCCTCCCACAAAGAGAAAACGCCCGGTATGGTCCGCGGACAGGTAGCAGCCGCGCATCCCGTCGATGCCGACCTCGTTGATCGGAGACAGTCCGCCGTCCGGCAGGATCTTAAGTACCTCCACGCCCTCATCCGCGATCGAGTACAGGTACTTTCCATTGTAAGATTTCGTCATATGCGACGCATTGTTGACCGGGATCACTTCCCGCTCTGTCATATGCCCGGCTTCCACGTCAAGATCATAGATATGGATGCCGATACTGCTTCCATGCGTGTAGGTGCCAACGTATGCCACATATTTTTCCTGTTCAGCCATGCTGGTGTTCCCTCCTTCTTGTCCTCATGCCGGGTATCCGCTCTCCTGGCTCCTGTAAGAACCCGCCAATCAATAATTCCTGCATCTTGCTGCACAAGTTATTTTCCGACAGCTTCTAACGTTCCGCACAATATGCGAACGATTCTGTTTCTAGGCAACAAGCAGCCATTATGTTTCTTTTCCAAAAAAATTCAGCGTTGCTTTCACAGCGCAGTTGTGAAGCATAACAGCTCAGCCACGGATTTCCTTTACCAGGGCAGCCGCTTCCGCAGTCATCGTGCGAATCTCGTCAAACTTTCCTTCCTTAATCAGCGCACCCTTCACCATCCAGCTGCCGCCGCAGGCGATGATGGCCGGGCAAGTGAGATAGCTCTTAAGGTTGCCCGCATTGACACCGCCAGTCGGCATGAACTTCAGTCCCACATACGGTGCGGACAGTGCTTTGATCGTGTTCACACCACCAAACTGCTCTGCAGGGAAGAACTTCACGACCTTCAGGCCGCGCTTCACGGCCTGCGCCACCTCAGACGGCGTCACACAGCCTGGAAATACCGGGATTTCCTTTTCCAGACAATAGTCCACAATCTCCGGATCAAAGCCTGGGCTCACGATAAACTTCGCGCCGGCGGCTACCGCACGGTCTACCTGGTCTTTTGTCAGCACAGTACCCGCGCCAATCAGCATATCCGGATACGCCTGCGCCATGATGCGGATGCTCTCCTCTGCCGCCGCGGTGCGGAATGTCACCTCCGCGCACGGAAGTCCGCCTTCGCAAAGCGCCTTTGCCAACGGCTCGGCATCCGCCGCGTTTTCAAGCACCACTACCGGCACCACACCCATTTCCTGAATTTTTACCTGCATTTCCTCAGCCATGATTATGCTCTCCTTTTGTTTTAATTTGGTATCTCCATTTTATCACATTTATTTTTGTAAACAAGCCTTCATTGCATATTTTATTCAAAAAAGAAACAATTCACAAAAAAAATCGAGCAGGATTCGGCACACCGTCTCCTGCTCGATTTTATATCACTTCATTCTTACGCAGAGATTTTCTTCACTGAGATATTCTTTCCTGCTCCCTTCGCCTGGAACAGGGTTGTATAGGCGGTCGCTACAGAGGACGGCACTTTGAATGTGCAGCCGCTGTATATCTTTGTGAATGCCTTTGCGCCTACATTTTCACTGGTAAGCAGTGTTGTATATATTTTGAAGGAAGACAATTTTGCCGTATTATAGAACGCTTTTGTCCCGATGCTTTTCAGCTTCGCGGATTTGCTCACAAAGCTCGTCAGAGACGTACAGTTGCAGAATGCCTTTGCCCCGATACTCACAAGCTTTTTAGAGGTAAGGTTGACCACCGTCAATGAGGAGCAGCCATAGAAAGCGCTTGCGCCGATGGTTTTTACTTTTGACAGCGTCACGGTATCTTTCACCGTCCCAACCCGTACCAGAGACGTACAGCCGTAAAATGCCTTTGCTCCGATGCTGGTGACGCCAGCCATCCCCTCCACACTGGTAAGTTTTGTACAGTTTGCGAACGCTGCGCTTCCGATTGATGTTACATTCTCACCGACAACCACTCTGGTAAGGGTCGAATGACCCTTGTATGCCCGGGCTGCAATGGATGTCACAGCATAAACAGCGTCTTCATAGGTAATGGTCGCCGGAACAGTCAGCTTCGTCTTCTGTTTTCCGGAAGCAGTCAGACTGGTCACCTGAACCTGATTTGCGGCCGTCACGGTATAGACATAGCTTCCCTTGGTAATCTGTGTCCCCACCGCAAGAGAGGTCCCGGTGGTTGTTGTACCGGAAGTCTCACTGTCTGTCCCGCTTGTGCTGTCGGAAACGCTGCTGTCCGTCTCGCTCGTGCTGCCGTCTGTCGTGCTGTCCGCAGAAGTTTCCGCCTCGGTTACCGCCTCTGTCTCCGCCTCGGATTCTGTCTGCGCGGTCGCATCCACTTCGAGAGCCACGCCGTTTACATATAAAGTATAACCGTTCAGATTGATGTTGCTGTAGGTCGAATCTGCATCTGATAAGGATGTCACATAAGAATCGCCCGTCAGCGAAATTTTAGAGGATGAATCCAGCGTCAGCGAAACACCAGAAGCGGTATTTGCTCCGTTGAGCGTACCCGTATAGGAGGAAGCGCTTGTCAGGCTCAGCGCCAGTGATGAAATGGAATCAAGGACAATATCGCCCTCCAGCGTCTGATTCGTGGCATTGAACGTGACGTTACCTCCATTCGAGCCGCTGGTTCCCCACTCGGATGTGCCTTCCGCGTCCAGAAGAATCCCACTGCCAAAGGAAAGCGTGGTATTCGACAGGTTTATCACCGCATCTGTATTGGTGATAAAAAACATCGGGGCGCTACTATAATAAGAAGAACTCGACACAATCGTCAAAGTCGAGTCAGATGCAGTAAATGTACCGGTACCTTCCTCCGCATCACCGGACTGTGACTGATAAATCATAATTCCGCAGACATCCGTCGTCCCGCGGTTTCCGCTGCCGGTCGCGTTAATCGTACTTCCGCTTACCGTGGCGGAATTTTTGCCTTCCACGACAACCAGCTGCGCTGCTGTAGCTGTACCGGTCGAATCCGACACGCTGATATCGCCTGTTGTGTAGATCACCGGCGATCCGGAACCGTTTGTCTGTAAATCCGAACCAGTGACAACCACGGTCCCGCCGCCGCGATCCGTCGCCACGGCCGCGCAGGAACCTCCCTGCGTCACGATCGTCACGTTCGAAGCATTGATATATCCGCCATAAGTCGCATCCAGCCCCCTGGCAGAACTACTCCCGGTCGTCGTAATCGTTGAATCACTGATATAGATTTTCGCATCCGTCCCCGTCGCGAAAACTGCGTTGCTGCCCGTCGCCGAGGTAGAGATCGTTGTGCCGGTAATCGTAGCAGTCGAACCTTCCAGCACCAGGAACCCCGCGTTTACGCCATAAAACTCCGAGTCTTCCGTGTTGCTGCTGGCACCGGAAGACTTCGTCAATGTAGAATCCGCCAATGTCAGAACGCCCCCATCCGAAACAAGGATCACACTCTCATCCGAAGAGGAACTTGTGTAAGAAACACCGCTGAGTGTTTGTGTATCCGTCACCTGCAGGACAGCCGAATAGGTAATATCCGCAGAACTGGAACTGCTGCCGCCCATCTGGCCGCCCCCGTCTCCCATTCCGGATCCGCCATCTCCTCCCGGCATCATCGAATTCTGGCCATTCTCCGCAGCCAGAACCGTACCCGCGGACAGTGGCGTAAGTGCCAGAGCAGCTGCCATTACAAAAGCGATTGCTTTTTTCATAGATCATAACTCCTTTCCATAAAATATTAAAAAGTTATTAAG
>JAJPXU010000118.1 GCA_021205305.1 Lachnospiraceae bacterium
GTTTAATATCATTATTTGTTGATCTGCTTCTGGTGCGCAAAGAATACAACACCGGCGTGTTATAGCCGACTCCGAGTTCCAGGAACAGCGTCTGCATTCCTTCATGACGGCGGAGGAACAGCGAGTAGCGTTCTGCCGCCTCATGCCAGCCTTCATCTTCCACAAAGGTATCATCGCTGCGCAGATTCATCGTCATCGGCTTGCCGCAGACCGGACAGCGGGGAATCAGTTCTGACGGGATTTTCATATCCCGCTGCTGTTTTACCATCTGCCGGATGGTATCTTCGTTGTCGTAGGTTTTCTGATGGCACGGTTCGGAGCATTGGAACAGCCCATAATCCCCCTGGGTGTAAAAGAGCCTCTTTTTGTCAAATCCCGCTTTCTGAAAACAGTGGTCTACATTCGTGGTCAGGACAAAATAATCTTTATCCTTTACCAATGAAAGCAATTCCTGATAAACTGGTTTTGGCGCATCCACATATCGGTTGACATAGATATATCGGCTCCAGTATGCCCAATGCTCTTCCAGCATATCATAGGGATAGAACCCGCCGGAGTACATATCGTGGAAACCATACTTCGCTTCAAAGTCAGAAAAATATTTCCTGAACCGCTCTCCATTATACACAAATCCTGCCGATGTAGAAAGCCCCGCACCAGCTCCGATCACAACGGCATCTGCTTTGTCCAGAGCGGATTTTAACTGCTCAATCTGCCGTAAGGAGTTCTCTGTAGATTTGTAAGTCGATGTCTTTAAAAACATTGAAGATTACCTCGATTTTGCTGTGGGTTTGTTCTTTGTATTCCTTCACGGTATGGACGGCGATTTCCGCCGCCTTATCGTTGGGAAAGTGAAATTCCCCGGTGGAGATGCAACAGAACGCAACGCTCCTAATATTGTTTTGCTCCGCAAGTTCCAGGCAGGAACGGTAACAGGAGGCCAGCAGCATTTTGTCCCTGGCTGTCAACCAATGGCCAACGATAGGGCCGACGGTATGAAGCACAGAATTACTGGGAAGATTAAACGCAGGCGTGAGCTTTGCTCTGCCGGTTTCTTCTTCGTGCCCCTGACGCTCCATCAGCTCAGCACAGGCTGCCCGGAGCTGAACCCCCGCATAGGTGTGGATGGCGTTGTCAATGCAGCCGTGGTTGGGGCAGAAGCACCCCAGCATCTGAGAATTGGCAGCGTTGGCAATAGCGCCACAGCGTAAAGTTGTGATGTCCCCCTGCCAGAGGTAAATACCTTCCTGCACCGGAACCAGGTCGGCAATATCAGTAATGCCTTTCTGCCGGGTCGTCTCCTGTAAATAGGCGTCCTGCACTGTTAAAAATTCCTGACTGACCGGCTTCGGCATCCGTACATTAAACAGCGCCCGCAGGAGCCGTTTCTGCTGTTGTATATCCGTGGGGATTTCCATGTCCCGATATTGCGCTTCCTCCGAAAGAAGCGCTCTGATTAAATAAATTCTTCGCTCATCCTGTTTCATATTACCCCAATCTTTCGATTGCATTTACCGGGCAGTTTTCAAAACAGTTGCCGCAGTGAAGGCAGTTCTCCTGAGTGATTCTGTAAGGCATCCCTTCTTTGATGATCTGCTGTGGACAGACGGAAGCGCAGGTGCCGCATCCTATACAATTATCTGAAATCCGGTATCCTTTCTGATGTGCGTTCCCATTTCCTACGGTATAAGTTTCCCGAAAAATTGGCCTGACACCAAGATTAAAATATTCGATTTCCATATCCTTTACACAGAATACAATGCCAATACTTCTGGTATCACCCGGATATACATTGGAAAGATACGGTTGTTCTTCAAAAATGGTATTAATCCACTTTGCCTGATCTTCAGCTATAACTGCCTTTCCAGACACCCGGATGGTTTCCTTGAAGCGAGTATATGCAAGAATCTGGACACGTCCGTCCTCTTTTAGTTCTGAACAGAAATCCTTTCCTCTTGCTGTAAAAAAATAAATCGCATCCGGTTCATAATGAATCGCACTGATATTGCGTATTTGCGGTTCTCCGTTTTTTCCTGTTGTTGCAAAGGCCAGCACACCGACCAACTCACACTTTTTCAAACAGGTAGCTGCATCCATAGATTATCTCCTTCCTGTATATCTGTCATCGCCTTTATACTGTAACGACAATCTTGCCATTGACCTTATGGTGATCCATATCATACAGAGCCTCCGAAATCCGCCCGAACGGGTATGCTGCACCGATTTTCGGTGTGATCTCATGGTCTTCGATGAAACGGAAAATGTCCCGCATGATGTCCTGTGTCGGATAGTTTGAGAAAAATCCGGTCAAATACACCCCATTGGGAATGAATTTGATGGGATCAAAATTGTTCAGGGTATATACGCCCCCTAAGACGCCGGTGTTGCACACAATGCCGCCTTTTTCTACTGTACGCAGGGTATCGGACAGCGTCTTAGGGCCGACCAGTTCCAATGCCCTGGTTACACCGTGAATCGTTCCCGCAAGTTCCCCGGTATCAAGGAGCGCCTCGTCTGCATCGTGAAGCAGCGTCAGCTTGTTTTTCCGGTGTGTTGTGGCAATGACTTTACACCCAAGCGCCTTTGCGATCTGAATCGCCGCATAGCCCAGCGCGCAGGTTGCGCCGCGAACAAGCAGCGTATCTTCAGCCTTTAGCTGTAAGCACTCAAAAAGGGAACCCCATGCAGTAAAGCTTCTGAATATAATCTGCCCGGATTTCATTCAGGCGCAAAATCTGTTCGGAATGATTCAAACCAAAGGCTTTCACCTTCACCAGTACCCAGCCGGGTTTTGCTTTCGGAATCTCCATTTCCGTCAATGTAACTTTATCTGCATCCGTTGGCTCTGTAAGCACCACAGCTTTCATTTTCTTATCCATAATCATCAAGCCCTCAAAATATAATAAACGACGTAAGTCGTTTTACTTTGCGCCAGACGCGAGGTATGTCATAAGGGTGCTGCGTGCCAGTGGCACGCGTTAAGCACCGACCGAAGCGGCAGCGAAGATGCCGACGAAGTCGGAGGATTCCTTATGACCAATGCAAAGCAGCCATTCCCTGCGCGTCTGTGTGCATCTTTTATAGTGAATGACAAAAGAATTTTGTCGTTCACTATAATCCGCTGGTTTCATCTGCCCAACACTGCGGGTCAGCAGCATAGAAGTTTCCGTCCTTCCCGCTGGCCACAGCGGGGCAGCCCCGGCAGAACGACAGAAGCTTACATCTGGAGCATTTCTCAAATTTCGTATACTCCCGGTACCGCTCCATCTCGCAGACCCAAAGGTCCGCCAGACGGTCTTCAAACACGTTGCCGACCTTGCTGTTTTGCACCCGGCGGCAGGCATATACATCTCCGGTGGGCAGGATGGTCAGGTGACAGTTGCCACAGTTGCAGCCTCCGTAAATCATGATTTGTCCCGATTCGCAAAGCGAATCGAGAACGCAGGCCGAGCCATCTTGCGCAGCAAGATTTTGCATAGCGAGGCTCCTCTCCACGGTTTCGGGGATTTTGAACGCGCCCGTCTCGTACTCGTAGAGCGTCCAGAGATGATCCTTTTTGTTGAAGTAAGTCTGGCACCCGGCGGCTTCATACTCTTTGAATTTCCGGTCGCAGTCTGCCAGCAGCTTCCGGTAGCGGAGTGGTTCGATGCCGGTGTCCTTCTCCTCCGATGTCGGGCAGTAGCGGGCAAAGGCAAACACATTCGCCCCGGCTGCAACAACTGCGTCAATGATGTCAGGTACTTCATCAATGTTTGTGCCGGAAACGGTGGTCATGATCACGCTGCGAATGCCCGCCCGGTTGATGCAGCCGATCTTTTCCAGTGTAATGTCAAAGGAGCCGGGCTTACGAAACCAGTCGTGTGTTTCCTGCATTCCGTCAATGGAAAGCTGGTACTTCTGGCAGCCATACTCTTTCAGACGGCGGCACACCTCATCCGTCAGATGAAACGGATTGCCGAGAATGGTAAAGGGAATGCCATGCTCTTTCATCAGCCCCAGCAGCTTCCAGAAGTCCGGGTGAAGGATGGGATCGCCGCCGGTGATATAAAAATACGGCAGACGGTGATACACCTCGCAGAAGTCCAGACAGTTGTAAAACGTGTCCTGCATCTGCTCCCAGTTCATAGCATCCAGCTTTTTGCAGACGTTTTCGGAGAAGATGTAGCAGTGCTTGCACCGCTGATCGCATTCGTCTGTAATATGCCATTGAAAAGAAAAATACTGTTTCATAAAGCATGGTCTCCTTTGGGTTTATATCGTAAAATCCGATGAACGGATATTGTTTCGCAGGTGCCTGATGAACCGATATTTAATATATGGATACCGGTTCATCAGGCGATTGGCTCGCAGACAGAATTACTTGTCACCAGCACCGCAAGCGGAGCCGCAGGCTGCAGGCGTTTCAGCAGGCTTGTCGGCCGCACCGCAGGCAGAACCGCAAGCTGCAGGAGTTTCAGCCGGTTTGTCAGCCGCACCACAGGCAGAACCGCAAGCTGCAGGAGCTTCGGCGGGCTTGTCCGCCGCGCCACAAGCAGAGCCACATGCCGCAGGCGTTTCGGCAGACTTGTCACCAGCGCCGCAGGCGGAACCACAGGCTGCGGGTTTTTCTTCCGGCTTGTCTGATGCTCCACAGGCCGTACCACAGGAAGCAGCAGATGTCTCGTTCTTCCATCCAGACAGATTAGAAAGTGCCATTGTCGTTTACCTCCGAATTTGTATTCAGGAGCTGTCTTGCTCTCTGTAATTATGATTATACTTAAGCGTCTGGGGGCAAACAAGTACGCACCTTTTTATTACATAGTCACAAAAAGGTGACCTTTGGATTTTCCGGGAGTTTTCCTGTAGAAACTTCATATTTATTCTGTTGATTTTGATGGCATGCTGCATTATAATTCGAGTGTAATACTCGAATTTAATGTTAGAAGAAAATAGAATGCGGGGTGCTTTTATGAAGACAAAAGACGAGCTTCCGGCTTGCCCGGTGGCAACGACGGTTGAATTGATAGGAAGTAAATGGAAGCTGCTGATATTGCGAAACCTGCGTTCTCGTTCCTGGCGGTTTAATGAACTGCGGCGCGATTTGGAGGGAATCAGCCAGAAGGTCTTGACAGACAGCCTGCGGTCTATGGAAGATGATGGGATTGTGATTCGTACTGTTTATGCTGAGGTTCCGCCGAGAGTAGAGTATTCTCTTAGTGAATTGGGGAAGTCAATGAACCCCATCCTTGACGCTATGGAGGCGTGGGGGACGGCTTATAAGGAAAGTTTGGAAAAGAGTTGTTAAATAATAATGTGGCCTGACGGTTTTGAAAATACCGACAGGCCTTATTTTTATTGAAAACGCACATAAAACCTGTTTACTTTTCTTCGAAAATTGGAATAATATAAGTATGTGTATGTTTATTGTCCAAACTTCGTTCAAAGCATCACGTCGAGGTAGAGCTGCACATGGATGAGATGGATGTGACGGTGGCGGAGAAGAAAGCGACCTATGAGGAAATTAAGGCGTATGTCTTGGAGTATAGCGGATTGAATGTCAGCAATCTTTACATCGCGCAGGTCAAGCAGAAGTATGGAATCGTCGAGCAGGAGTGCTACAACAAACCGAAAAGCGAGGATTCCAGACAGCTGAAGTGTCCGCCGGAGAAAGAGGTTGCGATTACGGAGGTATTGAAGTATTTTAAAATGATATAAATCTGATGTTTAAAAGGGGTTTGCGTCCTATAAAGGTAGG
>JAJPXU010000168.1 GCA_021205305.1 Lachnospiraceae bacterium
GACTAAATTCAACTTTGCCCCTTTCGGAGTGGAATTTACTTTTTCACTTCAGTAAGAAGAAAAAAGCTGAAGTGAAAAGTTTATTTCCACACCAAAATTTGTGATTTTCCGGTGGATTTCACTCTTTCAGGGATTAAAAGCACAGTCAAGGAGTAAAACTTCATTCCATTTACGCCATCATTTACCCAGTAGAATTGGGTAGGCCATATGGTGTAAGACTGATTTCCACTAGGTTTTTGCTGCGAACGCCGGAAATACAAGTGGAATTTTGAGTAAGACTGAATTCCACTTGTACCCCCGAGTTGTGGAATTTAAATTTTCATTTCACTGTTTTCACAAAAAATGCATTTTTTCTTGACAAATACCTTTGAAAACAGTATAGTTCACTGTATCAGGGTTTTTCGGGCGTATTCTATATGAAAAGAACGCACCGGATGTTCCCGAATTATTAAGAGGAGGTACTTATTATGAAATTCAAGAAAGCACTTAGCCTGGCTCTCTGCGGCGCAATGGTAGCTGGCTGCTTCGGCACAGTGGCATCTGCTGATGAGGAACTGACCTGGAAGATCGGCGGTATCGGACCGATCACCGGCGCGGCATCCGCATATGGTTCTGCGGCAATGAACGGCGCACAGATTGCGGTTGATGAGATCAACGCGGCAGGCGGCATCAATGGTTATCAGATTGAGTTCAACGCACAGGACGATGAGCATGACTCAGAGAAGTCTGTTAACGCGTACAACACCCTGAAGGACTGGGGTATGCAGGCTCTGGTCGGCACCGTTACGACGGCTCCCTGCCTGGCGGTTGCTCCGCTTGCAGCAGAGGATAATATGTTCATGATCACCCCGTCTGCATCCGCAGAAGAGTGCATCAGCTATGGCACCAATGAGTTCCGTATGTGCTTTACAGACCCGGCACAGGGTACTGCTTCCGCACAGTATATCGGAGAGAATCTGGATGTGACAAAGGTCGGCGTGATCTATGACAGTTCTGACGTATATTCATCCGGTATCTACGCTACCTTCCGTACAGAAGCTGAGAATCAGGACTTCGAGATCGTAGCAGCTGAGGCATTTACATCGGACAGCAAGACCGATTTCTCCGCACAGATTCAGGCGATGATCGATGCGGGAGCAGAGCTGGTATTCCTTCCGTTCTATTACAATGAGGCTTCTATCGTATTCACACAGGCTGCGGCTCTGGAGTACAGCCCGCTGTGGTTTGGTGTAGACGGTATGGATGGTATCCTTTCCGTAGAAGGCTTTGACCTGTCTCTGGCTGAAGGCGTTATGCTTCTGACTCCGTTCTCCGCAGATGCTGAGGACGAGCTGACTCAGACCTTCGTAGCGACCTATCAGGATCTCTATGGTGAGGTTCCGAATCAGTTCGCGGCAGATGGTTATGACTGTGTATACGCGATCGCGACCGCTCTGGCAACCACAGACCTGGATCCGAGCGCAGATGCTTCTACGATCAGCGACGCGCTGCAGGCAGCGATGCTTGAGATCTCCATGGACGGCCTGACCGGCAGCGGCATGACCTGGGATGAGGACGGAGAAGTCTCCAAGAGCCCGAAGGCAGTTGTGATCCAGGACGGCGTTTACGTAGGACTGTAATTGGAATGATTCTGCATAATCGGATTCGCCTGGCGGGTTCCGGTTCCAACTGAAAATGAAGTCATTTATAAAAACTTAAAATGACCCGACAGGGGGTTGCAGCGGGCAGCCCCCTGTTTTCTGGTATGAAGCGCTGCGGCGGGCAAAAAATATTGCTGTTTATGTTGTGTTCGAATTTGCGCTTCTCTCCGGTCATTTTAAGAACAGGGGTAACTGTGAAGGTACTGAACAGTTACGAACAGGGAAAATAGAGGTGTCCCATGAGTTTTATTTCTTATCTGGTAAATGGTATCAGCCTCGGCAGTGTATATGCCATAATCGCACTTGGCTATACCATGGTATATGGTATTGCGAAAATGCTGAATTTTGCACACGGGGACGTGATTATGGTCGGCGGCTACGCAGCGTTTTCGATCATGATGTATTATGGCGGCAGCCCGCTGATGGCGGTGCTTGTGGCTATTGTGGTATGTACAGTGCTGGGAATTGCGATTGAGACGATTGCGTATCGGCCGCTTTTGGAAGCTGCGTCTCCACTGGCTGTTTTGATTACGGCGATCGGTGTCAGCTATTTTTTACAGAACGTTGTTCTGCTCATTTTCGGCTCCACGCCGAAGAGTTTCCAGTCTGTGGTAACTCTGTCGAATGTAAAGCTGTTTGACGGTGCGCTGACCATATCCGGCACTACGATTGTGACAATCGCGAGCTGTATAATTATCATGGTAGTTCTGACTATATTCATAAACAAATCCAAACCAGGACAGGCGATGCTGGCGGTTTCTGAAGATAAAGGCGCCGCGCAGCTGATGGGAATCAATGTGAATGGCACGATTGCGCTGACATTCGCGATTGGCTCCGGTCTGGCTGCGATTGCGGGTGTGCTGCTTTGCTCCGCTTATCCGTCTCTGACTCCGTATACAGGCTCCATGCCCGGCATTAAGGCATTTGTGGCAGCTGTCTTCGGCGGGATCGGATCCATCCCGGGCGCGATGGTCGGCGGAATTCTGCTTGGCGTAATCGAGATTCTGGCGAAAGCGTATATTTCATCGCAGCTGTCGGACGCGATTGTGTTCGGAGTGCTGATTGTTGTGCTTCTGGTAAAGCCGACCGGACTGTTTGGCAAGAAGATTCAAGAGAAAGTATAGAGGCGCGCGCATGGAAATAGTAGAGAGAATGAAGAAAAAGAATTTCAAAAGCAACATGATCACCTATGCTATGGTGATTATTGCCTTTGCCATTATGCAGGTGTGGAAAACATCCGGAAATCTTTCCAGTCTGCTGACTGGTCTGCTGGTTCCGATCTGCGTTTATGTGGTGCTTGCGATCTCATTGAACCTGGTGGTCGGTATTTCCGGCGAGCTGAGCCTGGGACATGCCGGGTTTATGTGTGTCGGCGCGTTTGCGAGCGCTTTTTTCTCAAAATGTACCGTTGATGTTATCACGTTTGTGCCGCTGCGCTTTCTGCTGGCGGTTCTGATCGGGGCGGCGGTAGCCGCAGTCTTTGGCCTGTTGATTGGTATTCCGGTACTGCGCCTGCGCGGCGACTATCTGGCGATTGTGACGCTGGCGTTTGGTGAGATTATCAAAAACGTCATTAATATTTTTTATATCGGACTCGACAGCAATGGTTTTCACGTTTCTACGCAGGATCAGTTTTCCCTGAATATGGAGGCGGATGGACAGATCATCCTGGGCGGCCCGCAGGGAATCACGAACATTCCGAAATGTTCGACTTTTGTGGCCGGGGTGATTTTGATTCTGGTGGCGCTGTTTATTGTGCTGAACCTGATCAATTCCCGTGACGGCCGTGCGATTATGGCGATCCGGGACAACCGTATTGCGGCGGAGTCGATCGGCATTAGCATTACAAAGTATAAGCTGATGGCTTTTACCATCTCAGCGGCACTTGCCGGGGCGGCGGGAGCGCTTTATTCGCATAATCTGTCCACCCTGCAGGCGTCGAAGTTTAATTTCAATACATCGATTCTTGTGCTTGTGTTTGTGGTACTTGGCGGGATTGGGAACATGCGCGGCTCCATTATTGCAGCTGTGATTCTGACGGTGCTTCCGGAAATGCTGCGTTTCCTGTCCGACTATCGTATGCTGATTTATGCGATCGTATTGATTGTGATGATGATTTTCAACTGGGCGCCGAAGTCGCTTGAACTGCGTGAGCGCTACCTGGGCCGTTTCTTCCACAAATCCGCGAAGGAGGGCGAATGATATGGCAGCAATGTTAGAGGTGAAAAATCTCGGAATCTCTTTCGGCGGACTGCGCGCGGTCAACGCGCTTGATCTTACCATTGAAAAGGGTGCGCTCTATGGGCTGATTGGCCCGAACGGAGCGGGCAAGACGACCGTTTTTAATCTGCTGACCGGCGTTTACAAGCCAAGCGAGGGCAGCGTACTTTTGGACGGAGAGAGTATTGTCGGGAAAAGTACCATAGAGATCTGCAAATGCGGAATCGCCCGTACGTTCCAGAATATCCGTCTGTTCAAGGATCTTCCGGTGCTTGATAACGTCAAAGCAGCTCTTCAGAATGAATATAAATATTCACTGTTTTCCAGCATTTTCCATACGCCGACTTACCGAAGGGTGGAAAAAGAGATGGATGAGAAAGCGCTGGAGCTGCTGAAGGTATTTGATCTGGACAGCGTAGCGGATTACAAGGCGTCGAATCTTCCCTATGGCCGGCAGCGGAAGCTGGAGATTGCGCGTGCGTTGGCTACGGATCCAAAGCTGCTGCTTCTGGACGAACCGGCGGCCGGTATGAACCCGAACGAGACAAAGGAACTGATGGAGACCATTCATTTCGTGCGCGACCATTTCGGCGTGACCATTTTGCTGATTGAACACGATATGAAGCTTGTTGCGGGAATCTGCGAGAAATTGACGGTATTGAACTTTGGCGAAGTGCTCTCTCAGGGCAAGACGGCGACTGTACTGCGGGATCCGCAGGTGATCACGGCGTATCTTGGCGAGTGAGAATTTGTTTGCGGCTGCATAAAGACAGGATTCCGGTTTGCCGGAGTAAAACGTTTTGTTCGAAGTCGGTTACACGGAAGGAAGGAGAAAAGCATAATGGCGATGCTTGAAGTAAAAGACCTGGAAGTGTTCTATGGCGTGATTCAGGCAATCAAAGGGGTTTCTTTCGAGGTCAATGAGGGAGAGATCATTGCTCTGATTGGGGCAAACGGCGCCGGAAAGACCACGATTCTGCACACGATTACAGGCCTGATTACGCCGAAAAAAGGCCATGTTATTTTTGAAGGGCAGGATATTACCAAAACTCCGGCACATAAGATCGTAAAAATGGGGATGGCGCATGTACCGGAAGGCCGCCGGGTATTTTCCCAGCTGACCGTTTACCAGAATCTGAAGATGGGCGCCTATACCCGTTCTGATAAGAATGAAATCGAAGAAAGCCTTGGCAAAGTATATAAGCGGTTTCCCCGTCTGGAGGAGCGCAAAAATCAGGTTGCCGGGACACTTTCCGGCGGTGAGCAGCAGATGCTCGCGATGGGGCGTGCGCTGATGTCAAATCCGCGCATCATCGTCATGGACGAGCCATCGATGGGTCTGTCTCCGATTCTCGTCAATGAGATTTTTGACATCATTCAGAGTGTGAGCGCAAGCGGTACGACCGTGCTTCTGGTCGAGCAGAATGCAAAGAAGGCGCTCGGAATCGCCGATCGCGCCTACGTGCTGGAGACTGGCAAAATCGTTCAGGAAGGCAGAGCAACCGACCTGATGGACGATGAATCGATCAAAAAGGCATATCTGGGCGAATAAAAAATAATTCTGTAACTATTTAAGACAGTATTACATTTGCTGCGAAGTTATGTATGAAAGCGTATATTGCACCTATTTTTTTCTGGCACCTTTCGGGGTGCCTTTTTATCCAATAGGAAAGTTCTCCGAACTTCCCTATCGGACAAAAACATATGGCGCATGACGTGGGTCTGACTTGAAATTGTTTTTAATGTTCTGGTAAAATTACACAAAATTAACTTGCTATATGCCAAAAAAGATGTTACACTAAAAGAAAAAAAGAAAGAAGA
>JAJPXU010000137.1 GCA_021205305.1 Lachnospiraceae bacterium
CATGTAAATAAAATAGTTTTCAAAAAAGGTTGAAAAAAAAAAGGCTCTATGATATAGTATGTGCAGGCAAACGAAATCAATGAGCATAAGTACGAAAGCCCAGAGTGCTGCAACACTCTGGGCTTTCTCCCTCTTAGCGATGAGGTCATCCGTTCAGGCCAGTGTTACCGACTAAAAATCCCCGTCTAGCCATTCGCAAATATAGTAGGCGACTATATTTGCCGTAACGGCGGATAGAATCGAAATCAATGAATGCATATGTACACCCCCCTCTCTGATACCAGATTAGGTGCGGTAACTTATTTATTATATCATCGATTAGTTGTTTTGAAAAGTCATTTTTACATTTCTCAGTAACTTATTGTATCAAATTGTTTCGCTATCTATTCAGATTATCCTGACCTTTACAATGAATACATCAATCGAGTAGGTGAAAGCTTACCGTCTCCTACTCGCCCGCGCCGGTTACATCTGGCGTTAGCCAGAAATATTCCCTGCGCGGCCGTGCGCACACAAAAAGCTCAGCAGAGTAACCCCTGCTGAGCCTTCTATTTTTCATATTCTTTTTGTGATTTACGTAGCAATTACGCAATGATGGAAGCCACACGGCCTGATCCTACGGTACGGCCACCCTCACGGATAGCGAATGTAAGACCCTGCTCCATAGCGATCGGATGGATCAGCTCGATGGTCATCTCTACGTTATCACCAGGCATGCACATCTCTGTGCCTTCCGGAAGGTTGATCACACCAGTCACGTCGGTTGTTCTGAAATAGAACTGCGGACGATAGTTGTTGAAGAACGGTGTATGACGGCCACCCTCGTCTTTGGTCAGTACGTATACCTGAGCGGTGAATTTGGTGTGGCATTTGATGGTGCCCGGTTTTACCAGAACCTGTCCACGCTCGATATCAGTTCTTCTGATACCACGAAGAAGAGCACCGATGTTGTCGCCAGCCTGTGCATAGTCAAGCAGCTTACGGAACATCTCGATACCGGTAACGGTCGTCTTCTGGATCTCTTCCTTGATACCAACGATCTCAACTTCCTCGTTCAGTTTCAGAGTACCACGCTCTACACGGCCTGTAGCAACCGTACCACGGCCTGTGATGGTGAATACGTCCTCAACCGGCATAAGGAACGGCTGATCAGTAGCACGCTGCGGATCCGGAACCCAGCTGTCAACTGCATCCATGAGCTCCATGATCTTGTCGCCCCACTCTCCATCCGGCTCTTCCAGAGCCTTCAGAGCAGAACCCTGAATGATCGGTGTATCATCGCCCGGGAACTCATACTCGTTCAGCAGCTCACGGATCTCCATATCTACCAGCTCGAGAAGCTCTTCGTCGTCAACCATATCACACTTGTTCATGAATACAACGATATACGGAACACCTACCTGACGGGACAGAAGGATGTGCTCCTTTGTCTGAGCCATAACACCATCCGTAGCAGCTACTACGAGGATAGCGCCGTCCATCTGAGCAGCACCAGTGATCATGTTCTTTACATAGTCAGCATGGCCTGGGCAGTCAACGTGAGCGTAATGTCTGTGCTCTGTCTCATACTCTACGTGAGCGGTAGAAATTGTGATACCACGCTCTCTCTCTTCCGGAGCCTTATCGATGTTATCAAAGCTTGTCTCTACGTTTCCTGCAACTCTGTGGGAAAGAACCTTTGTGATTGCAGCAGTCAGGGTTGTTTTACCATGATCGACATGACCGATGGTACCGATGTTACAATGCGGTTTTGTTCTTTCAAATTTAGCCTTTGCCATTTTGAATGTCCTCCTTAATTCAATCGATTCTGAGTTAATCTTTCTTTCAGGCAGAAATCTTTTTCTGTCTGCCGCGCCAGGCGAATGCAGCGCGGGCTGCAGCTTCTCATTCACCCTTGCGCATCAATACAGGCTGCTCTGATTATATTTCAAAACATCCCGCTTTTCAAGCTTTTTTTTACATATTCTAATGCAAATTAAGCTCTTTTTATCCCCTGCCTGCTAATTTCCCCAGAGGGATTTCACAAACAGGGTACATTTCAAAAATCATTCCGTATTTTTGATTATTTCGATTTCTCGCTCAGCACCTTCTCCTGCACGGACTTCGGTACCTGCTCATAGCGTTCAAAGAACATGGAGTAGTTTCCGCGTCCCTGAGTCTTGGAACGAAGGTCTGTGGAATAACCAAACATCTCTGCCAGCGGCACATAGCCTCTGACAATCTTGCCGCCGCCGAGGTCATCCATGCCCTCGATTCGTCCGCGGCGGGAGTTGATGTCGCCGATAACATCGCCCATATATTCTTCCGGCATTGTTACCTCGACCTTCATGATCGGCTCGAGCAGAACCGGATTGCCCTGTTTCATCGCATCCTTGAATGCCAGGGAACCGGCGATGTGGAACGCCATCTCACTGGAGTCGACTTCATGGTAAGATCCGTCATATACATTCGCGTGTACGCCGAGAACCGGATATCCGCCAAGGACACCTGCTTTCGCAGCTTCCTCGATACCTTCGCCAACCGCCGGAATGTATTCCTTCGGAATCGCGCCGCCGACAACGGTAGACTCGAACTGGAAGGTTTCCTCGCCGTTCGGATCCATCGGAGTGAAGATAACCTTACAATGACCATACTGGCCACGGCCGCCGGACTGCTTCGCATACTTGCTGTCGACCGTAACTTCTTTCGTAAAGGTCTCCTTGTAAGCAACCTGCGGTGCGCCTACATTGGCCTCTACCTTGAACTCACGCAGCAGACGGTCTACGATGATCTCCAGATGGAGCTCACCCATACCAGCGATAATGGTCTGACCTGTCTCCGGATCTGTATGCGCACGGAAGGTCGGGTCTTCCTCTGCCAGCTTCGCAAGAGCCTCACCCATCTTGCCCTGGCCAGCCTTTGTCTTCGGCTCAATCGCAAGCTCGATAACCGGCTCCGGGAATTCCATGGACTCCAGAATAACCGGATGCTGCTCATCACAGATCGTATCACCTGTGGTTGTCAGCTTAAAGCCGACTGCTGCTGCAATATCGCCGGAGTAAACCTTTGTCAGTTCCGCTCTCTTATTCGCATGCATCTGCAGAATACGTCCAACACGCTCTTTCTTGCCCTTTGTCGCGTTCAATACATAGGAACCAGCATTCATGGTTCCGGAATAAACACGGAAGAACGCAAGTTTTCCTACAAACGGATCCGCCATAATCTTAAATGCCAGCGCAGAGAACGGCTCGTCATCAGAAGAATGTCTCACAACTTCATTTCCGTCCAGATCCGTACCCTTAATCGGCGGGATATCGATTGGGGACGGCATATATTCAATGACCGCGTCCAGCATCTTCTGTACGCCCTTATTGCGGTAAGCACTTCCGCAGCAAACCGGAACAGCCGTACACTCACAGGTCGCTTTTCTCAGTGCTGCCTTCATCTGCTCTACAGTCGGCTCTTCGCCTTCCAAATACATCATGGTAAGATCGTCGTCAAGTTCACAAGCTTTTTCGATCAACTCCGCATGATACAGCTCCGCGTCATCCTTCATATCTTCCGGAATATCCGTGATCGTGATATCTTCGCCCTTATCATCATTGTAGATGTAGGCTTTCATCTCAAACAGGTCAATAATGCCCTTGAAATCATCCTCCTTGCCAATCGGCAGCTGAAGGATAATCGCATTCTTACCAAGTCTGTTGCGGATCTGGTCTACTGCTCCATAGAAATCCGCACCCATGATATCCATCTTATTAATAAACGCCATACGCGGAACATTGTAGGTATCCGCCTGTCTCCAGACATTCTCTGACTGCGGCTCAACGCCGCCCTTTGCGCAAAAGACACCGACAGCGCCATCCAGAACACGCAGAGAACGCTCTACCTCAACCGTAAAATCCACGTGCCCCGGGGTATCGATAATATTGATACGATGTTCCAGAGCGCCTGGCTTCGGCTTGCAGTTTTCTTCAAGCGTCCAGTGGCATGTGGTTGCGGCGGAAGTAATGGTGATACCTCTTTCCTGTTCCTGCTCCATCCAGTCCATTGTAGCGGTACCTTCGTGCGTATCGCCGATTTTGTAATTCACACCTGTGTAATACAAAATACGCTCGGTCAATGTAGTCTTACCTGCATCGATATGCGCCATGATACCGATATTTCTGGTTCTCTCTAATGGATATTCTCTCCCAGCCAAAATTTTTTCCTCCTCATCAGAGAGATGACATGATTACTATGCCGCTCTCTGTTTTAGAATCTGTAATGCGCAAAAGCCTTGTTCGCTTCCGCCATCTTGTGCATATCTTCTTTTCTCTTCACAGACGCACCGGTATTATTCGCTGCATCCATCAACTCATTCGCCAGACGATCCTGCATGGTCTTCTCGCCTCTCTTACGGGAAAACATGGTGATCCAGCGAAGCGCCAGAGCCTGACGGCGATCCGGCCGCACCTCGATCGGAACCTGATAAGTGGCACCGCCGACACGTCTTGCCTTTACTTCCAGTACCGGCATTACATTGTTCATCGCCGCCTCAAAGGTTTCAATCGCCGGCTTCCCGGTCTTCTGTTCGATCGTCTCGAATGCTCCGTATACAATTTTCTGCGCAACACCCTTCTTGCCGTCAAGCATGATATTATTAATCAGCTTAGTCACGACTTTACTTCCATAGATCGGGTCTGCTAATACGTCCCTCTTCTGAATATGTCCTTTCCGTGGCACGCTACTTCCCTCCTTAATTAAAAATTAAATCACAGGTACTCACGATTGTTTCTCTCCGTGTTCATGCTTGGACTTCTATATTAACCTGCAACCACCTGGTAATACGAACTCCGCATAAGGTGAAACAAATTTCAGTTTTCATGTGATACTTTTGTTACGATACCGTTCAGAGATTATTTCTTGGCCTCTTTCGGTCTCTTTGCGCCGTATTTCGAACGTGCCTGTCTTCTCTTAGCAACGCCCGCGGTATCCAGCGTACCTCTGACGATATGATATCTGGTACCCGGAAGGTCCTTTACTCTGCCTCCACGGATCAGCACAACACTGTGCTCCTGAAGGTTGTGTCCCTCTCCCGGAATATAGCTCGTCACTTCAATACCGTTGGAAAGACGTACTCTGGCGATCTTACGCAGCGCTGAGTTCGGCTTCTTCGGTGTAGCGGTCTTCACTGCTGTACACACACCTCTCTTCTGCGGTGAGGATGTATTCGTCTGCTTCTTGTGCAGAGAATTGTATCCTTTCTGGAGTGCCGGTGCCGTTGACTTCTTGACAGATGTCTGTCTGCCTTTTCTTACTAACTGGTTAAATGTTGGCATTACTTCTTTCACCTCCTGATAGAATCGAGTTCCTATTTGCGTCCCATCCATTCTTCTTCCGGAAACGCTATGTGCTCTGTGGTTGCCCGAATGATACGCGCAATATAGTAAAATCTAAAACGCGCACTGAGATATTATACGAAAGCAGTTTTTCCTTGTCAAGCTGTTTTTTCCGCTTTTCTTACCTGTTTTTCTTTTT
>JAJPXU010000087.1 GCA_021205305.1 Lachnospiraceae bacterium
GTATTATACCACAGGAAGTAAATAAAGTCGAGTTATTTTAAAAACATTGTACTAGAAGAAACGGAAAGTATTACCTGCAGGAGCGCCTGTGAAAAACAGTCGGCTTAATCTACTTCTGTCATGTAAAAAATAACGCCGTACGACCTGATTTACATATACAAAGTATAAATCAGGTCGTACGGCGGAGTCAGGTGAAATATATATTTGTATTCTGTTTTTTTCGATAAAACGACTGTCTTTATTTATACCCACATAATGCACTCTTCATTATAATACGGCAGCAATGCATCATGCGTAATAAACTGAAGTTCCTCTGTTTTCGCCTGAGCTATCATAATTCTGTCAAATGGATCATTATGCCGTGGGGCTTTCTTCGCTCTAAACAATGTCTCCAGCGAAAAAACGTGTTCATCTATCACAGGCAGCATTTCATAACCAGCGCCCTTACAATAATCCGATAATTCATGTGCCGAGACAGGCATGCTATCAGGATGATTCATGTGCTTGATTGCTACTTCCCATATGGAGGCAGAACTATAGAAAATTTCATTATTCACGTCGGATATAATCTTTTTGGCATCCTCTGGAAGCTTCAGATCATCCGTCAATGCCCAAAGCAGAATATGCGTGTCTAATAAGACTCTCATTCCTCACCTCCGCCATAAAACATCTGCTCTATTTCATCATTATACACGTCAATATCATCTGGAACTTTAAATTTTCCTTTTGCAATTCCCAGTCTTTGTCCATTTTTCCTTGCCGGAGCAGACATCGCATAAGGAACGCCATTCTCCTCAACACTTTTCAGCGTAAACAATCTCAAAACTTCTGTCAGCGAAGTCCCCTTGCTGTTATAGAGTGACTCTGCTCTTCTAAGAACATCAGAATCCATTTTAACCTGTAATGTTGACTCCTTCGCCATGTTTGATCCTCCTTCCAGTCTTTTTGATGCAAAAACATCTACCGAACAACAATATAAGTCAAAGCTTTGTCTTGCCTATCCAAACTGTTTACCTCAAAAATTAAAGCTAAGTAGGAAAGCACTTATTTCTATTTGTATTATAACTTAACCTATCACAGGAAATCAACCATTTTCACATAATTCACATCATTACAATCCGAAATAATAATAACGCCGAACGGCCTGATTTACATATGTACGGTATAAATCAGGTCGTACGGCTAAATCAGATAAAAGCCCTGGCAAACAACATACGCCATTTAACATCCTATCGATCTGCCTAAGGTAATGCCCCCTCCCTTGGGTCTCCGCTGTCGCTCCGGTCGGTGCTTAACGCCTGCCACTGGCAGGCAGCACCGGCGGCAGCTTGCGGCTCCCATTTTAAAACGCTTCGCGTTGGGAGCCGCGCTCATGGATGCGGCTCTCGTGCTTTTCGTAGTAGCCGATAAATGCCCCATCTTTATTTCTCAAAGCCACCATATAGACATCGCTGTTCTCGCCGTCCCAATTCTTCGTATACGTATAGATCTTATTCAAGTCAGGACTGACCTTAAATTTCTCAACCACGGACAGAATGATCTCTTTGGAGTGCGCGTTATGGCAGTCAAAGATGGATTGGCCGATGAGCTTCTCACCGCCGCGCTTTTCATATCTTTTTATGGCGGTCGGATTCATGTAGACGATTGTGTGTCCGGTATCGCAGATCACAATCGGCGCATCATCCGCATCGACTACTGCTTTGTAGAATTCGTTCATTTTAAAGTTTCTCCTTATCACAGAACCACGCCATCTTTAAAGATGGAGATTTCCCGGCAGCCGTGCTGCTCGGTCAGGGTCTGCCGCCCGCTCGCAATTTCGATAACGAGCTTCAGGAGGCGCTCTGCCGCGGCGTCGATTGGTTCTCCGTCGGCGATGGTTCCGGCGTCAAAGTCGATCCAGCCTTTTTTCTTTGCGGCTAACTGGCTGTTGGTCGAGATCTTCACGGTCGGCGCCGGTGCCCCAAAGGGTGTGCCGCGGCCGGTTGTGAAGAGGATCAGATGCGCTCCTGCCGCGGTCATTGCGGTGGCGGATACGAGGTCGTTGCCCGGGCCGTAGAGCATGTTCAGCCCTTTGGTCACGACCGGATCGCCATAGCCGATCACATCCATGATCGGGGCAGTGCCGCCCTTCTGTACACAGCCGCAGGATTTGTCCTCGAGGGTCGTGATGCCGCCCTGTTTGTTGCCGGGGCTTGGGTTCTCGTAGACGACCTCGTTGTGGCTGAGGAAGTAATTCTTGAAGCCATTAATCATATTTACGGCTTTTTCAAAGATCTTCTCATCCGCACAGCGGTTCATCAGGAAGCCCTCCGCGCCGAACATTTCCGGCACCTCCGTCAATACAGTAGAACCGCCGCGGGCGGTCATCATATCGCTGAAGCGGCCAACCGTCGGGTTCGCCGTGATTCCGGACAGGCCGTCGGAGCCGCCGCATTTCATACCGACCACCAGCTCGCTCACCGGGATCGGCTCTCTTACAAACTGTGCCGCGTATTCGACACACTGCGTAAGAAGGACGCGGCCTGCTTCGTATTCATCCTCTACGTCCTGGCAGGTCAGGAATTTCACGCGGTCCGCGTCGTACTCTCCCAGCTCCGCAAGGAACTGCTCATGCGTCAGGTTCTCACAGCCAAGGCTGAGTACCAGCACGGCCGCCGCATTCGGATGCCGTGCCAGCGCCGCCAGAAGCTTTCTGGTCTGTGCATGGTCTGCGCCGGTCTGGCTGCAGCCGAACGGGTGCGTAAAGGCATACAGTCCGTCGATGGTTCCCGTTACCAGATCCTGATTTTCTTTCACCAGATTTTTTGCGATGTCATTGACGCAGCCTACGGTCGGGATGATCCAGATCTCGTTGCGGATCGCTGCCCGCCCGTCCTTTCTGCGAAAACCGGAAAACAGCTCCGGCTCGACCGGCTGCGGGTAGTCCAGCATCGGCTGATACGTATACTCGACTTCCCCGGAAAGGTTCGTTTTGACATTGTGGGTGTGCATCCAGGTACCCGCTGCCGCGTCGCTCGTCGCGTGGCCGATCGGGAACCCGTATTTTATGACATCCCCTCCTTCTTTGATCGCGCGGAGGGCAATCTTATGCCCCTGCGGGATGTCCTCCAAAGCCGTAATCGTCTGACCTTCCACCTCCAGCTGTTCGCCCCTGGCGATCGGGTGGAGGGCTACCGCGACGTTATCGGTCGGGGCAATTTGTATTGTTTTTATTGTATTCATGGTGCTTCTCCCTCATTTTATGATACAAGAGACAAAAGGTCAGGAATGGAACGCTTGCGTTTCTATTCTTGACCTTGGGAACCGTGGTATCATATCCCTTTTGTCGCTCGAATCATTTTATGTAATACTATGAATTTCTCCGTACTGACGCACGATCGAATCTCCGCTTCGCTTCGGTCGGTCCTAAGCGCGTGCCACTGGCACGCAGGACCATCCAGCGCCTTGCATTACAGACACGCTGCATACGCTGCCTTTGCGCCTTCCGTGCGGATTGTCTTTAAGATTTCAACCACCTTTGCTTCCAGTCCGGCGATCGCACTCAGATCCTGTCCCCACATTTTCTCGTTGGTCAGAACCGCGTGTACCAGGTCTTCCGCGCTGTCCGCTCTATGCTCATAATAGAACTCCAGCGCCCAGCGGTCGTCGCTTACTACATACTCATTTCCTGCCGGACGTTTGCAGACAAGACCCTTGTCGGTCAGCTCCTGGATGTCGTTGCTGTAGAAGGCAATGTACGCCGCCAGAGAAGTGGTCAGGCAGATCGGCAGCTCTCCTTTCAGTTCGATGTACTCAAGGAAGGACGGCATATTGCGGGCTTTCCACTTAGAGGTCGAGTTCAGGGAAATGCTCATCAGCTCGTGATCCACGAACGGGTTATTGAAACGATCCTGCACTGCGGATGCGAACGCCAGCAGGTCGTCCTTGTCCAGCGGGAGGGTCGGAATTACCTCGTCATAGAGCATCTTGTTCATAAAGCCCTTGATGGTTTCGTCGTGCATGCAGTCACGCACGATGTTTTCTCCGGAGAGGTAAGCACCCAGCACAAAGCCGGTGTGTGCGCCGTTGAGGATACGCACCTTGCGCTTCTTATACGGGCTCATATCCGGTGTCACAAATACCCGCTCCTTCAGGCCCGCTTTTGCGAACGGAAGAACATCGTTCAGCGATTCATCGCCCTCGATGACCCAAAGGCCGAAGACCTCGCCTACATCAAGAAGCGGATCGGCATAGCCGTGGAACTCCTCCAGCGCCGCTACTTCCTTCGGGTCGCGGATGCGGCCGGGAACAATACGGTCTACCAAAGAACCGCAGAACGTGCAGTCTTCATTGACATATTTTTTGAATCCATCCTCCAGACCCCACTGATCAATGTACTGGTTGACGCATTTCAGAAGCTCTTTGCCGTTGTTGTCAATCAGCTCACATGCCAGCATGATGATGCCAGGCTTTCCGGCACGGTAGCGGCGCAGCAGCACCTGCGTCAGTTTCCCTGGGAAGCTTGACGGCGGGCAATCCGCCTCCTGGCATGCCGGATCGTAAACGATACCTGCTTCTGTTGTATTGGAAACGATGATCTCCAGGTCGTCGCTCTCGGCTACCGCCATCATTGCCTCATAATCTTCCTTTTCATACGGATTCAGGCAGCGGCTGACGCTGGAAATCACACGCGCGTCGTCTACCTTTTCCCCATTCTGGCTGCCGCGCAGATGCAGGGTGTAAAGACCCTCCTGCTCATTGATCATCTTCGCGAGACCGCCGCCGATCGGCTGCACCAGGACACATTTGCCATTCCAGCCGGCTTTCTCATTCGCCAGGTCAAACCAGTAATCCACAAACGCGCGCAGGAAATTTCCCTCGCCGAACTGCATTACCTTCTCCGGCGCCTTTTTCAGAATATAGCCTTTGTAACCGGTTTCTTTCAGTACTGCGTAATTTAACTTCTCCATTTTTCATCCCTCCAGATTTTTCTGTAACAGTTCAGAACAGCATCAAACCATTACATTTTTCAATTGTGTCATTACGTTTTTTATTAAAACGGATGGATTCCCATGTGACAGGTATACAGCCGCTTTTTATAATATTATTGATATCACACACATTTCACTTGCAGCCAGCAAATGTACCGGAATTCCTACGAATTCCCTTCCTCACGCACCCGCGCCACCAAAACCGCAAATACGAACAGCCCGATGCACGGCACGATATTGGAAGCCATCCCTATATTCAGTCCCGCGTGCTCGGAGATGATGCCCGCAATCCACGGCATCACAATCGCCCCGATGCCCGCGACCGGAAGCATGATTCCCATGCTCGCGGCGCTTGTCATCCGTCCCGCGCTGGCGACCGCGGTCGGATTCATGCCCGCCATCGAAAACGCAAACGCGAACAGCAGCACGATGGCCGGAATCTGGCTGCCGACCAGCATCAGTCCCAGATAAAAGACGATGCAGCCGAGGCTCATCCGGATCATCGCCCGGCAGGCGTTTTTGATTGGGAAGACAAAAGCAATCAGCAGTCTCCCCAACAGGGTCGCGCCCCACATCACAGTGACCGTGTAGGTGCTTAAGTTTCCGGAAATAATTCCGCTGTTTTTAAAATACGTCACCATCCAGCCGTTGACGCTGTACTCGGCCGCGTTCTGGCAGAAGATCAATCCAGTCAGCAGCCAGAACTTCTTACTTTTCAAAAAGCTCCAGTCCGTTTTTGTTCCCGCCGGCACTCCGTCCTGCGCTTTCGCGGCCGTTTTGCTGCTTTTCGCGGTCGTTTCGTTTTTCCTGACGGCATTTCCATTGCTTCTCCCTGCTTTTTCATGCGCTTTCCCGCCATCCAGAGCACCGCCCCGCGCGTAGCGCATCGGAATGGGCGGCGCGACCTGCCGCTGAGCGAAGCGAGGGGGCGTTTCCATCTGCGTACACAGGAAAACCAGCCACAGAATCAGGCCAAACGCCGCCAGCACAAACAGCGGCACAAAGCTGCCTGCCATTGCCGCCGCCGAGATAAAAAACGGACAGAGCAGCGCACCGAGCGCGTAGCAGGCATGCATAACATTCATACCTTTGGTACGGTCAGGGGAATTGTTGCCTACGAGAATCGTACAGGTATTGAGCGTGCAGCCCTTTGCCAGCCCTACCAGTACAAAAGCCAGCATCAAAATCCCCATCCACCCGGTCAACCCCATGGCAAAATAGCCGATCGCGTATCCCGTCGTCAGAAGCGCCACGGTCAGCCGCGTACCGATTTTCGTCGGCAAAAGTCCGGTCAGGAATCCGGCAATCAGGTTTCCGATGCTCATCAGTGACAGCAGCGTACCGGTCATCCCATAGGCAAAACCATAGCTTCCCTGCAGACGGCTGACTACAATGCTGCTGCTGATCGCGCAGATGCCGCTGATAAAAAAGGCGGCATACCCGGCGTTTCTCTGTTTTAAATTATCATTTGAATCCATCCGCGCGCATCACCTCTTGATATCATAATTCATGTTCATCAGGTTCCGGATGGTGGACACGTCGTCCGTGATGTTCGCGTCGCCGCGAATTGTGTGCTTGATGGCACTGCTCGCCACCGCGAAGTTGATCATATCCATCGGGCGGTAGTTGTGCATCATCGCGTAGATCAGGCCGCTCGCAAAGGCGTCGCCGCCGCCCACGCGGTCGAGGATGTTGAAAGTAAACATCTTACTCTCAAAGGTGTGTCCCTCATACCACATAAAGGCCTTGAGGCTGTTCTCGCTGCCGCTGTGCGCGTAGCGGACATGGCGCGCAATGCACCTGATATTCGGATAGCGCTCCACAAATACCCGGAATACCTCGTCCTGCTCTTCATAGGCCGGACGGAAGGGGATATCGTCCTTCACATCGCCCTTGCTGTGGTCATTCTCATCCTTCCAGAGATGATAGGGCTCAATTCCAAGCAAAACATCCACATAAGGAAGGCACAGCGTACAGAAATCCCGCGCCTCTTCCCAGGTCCAGAGCTTGCTGCGGAAGTTCCCGTCAAAGCTGACGGTCAGTCCCTTTTCCTTCGCTGTCTTCAGGCTGCGCAGAATCAGGTCGCGGCAGTTTGGCCCAAGAGCCGGCGTAATGCCGCTTAAATGCAGCCAGGTAAAGCCCTCAAACAGCGCATCCAGATCAATCCCGCTGAAATCAAATTCCGAGATGGCGCTGTGCTTCCGGTCATAGGTCACCTTGCTCGCGCGGATCCCATAGCCGGTCTCCAGATAGTACGAGCCAAGGCGGTGCGTCGGCGTCTGCTCCGGGCTGCTTAAGATCACCGGCGTACAGTGCACGTCGTTGCTCCGAAGCATACGGATCGCGCTCTTTCCCAGGCTGTTGTTCGGCACAACGGAAAAGAATGTGCTGTCAATCCCCAGGTTGGCGAGCGCCAGCGCGATGTTCGCCTCGCTGCCCCCATAGCTGGCCTCGAATGACGTCGCCACGCGGATTTTCTCATAATTCGGCGGCGTCAGGCGCAGCATAATCTCACCGATAGTGATAAATTTTTCCGCTGTGTCCCGCTCCTCAAGCAGCGGATTTTTGTGTTCCATACCTCTCCCTCCTTTTTGTGGTTTTCCCTTTCCTGTATATGTCATAAGGGGAACCGGCATGCCGGTGGATTCCTTACGACACGGGCCGCGCATTGCCGCAGGCAATTCTGCATGGCGCGGCTCTCCAATCTCTACAAATACTGCAGGAATCTTGCCTGCCTCAGCATTTTGCAGAAATTCCGGCTCTGCGCATCTCGGTGTACGCCAGCAAAAACGGCCCCACGCCCTTCGCGTCGTCCTTTACTACCGGTTCGGACATATAATAATCATAGGTTCCCGGCCGGTTGCCTTTGCCGCCAAGCCCCGCTACCAGACAGATGCCGCCCAGATGCAGGCTTCCATTCTCATCCTCTGACAGATATTTCTCACAGACACCATGGAACGCTTTCGCGCCATATTCGCGGTACGACTCCGGTAAAAATCCAAGCCGCACGCCTTTTAACAGCGCGTACGCCAGAATCGAGCTGCCGCTCGTCTCCAGATAATTTTTCTCCATGCCGCCGAAATTGACGACCTGGTACCACATACCGCTCTCATCCTGGTACCGCAGAAGCGCATCCATCAGATCAAGGAACATCCCCTTCATCCGCTCATACGCCTCCGGAGCCGCCGATGCGTCCGTCTTATCCAGCGTATCAAGCAGCGCCATCGAGAACCAGCCCAGCGCGCGCAGCCAGAAATTCTGGCTCAGTCCTGTCACGCGGTCGCACCAGAACATCTGCCGCGAGGAGTCCCACGCGTGGTAGTAAAGTCCGGTCTTCGGGTCGCGCATATTTTCCTGCACGGTAAAGAACTGGCGGAAAATATCGTCGTACTTCTTTTTTTCATCAAAGCGCGTCTCATACTCCATGTAAAATGGCTGACACATATACAGCCCATCGAGCCACACCTGATTCGGATAAATGTTTTTGTGCCAGAAGCTGCCCTCCTTTGTGCGGGGCATCTGTTCGATCTGGCTGTAAACCAGGTCAATGGCCTTGCGGTATTTCTCCTTTCCGGTCAGATCATAGAGCTCAAAGAGCGTCTTCCCGGCGTTTACATTGTCGATGTTCAGCTCCTCGACCGAGTAGCCGTCGATCGTCCCATCCTCGCGCACCTTCGCGTCGATAAACGCGTCCGCAAAATCAAAATACTTCTGATTTCCGGTGATCGCGTACATCTCCAGCACCGCCTTAATCATGCAGCCATCGATGTAATTCCAGTTCGATTTCAGTCCCTGCAGAATCTTTTCAATGTTCCAGGCGGGCCGATCCGGCGTGCTCTTTTCGAGCAGCTCATCGATATACTTCTCAATCCTGTCCATGTTCTTATCGCCTCCCTCGTTCTTATTCTTCCAACGGATGCCCGGCCTTTTTATTCTTCTGTTTCCGTTCTTTCTGTCTGCACTTCGCCCTCCGCATCCACTGATTTTCCGGGCGCTTCGTCTAACCTTCCCTGCTCCCGTGCCAAAGCATCCAGGCCTTCCTCCGGCGCCGCAAACTCGCCGTCCGCTTCTCCATACTCCGCCGGGCTTTCTGCGCTCTTGATGTATTTCTCAAACGCCTTTCTCTGATACGCAGCCATGCAGTAACCGATCAGGCCAAATCCATAGATAATCGTCAGATAATTTGCCAGCTGTGTCAGTGTATTGACCCAGATAAAGAGCGCCATCAAAAGCACCATCTGGATCGTTCCCTTTAAATTATGAAGTGCCATGAAAAACGCGTAACGGATCGTGGCTTTCACCGGATTCACGAACTTCGCCTGTACACCGAACACATACAGCAGTGACAGGAGGTAGGGAACGGCGATAATGCCCGCTCCGCACTGCAGCACCATCCCAAACGTGCCGCCCTGTTGACCGCCGAGAATGAAATCCGCCACCAGCAAAATGCCCACGACCAGATAAAGCAGAAAAATACCGGTCGCCTGTTTGAAATTCTGCGCAAAGGAGTGAAAAAAGTTTTTATACCAGTAGCCCTCATTCAACTGCAGCTTCATACTGCTGTACATCAGCGCTGTCGTCGCGGCCCCCATTGTAAAAACCGGCAGAGAACAGATCACCCAGACCAGGTTCAGTAAAAAAATCTTCCCCACCTTATCGACTGCCCTCCATACAGGGTTATCCACGTCAAAAATTCTTTCCAGCATGGTGCTTTCCATCCTTCCATCTTCGCGCTCTTTTCATACGCAATTTCTTCCCACACACACTTCTCACATCCGCACGGTTCACTCTCACCCGCGCTTCATTCTTCGCGGTTCACTCTCACCCGCGCTTCACTCTCATTCGTGCTTCACTCTTCGCGTTTCACTCTCACTCGCGTTTCACTCTCACTCGCGCTTCAATTATCGCAATTCACTCACACCTCACACGCATCCCACAGCTTCTGGATATGCATCCTCGCCTGCACGGCGTTCTCCGGCACGGTGTCCTCCAGTGTCGCGTGGATATAAGGCTTTCTTTCCTTCATAAAACGGATAATCCGGGAATAGTCCATCTCCCCGGTCCCGGCGGCGGTCGAAATCAGCTGGCCATTTTCTATCCGGTAGTCCTTCAGGTGCATCACCGCGACATCCTCACCAAGCAGGTCAATGGCCTCGGCAAAGATCTCGTCGCTGTTTTTATAGTTGCTAATATCCAGTAAATTAACCGGATCAAAGATAATCTGAAGATTCGGCGAATCAATCGCGTCAAGCACTTTCCGCGCGCGTTTCGGGTTGCACACGATATGGCGGTACACCGGCTCAATCGCCAGGATCACGCCCATCTTCTCCGCGTACTCCACCACCGGACGCACATTTTTGATAAATGTTTCCAGAGCCTCTTCCGTGTGGCAGGCCTCTTCAAACCGGTATTCCTCATTCGGCGCGCCTGTCTCTGTGCCGACCACACCCGCGCCAAGCAGTGACGCAAAGCGGATATTGGTCAGATAGCGGCGTGTTGTCTTCGCCAGGCTCGCCGCATTTGGGTTCGCCAGATTCAGGTAGCAGCCGAGCACCGCAATATCCAGATCATGCTCCGCAAAAAGCTTCTTCAGATACATCGCGTAGCCGGGTGTGAGTGCTCCGTCGTCCACCGGATTTTCTGAGATCACCTTCGCCAGCGCAAGATGCGCGCAGGAAAAGCCCTGTTCATGCGCAGTCGCAAGGCGCTCGGCCAGCGGAGCCTTTCTAACGTCGTGAAGACGAATTCCTATCTGCATTCCATTTCCCTCCTGATTCTACTGACACTATAATCGCTGCTCAGAACTGTTGCGTTCTGCGGCGCAAGAGTCTTATTCCTGTATCACTTCATCCACATCATGCAGTTCGAACAGTTCTCCCTCGCATCCCTCGATGTTTACGTGATCAAGGATGAGTTTTTTCACGTTTCTTACAAAGATACCCTTTCTGCTGCACGCGTCCACGCCCTCCGACATGATCGGGACGTCACGTTTCGCATCGTCCGCAAAGGAAATCTCAATGTTGCGCATCTCCATCTGTTCAATCTTCTGCTCCGGAAGCCCCTCAAACCAGAGGGCCGCCACATGGCAGTTGGTCGCCCGGATATTTTCAAAATAAAAACGCTTCATCGACGGCGTCCCCTCGTCCACGGGATATTTCTCACGGGAACGCACGAATTCCGTCCGTCCATCCGGATCACAGAAGTAAAAAGCATTGGCCGTAAACGGGCTCATCACCTGATCCATCAAAAGATCCCGGAAGATGATGTTATCCAGCACCGCGTCCCTGCCGCGTCCGCGCCGCGTCTTGATGCGCAGGCCGCGGTCTGTGTGGTAAAAGCGGCATTTTTCTACTACCAGTCCGTTGACGCCGCCGGCCATTTCACTGCCGACTGTGACGGCGCCATGTCCATTCTCCATCAGACACTGATAAATATGAATGTTCGAAGACGGCGTCTTATATTTCCTGCCCATGTAGATCTTGCCGGATTTCACCGCAATGCAGTCGTCCCCCAGAGTGAAACGGATGCCGCAGATCGTGACATCCCGGCAGGATTCCGGGTCAATCCCGTCTGTATTCGGCGAAACCTGCGGATTTTCAATCACAAAATCACAGAACAGCAGCTCCTCGCTAAAGTATGGATGCACCGTCCACGACGGGCTGTCGTGCAGCAGCAGACCCTGCACACGGATATTCTTGCAGCGGTTCAGGAACAGCAACCGCGGCCGCCAGGCCGTCACCATAACCTTTTCGTTTTTCCACCAGTTCTCATAGCTCGCGGCACCGTCAATGCTGCCCTCACCGTAAATCACCACGTCCGAAACATCCACTCCGGTAATGATTCCGGTAAACATCGGCAGAGGATTGCCCTCCCAGCTTCCGAGCTGGTACTCTTCCTTTCCATCGGTGGTCTCCAGTGAGCCGGGGAAAATCGCGAACCTCGACCGCTCTGTAAACGCGCGCAGACAGGCGTCCTTCAGAAGCTCTATCCGCACACCGCTCTTTAAAAAAATGCTCGTGATCCGGTAGATTCCTGCCGGAATCAGCACCCGTCCGTACGCCGGACAGGCCATGATCGCCGCCTGAATGCAGACCGTATCATCGGATTCGCCGTCTCCCTTTGCGCCGAAATCCCTCACATTCAGAGTCACCGGCTCCCGGTCCGTGCGAAACGCAAATGAGCCGACCCGTTCCCCCCGCAGATTCTCCACCCAGATCATATAATCTGTGTCCGGCTGTAGGCCATAGAGAGAGGTCAGCACCGTATGCGTCGCTTTTACTGCCTCACCATTTCGAAAAATCCGATACGTCTCTTTTGTATTGTAGATTCCGCCATCATCCAGCTCCAGAGAAACACTTCTGGCGGTCTTCATGACAAGCCGAATATTCATATTATATGTCCTTTCCAGTTCAAAACAGCATATAGCCTTCGAAGAAGGCGGCGCTGAACGTCCAGTGGACGTTCGCTTAGCGCCGACCGAAGCGAAGCGTAGTCTGTACCCTGCTGTTCTGAATCGTTACCATTTTACAGCCTTGCCCGCGTAATCTGGGAATTCTTTCTGACACATCTGCCCTGTCTGTGTAAAGAAAAGGGCGACACTTCTGCCACCCCTTTCCGATTTGCTTTTACATCAACCCTTTACACCGCCCGCGGAGATACCATCCACGAACTTATCCTGCGCCAGGAAGAATACCACCAGCGACGGAATAATTGAGATCAGGGAGAGTGCCAGGACTCTGTTCCACTGGAATCCGGAATCCGCATCCATGGACAGCTTTACGAAAATCGCCAGCGGATACTTCGCCGGTGTATTGACATAAAGCAGCGGACCCATAAAGTCGTTCGAAGACCACATGAACTGGAACAGCGCGATGGAGGTAATCGCCGGAGAAAGCATCGGAACAATGACCTTCGTCAGCGTCTGTACCGCATTACATCCGTCAATTTTCGCGGCCTCATCCAGATCCTTTGGCACACCGCGCAGGAACTGGATCAGCTGGAATACAAACAAAGTATCGGTCGCGAAAAGAGTCGGCACGATGATTGGCAGGTACAGCTTAGAGTCTACCCAGCCAAATTTGGAAAACATAATAAACTGCGGGACATTCAATACTACCTGCGGCAGAAACAGCGTCGCCATCAGGATTGCAAACAAAATATTGTGTCCCTTGAACTGGAAACGTCCAAAACCATACGCGGTAATTGTAACAGAGATTACCGTAAAGACAACCTTCGGAATTACATAAGAATAGGTATTGAACATCGCCTTCCAGATATTGATATCGCCGCCGTAGCTGGCCATCGCAGCTTTATAACCTTCCAGAGTCGGATTTTTGGGAATAAAGCTGATGCTGGAGAAAATCTCCGCATTCGACTTAAAGGTCGCGCCCACCATCCAAAGCAGAGGGTAAACCATAATAAAGCCGACCGCGATCAGGACAAAGTATCTCAGAAAAAGTGTAACATAATGCTTGGTTTTACTTTCCGCAGCCATACTCAACCCTCCTCATCCGAATAGAATACCCAGTATTTCTGGGACAGGAACGCGATCACCGTAAAGAACATCAGGATAACAAATAATACCCATGCCATTGCGCTTGCCATGCCCATATCGTACTGTTTGAACGCACTGTTGTAAATCAGCAGTGAGAGCAAGGTTGTAGAGTTTCTCGGTCCGCCGGAGGTAATGATGTACGGCCCGTTGAATTCCTGGAACGCCTGACAGAGCTGTGTTACCAGGTTGTAGAAAATAACCGGTGTGATCAGCGGCACAGTAATGGAAAAGAACTGGCGCCATTTGCCCGCTCCGTCAATCGCGGCTGCCTCATAGAGATCCGCCGAGACGCCCTTCAATGCGGCCAGGAAAATGACCATGGAAGAACCGAACTGCCATACACGCAGCAGGCAGATTACCATCAGCGAATATCTGGTATCACTCAGCCAGCTCGGCCCGGTGATCCCGATCAGCGCGAGTGCGCCGTTCAGGAGACCCTCATCACGGAAAACCGCTTTCCAGAGGACGGCAATTGCTACCGATCCGCCGAGAATCGAAGGGATGTAATAGATGGTACGGAAAAGGTTCACGCCCTTAATCTTAAAGTTCAGTATGTATGCGACAAACAGCGCAAAGATCAGCTTCAGCGGCACAGTGATGAACGCGTACCGGAACGTGATCCCCATTGCTTTCGTAATCTTCGATGTCGTAAATACATCAATGTAGTTCTGCAGTGTGCCGACCACACTGATCCCCTGGAAGAGGTTGTAATCGGTAAAGCTGTAGTACAGCGAAGAAGCCATCGGATAAAGCTTAAAAATCAGAAAACCGATCAGCCACGGCAAAATAAAGAAAAAACCAATGTTATCTCTGCAAAAACCCTTAAACCCTTTTCTCTTTACCTTGTGTGGGATCGCGGCAGAATTGCTTTTGTTAGCCAATAGAAGTCCCTCCCTTTTATCTAAGAAAGGGAGCTGCCATTTCTCCAACAGCAGCTCCCTTAGCATATATCCCTGATTCGCAGCGCGAATCGGGGATGCAGGCCGTGCCTCGCCCAATGGCGATTTGCATGGCACGGCTTTCCACATATCTCAGAGCCTCAAAACATCATCAGCCGAGAACATCGTTGATGCCATCAATCAGAACCTCAGCAGCTTCTTCGATGCTGTAATCGCCATAACTCAGGCCAGCCATTACATCATAGTAAACGCCGTCGCTGCTCTTCAGAGTCGAATCCTCAAAGAGCGGATCCAGTGCGTTGCTGCACCATGCCAGAACCTTGCCGTTCGCTTCTACCGTCGTCTCATTCAGAATACCAGCCTCGGAAGCAGCCGCCAGTGCGGACTCAGATACCGGGATGCCTCTCTCAGAGCCAAGGATGAGCGCCGCGTCAGCGTCATTCATCAGGTAGTTCAGAAGAAGCGCACACTCATACGGATGCTCGGTTCTCGTGCTGATCGCCCAGCCGAGAGAAACCTTTGTGTAGCCTCCCTGATACTCGCCAAGGTCGGTCAGATAATCGCCTACTACAAACTCACGGCCTTCCTCAAGCGCTCCCTCATACTTCGAAGCGGAGGAATCCCACTCAAAGATACCGGCATAGTGGCCGTCGATCCAGTTCATGTTCTGATCCAGAGAAGAAGCGCCGTCGCCAGTGATCTTCGCGATGGTCGGGGTTACATGAGCGTCTTCCAGATCCTGGATGAACTGAAGGCCTTCCTGAATCTGCTCAGCCGTATACTGCAGCTCGTTGTCGATTACCCAGTCTGTGCCGTAAACGCTCTCCAGATAGTAAACCATAAGAATCATTCTGTCATACTCGCCAAGGGCGATCGGATAATAGCTCTCATCATATGCAGCAAATGCTTCGCCGCATGCCAGCAGCTCTTCCAGAGTGGTCGGGATCTCTACGCCAACCTCGTCAAAGGTGGTCTTGTCCCAGTAGAAAATACGGCCTGTCATGGATGCCGGAAGCGCTGCCAGAGAACCGTCAGAAGCCTCACACATCTCAAGATAGGACTCACCGATCTGAGTCAGGTCGATCGTATCTGCGTAATCATACAGGTTCAGGAAAATCGATCCGTCGGAATCATACTGCGTGATCCAGTTCCAGTTCACCTGGTTGATATCCTGCTCGGTGCCTGCCACAAATGCAGTAGCCATCTTCTCTTCCCAGCCATCCCATGCGGAATAGGTGGACTCTACCGTGATGCCCGGATATGCTTCCATGAAAGCGTCAATCGCTTCCAGAGTCGCTTCATGTCTGGAATCACCGCCCCACCAGGAAATTGTAAGGGTGCACTCTTCGTAATCCGCTGCGCTGACAGCCGGAGCCATCGTAAGCGCCATAGCGCCAACCAGGCCGACAGCGATCGCGCGTCTTAAACCATTCTTTTTCATTACTCGTTTCTCCTTTTCACGTAATTTTGTCGGGAAATCCCCACATGGATATATCATAACACAGCGCCCGTTAAATTGCACCACTTTTTTTAGTTTTTTTTAGAAAGTTTTCACGGTTTGTTTGAATTCCTGTCACATTGTTGTTATTTTTTTGTCGATATTATCCAGTATGCCCTTTGTTCTGTGACGATGTATTCTGTTTTGTAATATTTTTTCTAATATAAACTCTCCTGCCGCTTCGCGGGCACCACTACACGTTCCATCCTCGCCGGGGCAGCATTTCTCAGCTTCGATTGCTGTGGAAGACACATTGCTCCTGCATCAGCCCCGACTCAGAAAATCAGAATTCAAAATGCCATATTTTCTGCGTATCCCCCGCACAACAACTACTGCGACCACCGCCGCCAGCACACCGCTCAAAATATTGCTGACTGCCATTACAATCCCTGCGCTGATGTTGCCAAGGTCGGTAAATCGCTGTAGTCCCCACAGCACCGGGATCCGAAACAGAAAGATCCGGCAGAAATTCATCGCCAGGGTGATTTTTGTCTTGCCAAAACCATAGAGGAGCGCCATCACCGCCGCGTTTACGCCGAGCGGGATCGCGCCGAGTGCTTCTAGACGATAGATTTCCTTAATCATTTCCGCAAACGCTTCATTTCCTTCCGCAAACAAAGAGACAAGCGGATTCAGAAAAAACAGAGTAAGGCTCACCAAAACAAAGCCAATCAGAACGTTCATAATCAGCGTCCACCAAAAAGCAGCGAGTGCCCGCTCCGGCTTTTTCGCTCCAAGATTCTGGCTGATCACCGCCGCGCCGCCTGACTGAAAACCGTTCTGCGGGCTGGTCGTGATCCCGTCGATGTTATTCGAAATCCCCAGCGCCCCCACTGTCCAGGTACCATAAACCGTACTCATGGAGTTAACAATGACTTTTCCCATGGAAAACGCTGCTTTCTCCACAATCACCGGAAAGGACAGACGCAGCATCGGCGACAGCACTTCTCCCTGCACCGCAATCGCTTTCACAGAAAAGCCAAACGCGCTTTCCTTCTGATTCATATTGACCAGAGCCGCCGCAAACAGCACAGCCTGAGAGGCAAGCGTCGCAACCGCAATCATACTGACGCCGCCGTCCATTCCATACACAAACAGCGCCGTCAGGGAAAGCTTGACCACGATCACGGCCGTATTCAGGTATAAAATTCGTCTGGAATTTCCCCTCGCCCGCTCCACAGCAATATAAATACTGTTAAAAAAAGAAAGCACAAGGCCAAACAGTTCCAGCCGGAAATAAACCGTCCCTTCCCCAAGAATTTCTTCCGGCGTATTCATAAGCTTCAGAAACGGCCGCGCAAACGGAACCAGCGCCAGTAAAAGAACACCGCCAAGTACGGCGCACAGCGCAAATACGGTACTCACACGCCGTTTCACCAGCTTCAATTCTCCCGCACCATACGCCTCACTGATTTTCATGCCCGCGCCAACCGCCAGTCCGCCGCCAATCGCGGAAAGCATCAAATTGATCTGCGACAGATAAGCCACCGTGGACACTGCCGTTGCCCCGATGTGCGAGGCCATCATCGTATCCAGAATTTTAAACAGCTGGTTCAGGCTCTCATATAAAGCCAATGGAAAGCCGACGTGCAGGATCACCCTCCACATCGGCGCTTCCAGAGAAAATTCGCGAAATTCTTCATCTTTTTGCGACAATTCTGCCTTCATTTTTCTCATACTCCGCTTTATGCAATATTTTGTTACTGTTCACACCCCGGCCAAATCTACATTCTTTCTGCCACTACAGGTGTGACCTGCAACGGCAATTATTCTTTATATCCGAAATCCGGTATCTCACTCCACCGCCTGCGCAGGGCATGCGCCGCCAGTTTCGGCCTGCGGTCTCTGGTGAGAACGCCCTTTTTATTGCCGTCCACACGCATCGGCCCCTGAATGGTGGCGAAATCCGCAAAATTCCAGAGCTGCTCTCCGATAAAGAAGGAACGTTTGTCAATCTCCGCGCCAATCCGCAGGTAATAGTCTGCCTGATATTCCTCGCTGAACATCTCGCCGTTTGTGTTGTGGATGCCCGGATAGGTATCCGCGCCGTATTCGGTAAACATCACCGGCTTGCCCTGCTTTTCCCAGAAATCCAGCTCCGTATTCAGCGCGTCGCAGGCCGCGTCCAGGTCGCCGCCCAGGTTGTACCAGCCATAATAGCGGTTCAGGCAGACAACGTCCATCGTTCTGGTCGTGAGGTCTTTCTCATAATTGTTCTGGCAGCAGACCAGCGTCACCGGGCGGTTCTGCGGGTCGCAGCTGTGCGCCAGCTCATACAGCGGGGTAAAATAATCCAGCGCGTCCTGCGGGAAATTTTCCAGATCCGGCTCGTTCGCCAGCGACCACATCACCACGCAGGGATGATTTTTGTCCCGCGCGATCATATCCCGGATGACATCGCGGTGATGCTCGTGGATGCGCATCACCTGATACGCGTTGAGGCCGCCGCCCGCGCCGATGCCGACCGCCGGGGTCTCATCGATCACGAGAATCCCCTCCCGGTCGCAGAGATCATACATCTCCTCCGCGTAAGGGTAATGGCTGGTGCGGAAGGAATTCGCGTTCATCCAGCGGAACAGCGAGAGATCCTTTACATTCAGGCAGGAATCCGTACCGCGCCCGCGGAAAAAGCTGTCCTCGTGCTTGCCAAAGCCTTTGAAATAAAATGGTTTTCCATTGATCAGAAACTGTGTCCCCTTCACCTCCACCGTACGGACGCCGAAGGTCTGCTCATAGACATCCTCGCTAAAGGTCACACGCGCGGTGTAAAGATAAGCCGCGCCGGGGTTCCAGAGCTGAACATCGGGAATGACGCAGGTGGCGGTGCATTGGCAGTCCTCATCTGGTTTGACGGCCGCTTCGCTTTCTGCCACGACCCGTCCGGCTTCGTCCAGAATTGTAATCTGAACCTGCCTTTCCGCTGCTTTCCCATCTTCCGGATTTGGACTCTCCGCGCACGCATTTTCGCCGCTGCAATCCTCCGGCCCCATATTTTCCGTATTTCTCATATCTTCACACGCCGAATCGCAATCTCCCAAAGTCATTCCTGACTTTTCCGAAGACACCGTCTCAATCCGGAATTTCACAATTCCGTCCGTTCCATCCACTTCCGTCACAAGACTGACATCCTGAATATAGTCCTTCGGCGTCGTATACAGCCAGACCGGACGGATGATGCCGGCATAGTTGAAAAAGTCAAAATTCGGCTTATTCTGCGGCTTGCAGCGGGATTTTGCCAGTTCGATAGACGGAATTCCAGGATTATCGGAACCGAAAAAGGCTACATTGTTCTCGTTTCCGACCGGCAGGGTTCCGAAGTTCACCCGATTGTCCACCGCCACGGAGAGCAGGTTTTCCCCCTTTTTTAAAACGCTTCCCTTCGCGCAGTGCTCCCCCTGCGCATTCTCTGTCTCGTCTGTTCCAGACTCCGCCGCCCGTCGTAAAAGATCCGTCACATCAAACTCGAACGGAAGAAATCCCCCTTTGTGGCTGCCCAGATACTGCCCATTCAGGTATACCTCCGCCTGATGGGTAACCGCGCCAAAGCGCAGTACCAGCCGTTCCCCCTGAAGATGGCGCGGCACTGTAAACGTGCGCTGATACACGACCCAGCCGTAGTGACTGCGCAGATTCACATCATCCTTCTGGTCATTGTAGGAAGCCGGAACCGCCATCGTCATAGGCTGTGAAAGCGGCTTTTTCACCAGATTTTCCTCATAAGCTTCGGCTCCCGCCGTCTGAAAACTCCAGATCCCGTTCAGGTCAATCCGCATACGGGATTCATTCAATTGTGGATAAAGCATTGTGTTCTTCCTCCTTCTTCTGATTCATTTCTTATCTCTTTTTCTGCAGAACATATAGTTTCATACGAACTTCACAGCAAGTGCAAAATACTGCCCTGAATCGCTCCCATCTGTCTACCGAATCGCGGCACAGCCCTCCGTTTTTTCTTTCACAATCCGCAACGTGCTTCCTCTCCAGGGCACATTCAGTTCAAATTCCGGGCAATCCGCGATCCGGGGCGGTTCAAAGCGATACCCTTCCGGTGCCGCCGGATCCGGATGCAGCCCCGCAATTTCCTCTATAAAAAGCGTTAAAAATCCGCTGCTCCAGCCATGACACAGGCTAGTGTTCCATTTCTGGTCTTTGCCCCAGGCTTCGAACGAGGCGCTTGCATCTTCCCGCACCATATTTCTCCAGCCATACGCATCCGCACGCATCATCCGTTCAAAACAAACCTCCGGCCTGCCCATCCGGGCAAGACTTTTCAGCGCAAACCAGGCCGGCAGCACCCCGCAGACGCGCCCCGGCGTCTGAAGCAGGCGCACATATGCCTCCTCGCTTTCCTTTGGCAAAAGGCCGAAAAACGCCGCATACAGGTTCGCGTGAAGAGAACAGTGACCGCTGCTCTCACTGTCCGCAAACAGCTGCTGCTCCCTGCGGGTAAACACACGCCGGAAGGAATCCGCGATCTGCGCGCTCCGCCCTGTAATAGGGAGCTCCAGCAGCTTTTCCATCTCCTCCTGCATCACATTCGCCCCATACCACAGCGCATTGACGACGTTGTGGCAGCCTTCGCCCACGACTGGACGGGTCAATGGAAAATCATATCCGTCCCGCAGGTTTTCCGGCCAGTCTACAAGGTTCCAGAGAGCACTCACATTCTCCAGCAGGCCATCCTTTCTCTGATAAATCAGGAAGGATTCCGTCAGTGCCCGCACGGCCGGATAGCATCTGGCCAGATAGGTGCGGTCTCCGGTAAATTCATAATCCGTCAGCGGAAGCAGGGGGAACAGCAAAGAAAAATCTGCAATCTCCTGCATCACGCTGCCCGGCGACACAGCCATCAGCGACGGCGAGATCGTGCCTGAAGAAATGAAGTCCCAGATGCATTTGCGCAAAAGCTCCGTGCTTCCCGTCAGCCACACCTGCGACCGGGCAGTAACCAGCGCGTCCCCCAGATACTGCCCCTTTTCCCGCGTCGGACAATCGAGGTAACCGTCCTGCGAGCAGCAGCGAACCGCGTTTTTGCAGATTTCAAAAATCTGCTTTATCTCCGATCCGCTCACCGTCCCTGACGATTCTACACCCACCTGTGTGCACAAAATGCTCTCCCCGTTTTGCACGGATCGGTTTCTTGGCAGGTCTCGGAGTTCCAGTGCCTCTTGTCTGCATTTTAATGTACACGCATCCTCCTCCATTGGATAATGGCGCACCCAGGCGTACACCTGCCGCAGCTCCACCGTTTTCGGGTACAGCAGCTCCGCGTAGCGAAATCCCTTATAATCATACGGATGCAGATGGCTGACGCCCTCTCCCAGCGTCCAGATCTCCTGATACGCACAGCCGCAGCGCATATCCCAGCGCACGCGCGGGATTTCACTGGACGCTGTCTCTGCTCCCGCGTCCTCACTGTTTTTTTCACATTCTTCGCCAGACAAGAGCTCTTTTTCCTGTATTTCACCGCAAAAATGCGTCTGTTCTGACATTTCTTCCAGTTCTTCTCCGCACCGGATCACGACCCGGGTTCCGGCCGGACCAATCGCTTCCGCTGCGACCGCCCCAGTGATTTCCCGTCCAAAATCCAACACCAGTCTATGCCAGCCAGCCTCCCACTCATTATCCGTCAGCAGGCCGTTCAAAGCAGATTCCTGTTCAGTAAAAACCTCTCGTTCGGTCGTTTCTTCCCAGCTTTGCACCGGATAAACAGTTCTCTCCTCCAGCATCCGGATCGGGCGGGGCAGCATATGATAATCCGCCCACAAGGCCGGAACGAAATATCCCCAGCTGTCCTCCTCACATTTCCCGCATTCTTCTTTCTTCTCCTCCGCCCCGCATTTTTCTTTTCTTTCCTCCGCTCCGCATTTTTCGCATTCACCCGCAAAGCCATCGGTTTCCCCATCAAAATCCGTGCAGAAGTCCGGCATCTCCCAGCCCTCCGGCCAGAGGCGGCTGTCAAAGTTCTCCAGAAATTGCGTATCATACCCTACGGTCTCTCCGCTGTAAGCCGTACAAATCCGATAGCGCCAGGTCTCGTCGCAGCGTGCCACTTCTTTTTCCGGCTCATCATCCGGAGAATTCCCTTTCTGACACACAGAAAGCCACAATCCAAAGCGTCCGTCCCCGCTCGTCCAGGAACGGCTGATTCTCCCATGATAGTATAAATGCAGAGCAACCGTGACCGTTCGTTTTTCCTCTGTATAATCCTTCTCTGTATAAGTTCCTTCCGTGTGAGAATCCTCTGTATAGTTCTTTTCGGTATAAGCTGTCTCCTCAGAAAAGCATTCCGGCTTCTCCTTAGCCGGGCAGCTTTCCAGCGGATATCTGTCATAAAAGCAGCAGTCCGCAAAGGAAGCGGCCGGTCCCTGCCCCCGGTAAACCCCGTCAATCCAGATCTGATAATGGTCATCCGCGGCCACCAGAAGCTCACAGTCCTGCGCGGGCAGCTCCACCGTTCCCCGCACCAGCACATGAAGATTTTCCGGCGCATCTTTCTCAGGAACCGCTTGCACATCCTGTTCTCTTCCGTATATATTTCTTTGCCTCACCGAATTCCATTCCGGGATTGTCATCCAGCCTGATTCTTTCATATGCATCCATCCCCTGTCATATTATAAAAAGTATGCTTCGCACACGCTCGCGAACTGGTCCATCTTCAAGAAGCACATTTTTATGCCGCACCAGCTGCATATTGCGAAGCAATAAAACATCCTACGCATCTATACGCATAAATCATTTTAATCGCGTCTGCGATTTGGTCGACGCTTTCTTGTCCTCACATTTTCACTACCGCTATCATAAAATAGAAACCGCTCCCTCGTCAATGCATTTTTCTTCGGCCAATTATTTTACATCTAATTCAGGCATCGGCAGTCATCGTAAACCTGCCTTTTGGCATTCTTCTGGAATCACCTATTTTTTACTTTTCATTTTCTGCTGGGTATAGTAGAATAAATGCAACAGAAAATTTATTCATCCATTTTTTCAGGAGGAAAATGCTATGGAAAAGCAATCTATTTCCCGCAGAGATTTCATCAAAACGATGGCAGCGACCGCGGCAGGTGCAGCTGCGATCAGCGTACTTCCAGGCGCGAAAGGCGCAGCAGGTGCAAAGGTACTAGCCGCTGAGGCGCTCTCCTACACCCCGGGAACCTATTCCGCGGTGGCCAAGGGCATCGGCAGTGTCGTGACAGTCACCATGACCTTTGATGAGACAAGCATTACCGATGTGCAGATCGACGTTTCCGGCGAGACGGCCGGCATCGGCGCTGACATCGGCGATGAGATGGTACAGGCAATTCTAAGCTCCCAGAGCTGCGACGTGGACGCAGTGTCCGGCGCTACTGTGACCAGCGAAGCGGTAAAACAGGCCGCGGCGAACTGTATTTCTCAGGCGTCCGGCATTTCCGTAACTGTCAGCAGTGAGGAAGAGGAAGCAGCCGAATGGCTGGGCGAAGCTCCGGAAATCGCGGAGTCTGATATCACAGAGGAATTAGAGACAGAAGTGCTCGTAGTCGGCTGTGGTTCCGGCGGATGGATTGCCGCCATGACCGCCGCAGAGGAGGGTGCCAAGGTGCTCGTTGTTGAGAAACGCGAATCACCGACCGGGCCGCGCGAGGATATCGGCGCGATCAATTCTTCTCTTCAGCTGGCTTCCTTTGAGGAATACCCGGAATTCGAAATTGATAAAATAGAAGCGATGCAGGATATCGTCCGCTACGGCGGCGGCTATGTGGATTCCAACCTGATCCGCTGCTGGGAGGACAACAGCGGCGAGCTGGTAGACTGGCTGACCGAACTGCTGGAGAGCACTGGAAACTGGTACATGAGTCTGGAAGGCGGCATCGGCAACACGGATGATCCCGGACGTGACAAAGCCTACGCAACCGGCCACAGCCCGCACACCACCGATGACGCTCCGGAAGGCACCACATTAAATACGACTTTCCAGGCGCACTGCGATGAGCTCGGCGTAGAATGGAAGCTCTCTACCGCACTGATCAGGTTGGAGCAGGATTCGGCCGGAAAGGTGACCGGCATCATCGCGCAGGATCAGAACGACGAGCATTATATTCGTATCACCGCGACAAAGGGCGTCATCATGTGCACGGGCGGCTACGCGACCAACACGCAGATGATGAAAGCGCTCCAGCCGCAGACATTGGATATGAAGATCAATTACACCCTTGGCTCCACCTGCGACGGCTCCGGCATCAAAGCCATGCTCTGGGCAGGCGCCGCGCTTGACCCAACCCACGCATCCATGATGTTTAACCGCTGCTGCTGTCTGCCGACCGAGACAGCCGGATACGAAACGACCGGCCGCTGGTTCTGGTTTGGTGAGCAGCCCTTCCTGAAGGTGAACTTAAACGGCGAGCGTTTCTGTAACGAATCCGGCCCGTATGAATTCATGCTCCACTCGATGTGCATGCAGCCCAACCATACCTACTGCGATATCTTCGATGCGAATAACGAGCAGTATGCGGAACAGTTTGACGAAGTCGGCTGCTGCCGTCTGTTCGCTTTCCCGAACGGCGCGCTCTCCAATATGACCTATGATTATGTATGGAGCTCTGTCGAAACCCTGATTGAGGACGGCTATGTACAGAAAGCCGACACCCTCGAAGAACTCGCAGAAAAGCTGAATATCCCGGCAGATACCTTCGTCGCCACCGTTGAGCGCTACAACGAGCTGTGCGCGGCAGGCGTAGACGAGGATTACGGCAAAGAAGCGCACCGCCTGACCCCGGTCGACACCGCGCCATTCTACGGCGTCCGCACCGGCGCATGGCACCTGACCACCCTGAACGGCTGCCGCATCAACACCGATATGCAGGTCATCCGCGAAGACGGCACCGCCATCGAAGGCCTGTACGCGACCGGCGACTGCACCGGCGGCTTCTTCTCCCAGACCTACCCGAACCTCTTCACCGGTCTGGCCTGCGGCCGCACCATGACCTTCGGCCGCCGCGCGGCGAAGATCGTGGCGGCGCTGTAACAGAAATATTATCACGCGTCTTTTGCGGGAATAAATACAAACTACAAGCCTTCATTATTATAGCCAAATAACATTTCTACCGAAACGAGCAGGAGACACATATCAGTCTCCTGCTCGTTTCCTTTATAAATCTTAACCGGTCATTCGCCGCATCAGTTCATTGCCATGCTCTTTGAGCCATTTGTCCCATATATAATAATCCGGCATGACGCGCAGCACCTCCGCGTAGAAAGCCTTCGAATGGTTCATTTCCTTCCGATGGCAAAGCTCATGCACCACCACGCTGTCAATCACCTCCGGCGGAGTCAGCATCAGCAGGCAGTTAAAATTCAGATTTCCTTTCGCGGAACAGCTTCCCCAGCGTGATCTCTGATTCCGAATCGTAATCCGCCCGTAAGTCACGCCTACCTGCGGAGCGTAATACCTCACCCTCTCCGGTATCATCTTCAAAGCCTGATCCGCCAGTGCGCGAAGCTCCTCCATAGAAAGCCGCTCCACCTCCGGCTGATTCTTCAGCGCCTCGGAAAGCTTATTCTGCTGCTTCAATATCCAGTCCGTATGCTGCTGCACGAACTGTGCGATCGCCGCGTCCGTCATCCGATACGGTGCGCGGACAATCACGCCCTCTTCTCTTACCTGGAGAGAAATCGTTTTTCGGTTGCTGCGGATTGTCTTATAATTCATCGTTTTCATCCCAATTTTCAGAACGCTACTCTAAAATAGTTGCTTTTCAGGCATTCACCAGCTGCTTTCCGGACAATTTCTCAATTACTTCTCTGATCGTAGCTTCATCCAGTTCCAGAGCATCTGCAATTTCTTCAATAGTCTTTCCTTTTTTTAATTTCTTTTCTACCTGCTCGGTAATTACTTCTTGTCGACCTTCTATGCGGCCCTCTTTGCGGCCCTCTTTGCGGCCCTCTTTGCGGCCTTCCTTACGGCCCTCCTTACGACCCTCCATAAGGCCCTTTTCTCTCCCTTCCACAATAAGTTCTCCGAATATATTCATTGTAAATTCCTCCTTCACTTCATTTAATGCATTTTTATCCAAAAACTTTGTAGCCATTGCATAAATGGCCGACTCAATCAATCGCACATCGTCACGTGAAATAAGGTTTGCATTCTTCGTAATATTGTAAGCAGTCTTGATCCGGTCTTTTATCGAAATCTTCCCACCCATAATTGGGAGCATGGGAAGAATCACCAGATCTTTACGAGTTAATGGCTGACCGGTTTTCAGTTTCTCTTTCAATTGCCTCAGAATACGATCTGCATTCTGCTTCTTCATGATAATCGGTATGATCTTATATGTATTGATTCCTTCCTTAAGCTTTGTCTTAGGATTCTTAATATTGCCCGAAAACAATACATACGTAGTAACAGGCTGGCGAAGCTGATAGCTGCTATCCGCCTCATACAAACGAAATCTTCTCAAATCGCGTCTGCCGCCATTGGTCGACTGAAACTCAAAATGCGCGATACTGTTATCTTCCATCACAAGATTGAAATCCTGCAATCCCTTTTTGAGTTCCATGCGCACCTGCTCCGTAGGCGCAAGAGCTTTTACTTTCTTTGAAATGCCAAAAACCGGAAGCATTTCATCAGCAAAAAACTGCATCATTTTTTTCATGACGCCATCTTCTATCTGATTCAGGTCTCCAGGTACATTTACCTCCTGCTGAGGCGATTCCTCTGTTTGCAGTTGTTTATCTACATTCTTTGTCTTATCTCTCATATTTTACTCCATCTCTTCGTTATTGGCTATTCATTTTTGGGATTATTTTCACTTTGATTTATCTGGTGTATGAAATGATATGTTTTTGTTTTGCTGTTAGATATGCCATATAATATCACTTAAATTAGCATGTGTCAACCATTATTGTTATTTTGTTTTATATTATTTTTTAATTTAATCATATAATATTTTAATATTC
>JAJPXU010000005.1 GCA_021205305.1 Lachnospiraceae bacterium
CAGATGGAAATTCAGGCAAGTATAAAGTCGAGATAATTTGGAGACGAGGTACTAGAATTTTGATAACTATTCAGAGCAGGTCTTCGCACTTGCTGCGAAGACCGTATGAAAACCTATAGCGAATCTTGTAAATGGAGGAGTACAGATTATGTCAATATCGGATGCAATGGTGAAAATGATTCAGTTCTATGCACAGAGATCGGCGGCGAAGAGCCACCATGACATTAATCATTTTCAGAAGGTATGGGTATTTGCGAAAACGATTGGTGAATTGGAGGGTCTGGATGCATACACGCAGGAAACGCTGGAGTTTGCGGCGATTGTGCACGATATTGCTTGCCCGCTTTGCAGAGAGAAATATGGCGATGCGGATGGAATGCATCAGGAGTTGGAAGGCCCCTCAATGGCCAGAGATTTCTATTCGGAAATGGGATTGCCGGAGATACAGCTGGAACGGATTTGTTATCTGGTAGGGCATCATCACACACTGGATCAGGTAGATGGAATGGATTATCAGATTCTCCTGGAGGCGGATTTTCTGGTGAATGCGGATGAGAGTCAGGCACGAAAGGATCAGATTGTGCGATTTCGCGACAGAGTCTATCGGACAAAGACGGGAACGGAGCTGTTGAATGTTATTTATGGGTTATGAGTCTGTTTATTCAAGGAAAACAATCGCATCGACTGCTTCATATTGTCTTGAATAGTTATAAATAACCAGTTATTTGAAAGCAGGGAAATTAGTCTGTGCAGACAATAATCTTTAGAATTGGGTAGGGAGAAGATATGCGGGTTGCTGTGATTTCAGATACGCACGATGTACTTCGGGCAGAGGTTCTTGAACAGATTCGCCTGGCAGACGCGGTGATTCATGCCGGTGATATCAGCAAACCAGAGATTGTTGATCAGATAAAAGCAAATCTGTCAGAAAACAGCATTTTGTATCTGGTACGAGGCAATGCGGACGGGGATTGGGCAGCGCGAATTCCGGAGGCGCTGGAGTTTGAACTGGAGCAGCTACATTTCTTTGTGGTACATAACAGGAAGAAAGCCGTGATTCCGGAGGCCTGTGATATTGTTATTTTCGGGCATACACACAGATTTCAGGAGGACATAATGGATGGGCGCTTGTGGCTGAATCCGGGTGCCTGTGGGCGAAGGCGTTTTCGTTCGGAATTGTCCATGGCTGTTCTGCAAATCAAAGGAAAACGCTGGCAGATAGAAAAAATCACGATCGAGGCGGAAGATACGTCTTCCGGAAAGAATGAGAATCCGATTGCCACGGCAGATGCACGCCGCGGTGGAGCATATAGTGATCCGATGGAATTATCATCGGGAGCGCTTCTTCTTCTGATCTCCGGGATTCTGAAAAGAATGAACAGGGGAAAGACAATTTCACAGATTGCGGGGGAACTGAATTTAGAGGAATCTTTTGTAGAGGAGATTTGCAGGATTTACGTCACGCATCCAGGAGTTACCGCGAATGGAATATTGGATAAACTGGAAGTAAACCGGCATATTGGAGCCTGAAGAATATTGTTTCATTACTTCCACATTTTGAATACGCATCTTGTCATTCGTTATGAAAATACTGGTCAATGGATAGTAGTTTGTATAGGGAGAAATTATGTATGAGGAATTCCATATTAAATTAAAGGATGATGAATGGCCGCTGGACTATATCGACCATGACAGGCAGATTGTTCGGGCGATTGTATTTGACAGCACGAATAATTTTTATTTGTCGTTTTATTTTGTGAGAGCATTTCGGGATGATGATTTTGGAAAGGCTGCGATTATTGAAACATCTGGAGGCGGAGTAGAACCTGGTGAGAAGTTTCCGGATGCACTCAGGCGAGAGCTTCGTGAAGAACTGGGGGCAGAGGTTGAAATTATCTGTAAGCTGGGGGTTGTCGAGGATTATTATAATTTGATTCACAGGCATAACGTAAATCATTATTATTTATGTAAGGTTATTTCCTTTGGAGAAACGAATCTGACGGAGGATGAAAAGAATGAGTTCCATTTGTCAGCCCTGAAATTGGGTTATCAGGAAGCGGTTCGTGAGTATGAACGACGTGCAGATACGAAATTAGGCAGGCTCATTGCCAAAAGAGAATTACCGGTTTTGCAGTATGCGAAAAAGGTGATAGATGGCGGTGCCTGTAGTGGTTCTGAATCATTACGATAAGGTGAATTGGGTGCAGAAATGACATTAGTACAAAACCGTCTCTTTGAACTTCAGGATCTCAAATACGCGGATTTTCAGAGCAATCTGACGCCGACGCTTTCCCGGGAGAGATTCGTTGGCGTGCGGACGCCTGCTCTTCGCGCACTTGCAAAAGAGTATGCGAAGGCGGTGAAAGCAGATACAGATTTCGATGCAGCGGCTGATACAGCGGGTGAAATCCTCAGGTTTATGAAAGAACTGCCGCATTTTTATTTTGAGGAGAATCAGCTGCACGCATTTTTGATTGCGGAGGAAAAGAATTTTTCTGTCTGCCTGGAGGAGTTGGAGCTGTTTTTACCTTATATTGATAACTGGGCGACCTGCGACCAGCTTTCTCCGGGCGTCTTTAAAAAGAATCCGGAAAAGCTGCTTCCATATATTGACCGTTGGCTTGACTCTTCCCATATATATACCGTACGCTTTGGAATTGGCATGCTGATGCGTTATTTTCTCGACGATCGGTTTGAGGTAAAATATGCGGAGCGGGTGGCAGCAATCCCATCTGACAGACCGTACTTTCGCTGCACGGATCAGCTGAGGCGTTCAGACGAAAGTCAGCCGGGATGTCCGGACGACAAAGAACCGATGGCTGGCGGTCGGCCGTACTATATCAGTATGATGGTGGCCTGGTATTTTGCTACGGCTCTGGCAAAGCAGTATGATTTGATCCTGCCGTTTATAGAAGGGAGATGTCTTGACTCATGGACGCACAATAAGACGATACAAAAAGCGGCAGAAAGTTACCGGGTCACGTCGGAGCAGAAGGCATACCTGAAAACACAGAAGATTCGGATGTAAAAAAATATGGAGGGTATTCACATGACTTTGAGTACTTATTTATCCTTTGCAGCCTACGCGTGCGCGACTACGGTTCTGCCGGGACCCAATAATGTTCTTCTGCTGGCCGCTGCCGGGCAGTTTGGGTTTCGCCGCTGTATAAAGCTGCTTCTGGGCATCTGGAGCGGCCTGGTGACCGTGATGCTGATTGCGGGTGGCTTTTGCAGTGCCCTGGGAACGCTGATTCCATCTATTGCTCCCGTATTTAAATACGTGGGAGCCGCCTATATTTTGTTTCTTGCGTACAAGACTTTCCGATGCAGTCCAATCAAGACAGAGGGCCAGGACGTCGAACGGCCATTGACCTACTGGAATGGTTTCCTGCTTCAGTTTCTCAATGTGAAAGTTATTATGTTGGGGCTGGCTTCTTATCCCGGGTATTTTCTGCCTTATGGCCACAGCGTCTGGTTGGTGGTTCTGTTTGCACTGACCATGACTGCCTGCTGCGGTCTGGGCAACCTGATCTGGGCGGCGGCGGGCAGCCTGCTTTGCCCGCTTTATAACAGGCATTATAAAGTTGTAAATGGTGTGATGGCGCTGCTGCTCGTTTATTGCGCAGCGAAAATTATCTTCTTGTAGGAATTTTGTTTTGGTAAGGAAAGCTCCTTTTTGTAACGAAGAATTGTTTCTTGTAATGAAAAACCACAATTTTTTTCAAAAATTATTATTTTTACCAAAAAAACTTGACGAAGCCATTTTTCCTGTTTATAATGAAAAAAGTTTTGACAAGGCGGGGCGGTATGCCTGCGTAAAGTTGATAAACAGGATAACTGTTCTGATTAGTTCGATAGCAGGATAACTAGTTTGAACAGTACGATAAAAGGTTGTTGATGGGAAGAGTACATAAGAAGGATTCACTCAGAGAACTGCCGGATGCTGCGAGACAGTGTGTATCTCTTATGGAAAATCAGCCCGGAAAAGCAGATGCGACAGTCTGTGTGCACAGGGAATTTGAAGATCGAATCGCCTGGCATGGGTAAAGTAGTGTCTGACGGAGTGGTTCCCCGTTATCGGAGCTATAGAGATGTCGCAAGATTTGTGCGAAAACAGGGTGGTACCGCGGATTGTCTGTTCGTCCCTTGCTGGGATGGATGGGCTTTTTTTATCGTAAAAGCGTCCTCAATGTCCAGTCTCGTGCCATGCTTGCATGGCTAAGAGACTGAACATTAGAGGACCAAACCGGTATGAGTAAGTAGCCATTTTTCGAAGAAAAATGAGCGGATTACGAATACTGGTGGCGATTGCGTGAGTGCGAAGCACGGAGCAATCGGCTTTTACGTTGTTTATAATATCGAAATTACAAACAGGAGGCGTCTAATGAAGGTTTATCGGAAGATTATGGATGTACTGACGATGATTGAGAACATTGTCCTGACACTGGCATTTGTTCTGATTCTGGGGCTGACATTCGGAAATGTGGTCGCGAGGAAGGTGTTCCAGCATTCGTGGGGCTTTACGGAGGAGATTGTTATTGCAGTCTTTGTATTGCTCTCGTTGCTGGCAGCGGGTGTGGCAGCCAGAAGGCCGGGCGGACTGACCAGTCTGTCACTGGTGCCGGATATGGTGGGGCCGCGCGGGAAAAAGGTGTTGAATGTCCTTTCAACCATTGCATGTGTGGCTTATTCCCTGATTCTTGCCTATGAGGGGTGGGGGCGAATGAAGGCGGACAAGACCTTAAGCCCGATTCTTCATATTCCCAAGGTGATTTTCTGGTCTTTCGTTCTGATCGGCGGAATTTCGCTGGCGCTTCATTTTATTGAGAACTGTATTGTATACTGTAGCCAGGACCTGACAGAAAAGGATTCTGAGAATGGTTCCGGACAGGCAGCGACAGAGGAGGGGACAGAGAAATGATCACAGCGGTTTTATTTATTTCCTTTTTTATCCTGTTGTTTATCGGGGTACCGATCGGCATCTGTCTGGGGCTGAGTTCCGTGTTTGTTATCCTGCACTTTATTTGACCCCAAAAAGGCCACTTTTTCGGAAAAATAAATTAAGCCACACCATCCGTGAATTTGACGAATCTATCGTCAGTTTTATTGATGCCATCACCATGCAATGTGATATTTCCTGTTTAACCGCTAAAGTAACATAGCGAGAGGTTCAGCAATCCATCTATCAATTAAGAGGGAATCAGTAGTAGTCGTAGTGTGGAAACAGTGTAAAACTGCCGTTTAGAGGCTGTGGGCAGGTTGTGTGAACCGTGTGGTCGGCATTCCTTTGCCGTCCATACGATTCACACAGCCTGTCCATAGTCTCTGGCAGTTTTGCACTGTTTCCACACGTACTCCCGGAATTCGCAAAAACGGCAAGTTATATTATGACCGTCAGGCTTTTTGTATGTAAAATCGGCCGAAAATAATTTGCTGAAAACGGCTCCGAATAATTCGCCGAACGACACGTG
>JAJPXU010000167.1 GCA_021205305.1 Lachnospiraceae bacterium
GGTTTCTGCTCAGGCTTTTTTGATGCATAGATCTCATGCAGGGAGCCTGTGCTGTCTAAGAGTGAAAGAGGGGATTTTAGATTATGATGAACAAAAAAGTATTTCAGAAAATTGGACAGGGGTTAAAAAGAATAGCGTCAAAAGCTTTGGCAGTGGCTCCGCTGGTCGCGATGACGGTTCAGAGGACGGCACACGCAACGAGTGTAGTGAGCCAGATCAACAGCCTTAATTCATTTGTGCTTTCGATTATCCAGGCGGCTGGGGTGATTGTTACGGCGTGGGGCATTTTTGAGTTTGCGAATGGTTACCAGTCCCACGACGGGACGCAGCAGACTTCTGCGCTGAAACGGATTATTGCGGGGCTGATTATGGTCGGCGCCGGAACGTTGATGAGTATGCTTGGAGTATCGGTTTCCTGATGAAAAAGAGATCACGCAACGGACAAGAGCAAATGGGTTCTTATCTGATCAGAATTTTTTGAGAAAGGAGGTCACTTGGCATGGGACTGATAAGCAATGCGATCAACTCCGCTTTTGAGAGTTTTGGCTCTTCCATGATGAATGTCGGGGAATGGATGATGAGCTCGGGGTACAATGTCTGGAAGGGCAGCGGAAGCATTGCCCTCCAGTATGCGCAGAAAGACCCGATGAGTGTTTCCAATGCCTGGGGAACAGTGACCGGGAGTATTTACAGCACCATGCTTTCGGTTGCGGCGGCCCTGGCGGTGCTGTTTTTTGTACTTGGATGGCTGAATGAGAGCATTGATATCCGGACGAATTTTACGCTGGAAAGTATGTTCCGATTTTTTGTCCGGTATGTAATTACGGCGTCGCTGATCGTAAATTCCCTGACATTGGCAACAGGGATTACGCGGTGCGCGACTGCCCTTGTTTCGACCTTATCAGCGGAAGTTGAATCTGAGGATGCGGACGGGTTATTTGATGAAATGAAAGAGGAACTGGAGAGCTCCGATGCGGACGGCGGTACATGGTTAGCTTATGGGATTGTGGCAATGATCGGGGGCGTGATTGGTGGGCTTGTCATAATCGTATGCGCGGTTCAGCTGATTTTATCGGTTCTGTCGCGGCTCTTCAAGATGCTGCTGTGTATTCCCTTTGCCCCGGTGGCGTTTGCTGGATTCGCCGGCGGGCGGGAGTTTTCACAGTCCGGGATTGCGTGGCTGAAAACGTATGTTGGTTACTGCCTGGAAGCGGTGGTGATTATCCTGGCAATCGACATCAGCTACGGGTTGTTTCAGGATACGTCGGCATTCGGGAGCGTTAGCGGGGTGGTCGGCGTAGTGCTTGGAATCTGTGAATATTGCCTGCCAATGATAACGGCGTGTGCCTGTGTGAAGGGGGCAGATACAGTGGTAAGACGCTGCCTTGGACTGGGATAAGACGAGGAGGATGGATGTGCAGATGGAAGCATTTGTGGCTTCTTTCCAACCGGATATCTCAATATCTGATACGGCTGCAGACAGTTACACGGATTTTTTGAACGGCAGGGAAACGCAGTTTCTTTCCGCAATCGGGGAGTATATCTATTCTATTTATGATGACCTGGTACAGGTTACGAGAATTGAGGTGGTTGAGATGGTGCGAAACAATGAGGAGGAGTGTTCCTGCCAGATTGAGATGTTTACGGAAGATGGGAACTCGGAACTGTTTATTTGCAGCTATAACAAAAAATGGGACTACTACGGGGTGTACTCCCTTTACAGCGTAGATTGAAGTGTCTGCAGGGCAGACGCGAAGGTTTGGAGGAAAAATTATGTATAAGAAGAAAAGCAAGAAACCAATCTATATTGCGGCCGCAGCGGTCATTCTGCTGGTCGCGCTTCTTGTAATTGTGCAGTCTGGCCTGTCAAGACAGATCGGGCAAAAAAAGACCATGGAGACGGAAACGGAGAGTGAGAAAACTGCGGAGACAGAGACGGATGTACCGTCCCATAATATTCTGCTGTATAAGAGCAGTTCCGGGACAATTGAGTTTGACGCAGGCTGGCTGGTATCGGATAACGATTCAGATTCCGTGCTGCAGGTGGAAGAAAATATCCTTGTGACCATGCTGATTACGCCGTCAGAGGGCAAAGCGTTGGAGAGTGTGGATGTCCTGGATTATGATATGCAGACGGTCAGCAGTGTGGTTCGGTCTGTGTCCGGGACAGAGGATGCGAGCGGGCAGATGAGGCTTAGTTTTGTCATGCCAGACCGGGACATCTTTATCAATTTTAACTTCATAGATGTCGCGTCGGAGACAATAACCCAGACAGAAGCAGCCGAGACAGAGGAAACAGCGCCATATGGCCTTACCCTGCACGGAGTTACCAATGAGGTGATGAGCAGTTATAACGGGGCGTTAGACGAGCAGAAATTCCTTCAGGCAATCGGTGATGCGCTCCAGATTGATTCGGAAGAAAGCGAGTACCGGATGGTGACGGACGTGTATTTTGGCGATTCCGTAGACGCTGGAGATTCCGACACGCCGAAAGTCTGCTACTACATTTACTTTAACGGTTACGAAACCTGGAGGGTTCTCTCGACATATTATGTGGCGGAGGATTCCTGGGTATTCACGAATGTCACGGGTGAAACAGAGGCAGAGACGGAAGCAGTGGACGCAAATATTATTATAAGCGGTACATCAGAGACAGATGCAGTAATCAGTGTAGATTCCGGCGCAGGCACAAGTACGGGTACTGGAAGCTCAGATACAGGGATTTCTACATCCAGTACGTACAGTTCAGAAGGTACAACTACGACAACAACGAGTTTTGATATCCTTTCGGTTTCAACGGTCTTTTTAAGCTATGTTGGGGATGAAAATGCGTTTTATCAGGCTGCTTTTGAATATATCCTTGGCAAGGGATATACCGGCAGTATTACCGGAACTATGTCGTCTTATGAGATTTCCCCTGAAAACCAGACTGCCACGATCCGGATCATGCTCAGTACAGGCGGGACAATCACAGGGACATATAATAAGTCTGCGAACACGTACAGCTTTTCCGGGCTGTGATGGGAGGTCAATATGAGTAAGAGAAAAAAGGCAGGTGGCAGAAAGCAGTTGACCGAAGAACATCTGGAGGTTCAGGTGGAATCGGTAAATGACAAACAGATAGAAACCGACAATGAGATTCTGACGGAGACCTTTCCAGAAAAAGAAGTAACGAATGACTCAGATGAAATTGCGCCAGAAAAAGATGCTGTAGGGGAAGATGAACAGGACGATCTGAAGGTGGAATTTGCTGCATTTGAGGAATCAGTGATCGAAAAAAATGAACCAATAATCGGAGAAAATGGTGCTGGCCAGAAGAGCGGAAATCATTTGTGCCAGTGGCGACAATGGCTGACAGGGTTGCTCCTGATGATTTTTGCAGTAGTGTATCTTCTCAATAATGGCTCAAAGAACGCGGGAACGAGCTTGCCACAGGGGACAGAAACCGTAACAACCGAATCAGAGTTCGAAACTGCCGTGACAGCTCAAACCGTCCAGGTGACCGGCACGAGCGAAACAGATGGATTAGATATTTCTACGGCTGGGGCAGATGGCACAACGACTGAGGAAAATCAGGGAGGAACAGACAATCAGGATGGTATAGCATCTGAAACGGAAAACGCAAGTGGAACCAGGGAGTGGCAGAAGACTATTTTCGGAGAAGCGGAAAATACCGTTCTGTCATCTATAAAGGTTTCCGGTCTGACAGAAGAACAAAAAGAAAAATCCGGCTACCGCGAATCGGATTTCCTCACTGCTCTGTCAGCGTTTTTGACAGACAATGGGCTGGCCGGGGTGACAGAGGTGATATTTGAAAATGAACTTTCCTGCTCTTCGGATGGAGCGGTTGCTTACAGCGCAAAATTGGATAATTCAGAAAGCAGGATCGTCATTATCATGTATCCCGATTATCCAGGGCAGTACATTTTATTACTTGAGGAAACAATGAATGCTGCGGAAGAATCTGAACTTGTGGAAGAACTGGAGACGCAGACTGAGAGCGAAGCAAATGAGCGGGCGCAGGAAGCGATTGAGATTCAGAATGGGCAGAACTCCAGTGAAACGGGACGAAAGTACGATGCCACTACGCTTTCCGTAACGGAGATTCCGATAACTCTGCTGAATTATCTTTCAAACCGCTATGAGCTGCAGTACACGCTCTACGATTATCTGTATCGGAATGGATACAGTGATGTGACTGCCGTGGCAGTCAGTTCGTATGAGATCGACGCAGACACTCGGACAGCGACGATTACATTCACGTTGTCGGATGGCAGCAGCCTGACTGGAATTTACAGCCGGGACGATAATTCCTATTCGTACCAGTAGAAAATAGAATCTTGTGATTGCAGTCCGGTGAAAATCTGATATAATGAAGGTGTCACAGGAAATCAGGAGAAAAGTTTTATGAGAAGAGACAACACCAAATACGATGCTGTTGTTAAATGATGTAATGTCTTTGCTATGACTAAAACTGTGAGTACTTATTCAAAAAACTATTCACAACATCATTCATATTTGGTATAATGCAAATGGTTGGGAATAAAGTCTGGATGGTTTGATAATGAAAATATATTTGGATAATTGCTGTTACAATCGTCCGTATGACGATCAATCACAGATGCGTATATCTCTGGAAACACAGGCTAAGCTGTATGTTCAGGAAATGATAAAAAATAATGAACTGGAATTGGTAACATCTTATGTCCTACAATATGAGAACAGTGAAAACCCATATGAAATCCGACAGAAAGCTATGTCAGAATTTATCAGAAGCTATTCAAACGAACACATAGACTATGATAGATCTGAAGAAGTGAGCAAGAAGGCGAAGAATATAATGAACACAGGAGTTAAGACCAAGGATGCTCATCATGTTGCGTGCGCTATTTTAGCTTCCTGCGATTATTTTCTCACAACAGATAAGCGTTTGCTGAAATATGTAACGGATGAAATAAAAATAATGAACCCGATTGATTTTATTGATAATTTGGAGGAGTGATAAAATGGCTAACAGTATAGAAATAATGAATAAAGGAATGGAGTGCCTGTTAGAGAAACTTGGAATCGTGGAGACGGAGCAGTTTATTTCCGTGATAATTCGAGAGCAGTTTGATTATACAAAATGGCAACGAGACAGATTTGATGCTATGGATGCAGATGAATTTAATTCAGCTGCAGTTGATTATGCAAAAACACACCCTTTTGTAGCGACAAAGTAATGATATGTTCTGACGGATTGATAGTCACTGCTTTGAGAAAGATTTCATCTGATAAAATCAATAGTCCTATGAGAACCGTCTTGTTTTTGCAGGACGGTTTTTTGTTGCCTATGTTGGAGTCGGGCTAAAACCGCCACTCACAGTCGGATTAAAAAAACCAATTTCG
>JAJPXU010000162.1 GCA_021205305.1 Lachnospiraceae bacterium
ACGTAATAATACGTAATATAATATATTCTGGTTTTAGGAAGGGAGGTTTTAAGAAAATGCCAATGAAACCGGTTGAGATGGTAAAGCTGCTAGAGAAAAATGGATTTGCAGTAATAAGCCAAAATGGTTCACATATAAAGCTACGCAGTTTGGAGACCGGCAAACAGGTGATTGTTCCGATGCATAGCAAAGAAATGAAGAAAGGAACGGAGCAAGATATTTTAAAACGGGCGGGATTGAAATAATTCCGCAAAATATAAATCAGGAGGTTGGCAATGAAAAAACTTTTTTATCCGGCATTGTTTCATGCAGCGGAAGAGGGAGGATACTGGGTGACGTTTCCTGACATTCCAGAGTGCGTGACCGAAGGTGACGATATGGAAGAGGCATACAGCATGGCTGTGGATGCTCTTGGTCTGGCACTGACAGAACGTATGAAAGACAAAGAAGAACTTCCATGCGCTTCGAAAGTGGAAGATATAAAAGAAGATGGGGCAGTTGTTATTGTCCAATTTGATCTTGACGAATATAACCGGAAGCATAACAGTAAGGCAGTAAAGAAAACTTTGAGCATTCCTGAGTGGTTGAATGAGGAAGCGATGGCTGCAAGTATAAATTTCTCACAGGTACTTCAGGAAGCATTAATGACAAAGCTGAGAACTGTTGAATCGTAACAAAAAGCAAATAATAGAGAAATACAGGAAAATAATGATCATGGAGAATCGATTGAAAATCCCGAAGCTGTTGGGCGATAACTGTGTGCTACAGCGGGGGACAAAAACAAGAATCTGGGGAAAATGCATTCCGGGAACACGGGTGGATATTGCGCTTCTTATGCAGGACGGGAGGTCCATGGAAAAGAGGCGGAACGACGAGAAGGAAGGTACATCTGCGGAGTGTGAGCAGGAAAGCGAGCATATCGTGGCGCGATGTGCTGTGACAGCGGATGAAACGGGCGCGTTTGCCGGCTATTTTGAATCGCTTTGTGCGGGAGGCCCCTACTGCCTGCGTTTTCTTTCCGGTGAAGAAAAAGCTGTGAGCCGCAATGTTTACGTGGGAGACGTATTTGTCTGTGCGGGGCAGTCCAATATGGAGCTGCCGATGCGCCGGGTGCGGGAACGGTATCCGGAGGAGTTTCTGAACGCGGCGTATTTAACCGATGATTGGCAGGGAGCGTTATCTTGCGTTCACGTATATAAGGTGCAGGAAGACTATGATTTTAAACAGGAGGCCGCAGAGCATAAAAACGCGCAATGGGGGGATCAATTAGCTGAAGTATCAGCGTTTTCCTATTTTCTGGGAAAAGAACTTTCCGAAGAGAAAGGAATTCCCGTCGGCATTCTGAACCTGAGCCTGGGCGGAACGCCAGTCCAGGCATGGATGAGTGAGGAAGGGCTGAAAAACTGGCCGCAGTATCTGGAAGAGCGCAAGACTCTGGAAAGTGACGAGTATTGCAGGGAGCAGACGGATCGGTATATGGAAAAAGAGCTTGCCTGGCGAAGAGAAATTCGGATACGGGAGCTTCCCTGGAAAGATAAGTATATAAAACGTGATGAGAACCGAGAACAAAAGATCGAAATGGGAGCAGGAAGGAAAGGCGAAGACTGGAAAAAGATCTCCCTTCCTGGCTATCTCGCGGAAGCAGGTTTGGATAATTTCTGCGGTACGCTCCTGCTGAGAAAAAAATTTCAGGTTTCAGAAGCGTGTGCCGGAAAGGAAGCTCTGCTTCGCCTGGGAACGCTGACCGACGCGGATCGTACCTATGTAAACGGAGTCTTTGTGGGAGATACGGGGTATTGTTATCCGCCAAGGCGATATACGGTACCGGCCGGTGTGCTGAAAGCTGGTGAAAATGAGGTCTTGATTTACCTGATGTGCAGAAATGGCGGCGGCCGCATGACAAAGGGGAAGACGATTGAACTGGCGTGGGAGGATGTGTGCAGCGACTCCTGGGTTTCGAAATACACTGCAATGTGTGATGCGGAGCGCTCAGAGAGTCGGCACTCAACGCGGAGCGTTTTCCAAATGGGTGCCGCGAGCTGCCGCCGACTGAAAGGAGGGGGCGATACCCGAGACGGATGTCGCGAGATGCCTCAGAAGGAAAGCCGGAAGTGCAATGGTGCCTTCACAGCAGAGAGTTTCGCGCCCATCTCTCTAGCCGGAACCTGGGAATATCAGATTCTATCGGAGGTTGGCCAAGCCCCTGAACAGGTATTTTTAAATCGCGGAGCAACCGGTCTGTTTCACGGAATGGTAGCGCCCTGCCTGCCGTACACAGTCAGTGGCGTCGTCTGGTATCAGGGTGAGTCGAACGACTGCAAACCGGAGGAATATCAGGGATTGCTGCCGGATATGATTGCTGATTGGCGAAACCGCTGGATGCAGGAGAAGCTGCCCTTTGTGATCGTGCAGTTGCCTAACTGCGGAATTGACATTGCGAAAGGCGACGCCTGGCCGCAGATACGGGAAGCGCAGCGCCGGGCGGGCAGCCTGCCGGACGTGGCGGTGACAGTGAATATCGACATCGGCGACGACAATGACCTGCATCCTCTAAACAAAAAGGAGGCGGCGCACAGAGCCGTGCTTGCGCTGCGCAGGATCGTATACCATGAGGATGTGGTGAGTGAAGGACCGCGTCTGACAGGATGGGAGTCGGCACCCAACGCGGAGCGTTTTCCAAATGGGTGCCGCGACCTGCCACCGACTGAAAGGAGGGGGCATTACCCGGAGCCGACACCCAACGCGGAGCGTTTTGATAATGGATGCCGCAACCTGCCGCCAACTGCGTTTACCTTACAATTTGACCAGAAACTGGGGATTCTGGATTGCGTGACCGGGCAGGTATTCCCTGCTGATTTTCAGGGGTGTGAAGGCGATCAGGTAATACTGCCTTTTGAATATGCGGGAGAAGATGGCATCTGGCAGCCGTTGGATGCAGCTGTAAACGGAAAAGAAATTGTGCTGACTCCGAGCTGCGGCACCCAACGCGAAGCATTTTCGGAATGTGCGCCGCAAACTGATGTCGATGTAAGGGAAGAGACGCTGCCTTTCCGGATACGTTATGCCTGGAGAAGTGCGCCGGGGAGATATTTACTGGCTGCGGCAGATGATGGAGAAAGGCCTGAAAATGGCGGCAGCAAGCTGCCAGTGTCTCCGTTTTTGCTGAAGCTTGTGCCGGATAAGGAATAGTTAGAAGGTTTGTAATATACAGGAGAAAAACAGATGCCGGAATTGCCAGAAGTAGAAACCGTGAGAAGAGTGATTGAGCCTCAGATCAGAGGACTCTCGATTCAAAATGTTGTAGTCAGCCGCCCGGAAGTGATCGCTTATCCGGATGCGGATACATTTGCGAAAGACTTGCAAAACCAGGTGGTGAAGGGCGTCGGGCGAAGAGGAAAGTTTCTGACGATACAGCTGGAGAGCGGCGATCGGGTTGTCATTCATTTGCGAATGACCGGGTGTCTTTTGTTTACACCGCCAGAATATGAAGTGGAGAAGCACACCCATATCATCCTGCAAATGAATAACGGATGGGAGCTGCGCTTTTCGGACACCAGAAGATTCGGTAGACTTTGGTTTCTGAAGGCGGATGAAGCGGATACGGTGACGGGCATTCAGAATCTGGGAAAAGAGCCATTTGATGCTGATTTCAGTGCCGGGTATCTTGCGGACCGTCTGGGAAAACGAAAGAAGCCAATCAAAGAATGCCTCCTGGATCAGAAAGCAATTGCCGGTATTGGAAATATTTATTCCGATGAAATTCTCTTCACGTCAGGGATTGCTCCGTCAAAATTGGCGAATTCCCTGACAGATGAAGAGTGGGAAATACTCGCAGATGAAATACCAAAGCAGCTGGAGTATTTTATTGAAAAAAACAGTCTGACAGCGGAAGAGTATTTGGCTGGAAAAGGAAAGGATTATCGGAATACTCCCTATCTGAGAGTGTATGGCAGGGCTGGGAAACCGTGTCAAAAATGTGGGAAAACGCTGCAAAAAAGCGTAATTGGCGGACGCAGCAGTGTGTATTGTCCGGGGTGCCAGAGGTAAAGCGAGAGGGGCGGTTTCGCCCCTTTCGGTAAATGGGATAGACAATTACCTGCATTCTTAAGTTGCTTTCAAAAGCTGTAATTCTTTCTTCAGCCGTTCTACTTCCTGTTCCGCGCGGAGCGCTCTTTGCTCAGCTGCGTCAGCTCTTTTACGCTCACGTCGTCTTCCAATGCGAATGCCTTTCTGAATGCCTTGTTCTTCCACCAGATCTGATAAATTACACATGGATCTCAACTCCTCTCCGATTGTATCCCGGCTCATGGGGATGTGAAATTTGTCTTCCAGTTCCTCTTTTTTCTCTTCGTATGATTTTGTCTTTGACAGAAGCGTATTCATCATCTGCAGAAAGACGTTTTCTGTCGCGACAGATTCATTTAACGTAATTACGATGGTGCATATTTTATCATAAGCGGAAACTTGATCCGGGTAACTGCCATATACATGTGTCGGGGTGAGCGAGTAACGTACGATAGCGTTGCCAATTTTCTTTGGCGCATTCATGCAGATGAAAATGCTTATAGTCTTCATGATACTGTCGTAGTCAGAGTCCTCGAACACGGTAGTCAGCTGAGAGGAAATCATCCGCGCACTGTAGTAAATGCCGCGGGTCTCAATTTTATATCCGGGATAGAAGGACTTTTGCGGCTCTATATCCGCAAGAAGCCGCTTTTGCTTCATTTCTTCTTTTTCTAAGATGTTGCCTGGCTGCTCAGGTGTAGCAGTAATATTTTTTCCTGACGTTTTCGCAGACCTTGAGGTTCGGGGATCCTGAACTTTGGCAGTTTTTTGTGTCTCTCTACGTTTTTTGGGAAGCTGTACGGAAAAATGGATGTCATAGTAGATGACTCTTTCTCCATGAACTTTACTTTCGTTTGCCATTCCTGTAATTTGAGCTGATTGTAAATCATCAGAATTCGTCTCGCCAGGACTTACGGGGATGCTTCCGATCGCGGGAACCCCTTCTATGTAAGCGGATATTTCTTCGATAGAGCAGTCTTTGTATTCTTCGGTTGTAGATTTCAGTATCCATGCAGCGGCGTCCTACGCGAAGCGTATTCGAAATGGACGCCGCAAGCTGCCGCCAACCAAAGGGAGGGGGCGATACCAAAGTATGTTCCTGTGGCTGAGTACCTGTCGACACAGTGCGTCGTACTGGATCTTCAGACCAGCGTTGGAAATTGACCTTGCAAGTGTGTTATCCACGGGAAGCCTCTCCTTTCTTTATTATAAATGCAATTATGAAATTTGCAAGCAGAAATTCAAGTTGACTTATATATGTATATTATACACATATACCAG
>JAJPXU010000127.1 GCA_021205305.1 Lachnospiraceae bacterium
GTATCTGGTAATTGCTTTAACATAAATACTGTGCCATTATGTTTGCTATCTTTCAATATCATATCTGGACTTACAACACATTTTTCTGCATATTGTTCAAATAAGTTATAATCCTCCGGATGACGGTCTTTTATATGTGATATACGTTCTTGTGTCACAATTACAATATCCGTCTGGAGTTTACCAAATTCTTTTTCCAGAATCTTTATATTCGCAATTTTCCCTAAGTATTGCAGCTTTACTGTCTGCATACTTTTATCATCGTTGCAAATTAGTATGTCCTCCTTTCGCTTGGCCTACACTCCATTCTTCTCGCAGATATCTGTCAGGCAGCACTTCTCACAATACGGCTTTGTCCTCGCAGTACAGACCGCGCGCCCATGATAAACCAGCCGATGACAAAATTCATTTCCTTCCTGGGGAGGAATGATCTTCCAAAGCGCCATCTCGACCTTTTTGGGTTCTTTGATCCCATCTACCAGCCCCATGCGGTTGGTCAGACGAATGCAATGCGTGTCCGTGACAATCGCAGGCTTGCCAAACACGTCGCCCATGATCAGGTTCGCACTCTTACGCCCCACGCCAGGCAGCTTTAATAACAAATCAAAATCATTCGGCACTTTGCCGCCATAGGTATCTCTGAGGATGCGCATACAGGCGCTGATATCGCGCGCTTTGCTCTTTCCGAGGCCACAGGGCTTCACAATCTCCTCGATCTCCTCTGGCGTGGCGGCAGCCAGTGCTTCCACATCCGGATATTTTTCATACAGCTTCTCTACCACTACATTGACCCGTGCGTCTGTACATTGCGCCGCCAGACGGACACTCACAAGGAGCTTCCACGCTTCATCATAGTCCAGTGTACAGTCTGCGTCCGGGTACTCCTTTTTTAAACGCTCTATAATTTCCAGAGCAAACCTCTTCTTTTGTTCTTCTGTCTTCGCAGGCATATTTCTTTCGTCCTTTATCAAATTACACCATTTATTCTCAATGCTTTCTTTTGTCAAGAGTCTGATAGATGTTACTTAATCTCCTCCGATCAGTACCTCTTTTCCACGGAAAGCAAATCCATATTTCCTGATTTTGCTGACCCCTCTCGCTTTCAGATCCGCTTCGTAGTTCATATTTTCTATCTGCGCAAGCGCCCGTTTTACCGTATCCTCCAGCTTTTCTTCTTTCTTTGATTCAAACACTTTAAATTCGATAATAATGCCATCCCTCGACTTGTCCAGAGGCTCGATGCAGACATCGTATCGCCCGAAACCGCTTTCTCTGTTCGATGTCAAAATATGGGTTCGGTACAGGAAACACATTTCTGGATATGATATCGGAAAAATCAGTGATCCCCAATGCAACCGTTTTTCTTTCACTTTTCAAGGAAAATCCCCCTTTGTCATTTTTCCCCCCACCTTTTTGGGGCGCTGTAGATAAATACGCCTGTTCTTTCACTGTTCCTGAGCTATTATCATTATAGCTGTCCAAACGTCATTTGTCCACGGCTATCCGAGAAGAAAATTAGATATCGAATCGAGCATAGCAATAAAAAGACATTTGCCTCCAAAACAGTTCAAAGAACCGTTTCAAAATCAAATGCCTTCCATTCCCTGCTAAAGACAAAAACTACACTAACATGTCCCGATTCTCGCAGAGAATCGAGGACGAAGGCCTCGCCATCAAGCAAAGCTCGATTCAGAATGGCGAGGCTCTCCAATTACCCAATACTATCTCTGCCCCTTATCATACGGAATCCCTTCCGCCTTATTTATCTTTAAGCCAATACCGACACATATCTGGGAACAGTATACCACACTTTTCGACAAATTGAACTCTTTTTCCTATCTTTTATATAACAATTCGGAACAACATTAAAATGAAAAACCAGGTATTTTCATTTTTATTTGCAACATCCGGCATTCGTGATAAAATCCCCGGTAAAGGCAAACAGGGAAGTCGCTTTCTGCTCTTCCCGCAGAACAAATCAGAGGTAATTTTTTCAATGAAATGCCATAAAAACAAAGGAGGCAGCAGGAAATGAAAATCGGGCTTGTATTGGAAGGCGGCGCCATGCGCGGCATGTATACCGCCGGAATTCTCGATGTTATGATGGAAAACCAGATCAAAATTGACGGCGCGATCGGGGTATCCGCAGGTGCGCTGTTTGGTGTGAACTATCTCTCCGGTCAAAACGGCCGCGTGATCCGCTACAACAAACGCTTCAACAGTGACAAAAACTACATGGGAATCCTTCCATTATTAAAGGAAGGGAACATCATCAGCACGGAATACGCTTACCATGACGTCCCCTATGAACTGGATGTCTTCGATGACGCAGCCTACCGAAAAGCCGCGGAGAAGATTCCCTTTTACGCAGTCGTGACCGAGGTCGAGACCGGAAGACCGAAATACGTCCGCATCCGAAGTGTCTATAAGCAAATGGACGTTCTGCGCGCTTCCGCATCTATGCCATTTGTTTCAAAACCCGTAAAGCTCGGCGACAGCCGCTATCTTGACGGCGGCATCTCGGACAGCGTTCCCTTTGAATGGATGTACGGAAATGAATATGACCGGCTGATTGTGGTGCTGACCCGCGACCTGTCCTACCGCAAAGAGCCCATGTCCCCTGCGCTGGTTAAAGTCTGTTATCGGAAATATCCGCAGCTGCAAAGCCAGCTTCTGCGTCGGCATACCGTCTATAATGACGCCGTCGAAGCGCTGAAAAAGCGGGAAGCGGCTGGAGGGGCCTTTGTCATCCGCCCCTCTGTCCCGATTGAAATCGGACGCATCGAGAGCGATCCGTCAAAGCTGCAGGCCGTCTACGAGCTGGGGCTGAATGATGGCGAGACGCAGATCAAAGCGCTGAAAACTTACCTCGGACAAGAATAATCGCAATCTCCTGTGTTTCGATCGAACGCTGAAAAAACGCTCGTGCTATATACTTTCACGTACCTCGCAGCAAGTGCGAGGTACTTTCCCAAATAGTTACAACGCTTTTTGCCCTGATTGGAACACAGAGCCATCCATTATGACCCAGCCTGACTTTCTATCATGCAGCTTTCTTCCTGCTTTTGGGCCAGTTCCATTTTTTCCGTCATCATTTTTTCCATCATGCTCTCCGCGCCATCGGTCTCTCCCAGATACCCATACTGGTTAGAAAACAAGATGACCTCCGTTTCAAACGCTCCCCTGCAATGCTTTTGCAGATGAAATTTCACACGGCTTGCCACTTCTGCCATCGTCTGCCCAAGCCATCCGGTTTCAAGCAAAATACCGACCGCCTCCTCTGTCGTATTCGTATCCAGCAATCTGCGCACGATTTCCGACGGCGTCCCGGCCCGCATTGCCTGCGCCGCGAATAGCTCCGCGCGGCAGTCCGCATGCGCCGAATGGGTATTCATCACGCCTCCGGAAACCTTAATAAACTTCCCAATGTGCGCGACAAACAGAATCCCCTTCACTCCCAGTTCTTCCGCGATATCCAGCGTTTCTCCGACATAATTGCTGCATTTCATAGAATCCTCGGCGCTTAATCCGAAAAACTCTTCCCGGGCATTTTCTTTCGCAATTAAATTCTCCTGTGAGGTCACATTCTGCCCAGCCAGTCCCGCCTGCGTCGTTTCTCTCTGCTCCGCTTTTATTTTTACAGTTTTTTCCTGCGTTTCCGCATCCTGCCCGTCCGGAATCGGACTGCCAATCGAAGTGCCCCCTCTCCGGATAAAATCCGCTCCATAATTGCCCGGCGTAATCAGAATATATTGTTCTCCGTTCGCCGCCTTCTGCTTCATCTCCACGCGAATACTGGCAATCAGAGCTTCCTCGCTCATCGGAACCACGATTCCACTGGTGCCAAGAATCGAAATACCGCCTTCGATTCCCAGATGCGGGTTAAACGTCCGTTTCGCGATTTCTACCCCTTCTGGTACGGAAATCGTGATTTTCAAAGCTCCCTGATATTCGAACGCCTCACAGACCGCCTCCACCTCCTGCGTAATCATCTTACGCGGCACCCGGTTGATCGCCGCCTCACCGACTGCCTGCTCCAGACCGGGCTTCGTCACGCGTCCGACGCCCACGCCGCCGTCGAGCAGAATCCGTGAATAGCTCTTGCGCTCCGGAACCGTTCCGTCTTCTTTCTGAATTGCGCCGGACAATTTTTTGACTGTCACGAAGCCTTCCTGATTCGACGGTTCATCCTCAGACGGCTCGTCCCCAGTCGGTTCTCTCCAGTCCCCATCTTCGGGCAAAAGCTCTGCCCGCGCATACACCAGAATCCCATCCGTCGCATCCGGGTCATCTCCGGCATACTTGCGAACCGCACAGCTTGCAAAATCTTCTGCCAGTTCCTGCTCCTCAACTGGCAAATGGAGTCGAATCCCCTTCGGCGTCAGCAAATCTGCCCGATGACAGATTTGTCCCGACAAAAGCATCTGCACCGCCGCTTTGGCCGCCGCCGCCGCACAGCTTCCGGTTGTATAACCACAGCGAAGCTTTTTGTTTTTTTTCATGACAAACTGATCCTCGATTCCCGTCAGTCCGGGAGTAAGCGGCAGCGGATGAATGTTTATCAAACCGACCCGGTCTGCGGATTTTCCTTCCCCGTCATCATCAGGCCGTCCAGCATTTACGGTGCCCGATTCCAACTCACAGGAAAAGCCTTCCGCATTTTTCACCTGCCACGCAAAATAATCCTGATGCGGTCTGGAAAATTGATCCAGAATGGCCATGATCGTCCCGCCATGTACAACAAAAGCTGCGCTTTTCGCTTCCGCCCTCTGTGCCTCGGCGCAGCCCTCCAGAAACGCGCCGCAGCATCTTTTTATGAAATCCTCCCGGCTCTCTCCACCTGGGAAGCCCAGCGTACCTCCGCTGTCAATCCAGGCCTGGTAGCGGTCGTCCTCTTTCAGTTCCTCGTAATTTTTATATTCAAACTCGCCAAAGCCGCACTCTGCCAGTCCCGGCAGCAGCCGGACTTCTGTGTCCGGGTACAGGGTCTTCGCCGTCTGCACACACCGTTTCAGCGGACTCGCAAAGACAAGCTCCGGCTGCGGGTAAAAGTCCCGGCATTCTTCCAGTTTGTGCAAAGCTTCATCGGTCAGCGGCTCATCGGTGGTGCCTACATAACGGTGTTCCAGATTCCCGGCCGTGCTTCCATGCCGGATCAGATATAGTTCCATATGTCACAGCTCCTTTTCTAATACAGGTCGCATTATGACCAACCAGATTTCCTTTTTCTCCCGTCAGCTTACCACAGCGGCGTGACCGCCGCAAGAGTCAAATTCTGTGTAACTAACTCAGCAACCACCAGTTCAACTGGTGGTTTGATTTTGGCCCTCCAAAGGG
>JAJPXU010000152.1 GCA_021205305.1 Lachnospiraceae bacterium
CTGCCCGTTGTCTGTAACAGATCGGAATAGTATACGCAAAAGAAAAACAGGAACCTCGATTTCCGCTTAAAATCGGGGTTCCTGTCACAAACAATCAAGCTGATGACGAGAATCGAACTCGTGACCTCCTCACTACCAATGAGGTGCGCTACCGACTGTGCCACATCAGCACGTAGCTGCTCGCTACGGTTTGTTATTCTAGCATAACTTTCTGGTATTGTCAAATGAAATGTTTGTTTTTCCAGAAAAAAATTATGCAGAAATTATGTGTTACTGTTCCATCTGCCGCCCCATGAATCCGGCGGCGCATTTGGCAAGGATTTGTTCCGTCTCGCCCATGTGGTGGTTCATGCCGCGGCCGCGCAGGATGACAGAACCGATGACGTCTCCTTCGCAGAGGATGGGGCTGATGGCCTGGGGGAGGGTGTCGCCGACGTCTTCACTGGTGATTTTGATGTGTTTTTTGGAGTTCTGGTCGGTGCTGATATATTCGCGGTCGTTCATGACTTCTTCAAGCTGTCCGGTGACCGGGGTGCCGATGCTGTCTTTGCGGATGCCGCCTGCCGCGGCGATGACCTGGTCGCGGTCGGTGATGCAGACGCTGTGGCCGGAGGCAGAAGCGAGTGCCTCCGCGTATTCTTTTGCAAAGCTGCCAAGCTCCCCGATGGGGGAGTATTTTTTGAGGATGATTTCTCCCTCGCGGTCGGTAAAGATTTCCAGAGGGTCGCTCTCGCGGATGCGCAGAGTGCGGCGGATTTCTTTTGGGATCACTACGCGGCCAAGGTCGTCAATTCTTCTTACAATTCCGGTTGCTTTCATATCGTATTTTTCCTCCGTCTTCTTTTTGTATTTGGTGCACACGGCCGGGTATGGAATTTTGCGGCTGAAGCCGCAAAGCCGCACATGGACCGGCACGGGCGAGCAGGAGTCGACAAGCCGTCTCCTGCTCGATGAAATGTTGAATGCTTGTATGACTGCTCATCCCGGTCATGTGCCGGTACTATTTCTGATAAACTCTATTATCTGTAAATTATTGGACTTTATTCAAAAATCTATTTGATTCTAACGTTGTTTGTGGTAAACTGTTTGGTAAAGATGTATTTTGAATTACGTGATTTGTACTTGAAAACCGGAAAGAAAAGAGGGATTGATATGCACTGGAAAAAAATGTCGGATTGGAAACGGACGATTCTGGCGGGAACGATGGCTTTTGCTTTGGCGGCTTCCTCTATGACGGTGCCGGGCAGTACGCTGACCGCTTCGGCGGAGGAGACGGCAGCGGGAATGGCATCGGAGGATACGGGTACTGTCATTTCGGAGGATGCGGCTGCTGCCATTTCAGAGGATCAGGCGGTTGTGGAGCATGAGACAGGATCTTCCGTGGAAGCCAGCGCGGTGGTGGAGAGTGAGACGGGGGCGTCTTCGTCTGCGTCTGCTGTGACAGAGTCGGAAACGGGGGCTTCTGGGCAAACTTCGACGGGAGCGGATACACAGACAGATGCCAATACGGATGCCGATTCGGATACAGATACAGATACAGATACGGATTCTGGTGCTGATTCGAATACAGATACGGACGCGTCGGCCTCTCAGAGCGAGACGACAACGAGTACGCAGTCCGAAACGACAACTTCAACTTCTTCGAGTTCGAGCACAGAGACGGATGCGGATGACAGCGACACAGATAGTGACGATGCAGATACGGATGAAACCGAAGAGACGGAAGAAATGACGGAAACCGAGGAGGTTGCCCCGGTGGAGGCGGATATTGCCGTGGACCGGATTGATCTGCCGGAGGATTTTATGGAAGGCGTGGATATTTCATCTTATGCTTCTTTGATCGACAGCGGTGTGACGTTCTACGACTTTGATGGGAATGAACTGGACGAGGTAGGCTTTTTTGAACTGCTCGCGGACTGTGGTGTGAATTATGTGCGCATCCGTGTCTGGAATGATCCGTATGACTCGGAAGGGAACAGTTACGGCGGCGGTAATTGTGACGTGGACACAGCGATCCGCATCGGCCAGTGGGCGACGGAGGCCGGACTGAAGGTGGCGATTGATTTCCATTATTCGGATTTCTGGGCGGATCCGGGCAAGCAGTATGCGCCGAAGGCCTGGGCGGATATGACGCTGGAGGAGAAGACGGAAGCGCTGGAGACCTGGACGAAGGAAAGTCTGTCTGCGATCCTGGAGGCAGGCGTGGATGTTGGAATGGTGCAGATCGGCAATGAGACGACGAACGGGATGGCGGGTGAGACCGACTGGTCGAATATGTGCAAGCTGTTTTCCGCGGGAAGTGCGGCTGTGCGCGCCGTATCGGCGGAATATGGCCAGGAGATTCTTGTCGCACTGCATTTTACAAATCCGGAGAGCGGAAAGTATGAGACCTATGCGAAGATCCTGGCGCAGAATGAGGTGGACTACGATGTATTTGCTTCCTCCTATTATCCGTATTGGCACGGAACGTTGGAAAATCTGACCGAGACCCTTTCTGCGATTGCTGAAACGTATGACAAATATGTGATTGTAGCCGAGACTTCCTGGGCTTATACGCTTGAGGATGGCGATGGTTCCGGAAATACGGTGGCTGAGGGAAGCAATGATACGGCTTACGGGGATCTGGTTTATTATGACTTTTCGGTACAGGGGCAGGCCGATGAGATCAGTGCTGTGATTTCCGCGATGGCGGATACGACGAATGGAATCGGCGTCTTTTACTGGGAGCCGGCATGGATTCCGGTGCAGGTATATAATGCGGATTCTGCGGAAGCGGAGACGATATTGAGTGAAAACCAGGAGATCTGGGAGACGTATGGTTCTGGCTGGGCATCCTCCTATGCGGCGGAATACGACCCGGATGACGCGGGTGTTTATTACGGCGGCTCAGCGGTCGACAACCAGGCGTTGTTTGATTTCCAGGGGCATCCGTTGGAATCTCTAAAGACATTTAGCTATGTAAAGACGGGGACGACGGCAGAACGTGTGGTTACAGAGACGGAAGCTGAGACAGAGTTCCTGGATACGGTGGAAAATCTTCTTGTCAATGGTGATTTTGAAGACGGGGATACAGGCTGGGTACTGACTGGAAGCGGCGGCGGAATCAAGGACACGGAGACTTCCAATGTCTGGGACGGTTCCTGGTGCCTGCATTTTTGGAGTGAATCGGATTTTGCGTTTGATGCGGCGCAGGAATTGACACTGGAGCCCGGCGCGTATACGCTGACTGCATATGTACAGGGGGGCGACGCTGCCGATGGGGATTCCTTTGCCATGTTTATCCAGATTGGGGACGCGATGGTGACGGAAGATGTCTCCCTGAATCGCTGGAGAGTGTGGTCAACTCCGACGATTGAAAATATTGTGATTACCGAGACGACCACGGTTATCGTGGGCTGCAGTGTGGTCGCAAGTTCCGGCTGCTGGGGCGCGTGGGATAATTTCGTCCTTTACCGGATTGACTGAGATATTTTGCGATAAAAAAGTTTTGCGTTTACTGTAGAGATTGAATAAAAGTTTCAATTAAAAATGACCGCTGCTTTTCCGGGGAGATCAGAACATCTGACACGGAAAACGACGGCCATTTTTATTCACTATAACAGACTGTGCCTGGGTTTATAACAATAACGGTTCACGCAGGAAGAAATCAAACCATACACATATAGGACAAACGGGTGGCTCCTATTTCGCGAGTGATGCGCGTCCCATCTGCTCCAACAGCTCACTCTTGATTGCGTAGAGCTTATCCGAAAGGTCGACGTAGACGTTGTGCGGATTGGTCAGACGGCGTGTCTCCGGCCAGAGCGTCTCCTTCTCGCGTGTGCAGTAATCGCGGATTTCCATGACAGACGGTGAAGTGTAGACGCATTTTCCGCCGCGGAATACCGGTACAAGCAGTTCACGGATGGTATAAGTTCCGCCTTTGATCCTGGTCTTTTTCCAGGTTTCGATTGGGTCAAAGATGATCAGGTCTTTTTCGGCATCATACTCCTCATCCGCCAGGCAGATCAGATCAGCGCGAATCTTACCGCTTGTCTTGTCATAGATGCGCAAAATCTTTTTATTCCCCGGATTGGTGATTTTATCCGTATTTTCGGACAGCTTGATCTTCGGGATAAATGTACCGGTCGCAGGATCAAGGACGGCCGCGAGCTTGTATACGCCTCCGAAAGCAGGGCAGTCCCTGGAGGTAATCATATTGGTGCCGACCCCCCAGGAGGTGATTGCTGCTCCCTGCGTTTTCAGGCTGGAGATCAGGTATTCATCGAGGTCGCTGGAGGCGGAGATAATCGCGTCCTCAAAGCCTGCCGCGTCGAGCATCGCGCGTGCCTGCTTGGACATATAGGCAAGGTCGCCGCTGTCAAGCCGGATGCCGTAGCCTTTCAGTTCCTGTCCTGCGTCGCGCATTTCCTGAAAGACGCGGATCGCGTTCGGTACGCCGGAGCGCAGGGTATCATAGGTATCTACCAAAAGCAGGCAGGCGTCCGGGTACAGCTCGGAATACTTTTTGAAAGCAGTATATTCATCTGGAAAGCTCATGATCCAGCTGTGCGCGTGCGTCCCTTTCACCGGCACATCAAACAGCTGTCCGGCCAGTACATTTGAGGTGCCGACGCAGCCGGCGATCATCGCCGCCCGTGCGCCATACACACCGGCATCCGGTCCCTGCGCACGCCGCAGTCCAAACTCCATAATCCCATCGCCGCGTGCGGCCTGTACTACTCGCGCGGACTTCGTTGCGATCAGACTCTGGTGATTCAGAATGGTCAGAATCGCCGTTTCCACCAGCTGTGCCTGCATGATCGGCGCGATCACTTTCAGCATCGGCTCGTGCGGAAACATGACAGAGCCTTCCGGAATTGCCCAGATATCGCCATCAAAGTGGAAATCCTCCAGGTATTTCAGAAACGGCTCGTGGAAAATGCCAAGCCCCTTCAGATAAGAAATGTCTTCCTGCGAAAAATGCAGATTTTCGATATAATCAATCACCTGGTCAAGTCCGGCAGCGATCGCATAGCCGTTGCCGCACGGGTTGTTCCGGTAAAAGGCGTCAAAGATGACCGTCTCGGTGGAATTTGACTCAAAATAGCCCTGCATCATCGTCAGTTCATAAAGATCAGTCAATAGGGTCAGATTTAAGGTACTCATAATTATGCTCCTTTGCATCGGGGTGAGAGAATCGGGCATCAAAATCAGAGTGTCCGACGCAAAGTAAACGAATGGATTCCGTTTACTTATCGTAAAATGGTATCAAATGTTCGGTTAGACTATACC
>JAJPXU010000160.1 GCA_021205305.1 Lachnospiraceae bacterium
GAGTAAAGGGAACGAAAAACGATTACAAAATCTTCTTGCAATTTTGTTTTAGTCTCCTATAATTAGGTAGGTACCTAACTATAGGAGGCTATTTTTTTGGAAAAGATTGTGAAGGAGAGGGAGCTGCCCAAATGCTAAAATATCTGAAAAAATACTGGCTTTACTGTTTGCTTGCACCGCTGTTTATGATGGGTGAGCTGTCGATGGATCTGCTGCAGCCGGATATGATGGCGACGATCGTGGACGACGGGGTTCTGGCGTCGAATATGGAGGTCATTCTGTCGGAAGGCATCCGCATGGTGTTGCTGGTGTTGTTTGGCGGAACCTGCGGGGTACTTTGCGGGGTTTTTGCGAATATTGCGGCGCAGGAATTCGGGAATGATGTCCGCAAGGATCTTTTTTCGCGCATTATGGATTTTTCCTTTGAGCAGACGGACCACTTTACGACGGGCTCGCTGGTGACCAGGATTACGAATGACGTGACGCAGGTGGAGCAGATGGTGATGATGTCTGTACGCTCGCTGGTGCGGTGCGTATTTATGTTTGTGGGCGGCATTGTGATGCTGTATCGCCAGTCGCCGCGATTTGCACTGGTGGCGGCCTGCGGTCTGCCGTTTGTGACGGTGATTGTTGTTTTTACGCTGAAAAAAGTGTCGCCGCTCTATACCGTTATTCAGCAGAAGCTTGACCGGGTAAATTCTGTCATGCAGGAAAACATTGCCGGCGCCAGGGTGGTGAAGGCATACGTCAGGGAAGCACATGAGCTGGAGCATTTTTCAGAAGCAAACGATTCCCTGTGCGACACGAATCTTCAGGCGCAGACGATTCTTGCGTTTCTGAATCCGGCGGTAAATATTGTGCTGAATCTGTGCGTGGTGGGGGTTTTGTATGTCGGAGGTTATACGGTACAGCATGATGGCAGCATTACGCCGGGCCAGACGATGGCAGCGATTACATATCTTTCTCTGATTTTGATGCGCATTGTGTTTTTTGCGAATATCTTTCAGACCTTTACGCGCGCGTCAGCGTCGTGGAAGAGAATTCGGGAGGTTTTAGATACACCGGTCGTGCAGAGGGAAGAAATACCGGATGGACTTCACAGTCATTTTACAGGTTCAGGAGCCGGATGTGCGGCAGACGTGGACCGAAAAGGTGAGATTGAATTCCGCAATGTTTCTTTCGCCTACCCAGACGATCCGGAGAATCCGGTTCTGGATCATATTTCGTTTTCTGTGAAGCAGGGGGAGACGATTGCGGTCATTGGCTCGACCGGTTGTGGAAAGACCAGTCTGGTGCAGCTGATCCCGCGCTTTTATGACGCGGCAGAGGGCGAGGTCCTGGTGGACGGCCAGGATGTGCGGAAATACTCGATGCGGGAGCTTCGGGATAAGATCGGGATTGTGCAGCAAAAAGCGGAGCTTTTTTCCAGGAGTATAAGCGAGAACATTCTCTGGGGGAGTGAGGAAAGGTATGAGGAAGAGGGAGCGAATCCGATTCGCGGTGCGTTGGGAGTGCCAGATGGGACGAAAGGTTCTGGGCAGGAGAAGTCAATGACGGTGTCGGATACAGACCGTAAAGTGCGGCAGATGGAGGAGGTCAGCCGCGCTGCCCGGATTGCTCAGGCGGAGGATTTTATCCTGCGCACATCGGATGGCTATGAAACGCAGGTGACAGAGGGAGGACATTCTCTTTCCGGCGGGCAAAAGCAGCGCATATCCATTGCCCGTGCGGTCATGAAAAATCCGGAAATCCTGGTTTTTGATGATTCGGGCAGTGCGCTGGATCTGAAGACCGAAGCGGCGCTCTATGAGGCGCTGAACCGCGAGTTTGCGGATACAACGCGGATTATCGTGGCACAGCGGATTTTTTCTGTCAAAGGGGCGGACCGGATTCTTGTGCTGGATAACGGGCGCATTTGTGCGTCCGGGACGCATGAGGAGCTGATGCAAAATTCTGACGTGTACCGGGAAATCTGCCGGTCGCAGCTGAAAAAGGGAGAGATCGGGGCATGATGACGGAAAAAAGCAGTTTTACCCGGAATGGCAGGAGGTGCTGGAATAATGGCGGAAAATAATCGAAATACGGGAGCGGCTTCTGCGCCCAAAGTGGATCTGCGCCGCCGCGCTCCGATGGGGCAGGATGTGGAGAAGCCCAAAAAGATGCGGGAAACGATTGGGCGTTTGGTGGACTATTTTATTCAGTCGAAAAATCTGTTACTCGGTTTGCTTCTTGCGGTCGTGGCGGTGACTGTCACCTCTCTGGCTGCACCGGCGCTGCAGGGGCAGGCAATTGATGCGATTACGGAACGCTCGTGGCAGGAATTCCGTACCGTTTTACTTTTGCTGCTGCTGGCTTTTGTGGCAAACAGTCTTTTCAGCCTGGCGCAGACGTTGCTTGCCGCACGCTTAAGCCAGAGCATTGTGCGCCATATGCGTTATGATTTGTTTTATAAAATCGATCATCTGCCAATCGCTTATCTGGATCAGCACTCCAACGGAGATGTGATGAGCCGCATGACGAATGATATTGAGAACATTTCGAATACGGTTTCACAGAGCCTGGCGTCGCTGCTTTCCGGCGTATTGACGATCATCGGAACGGTCGCGATCATGTTCTGGTATTGCCCGCAGCTGACGCTGATCACGATGCTGACGGTGATTCTGACCGTGCTTGTAACTGGTTTTATGTCTAAAAAGATGCGTGTTGTTTACCGCCGCCGCGCCGCTGCGCTCGGGCGCCTGAACGGGCATTCCGAGGAAATGATTTCCGGTTACCGCACCGTGCTGGCCTATAATCGGCAGGAGCGTACAAAAGAGGAATTCCGGGAATTATCGGACCGCCTGACAAAGGAGGGAATCCGTGCGGAGATTCTTGGAGGGAGCATGGGACCTCTGATGAACGCGATTTCCACGCTGGGCTTTGTGATTGTGGCGGCTTTCGGGGGCTATTTTGCCCTGCAGGGAATGATTACCATCGGCGTCATTTCCGCGTTTATCATTTACGCGAAGCAGTTTTCACGGCCGATCAATGAAATCGCTCAGCTGTATGGTTCTGTGCAGACTGCGGTGGCAGGTGCGGAGCGTGTTTTTGAGCTGATGGATCAGCCGGATGAGGATAACAGCGGTACGGAGACGATCGAGAATATGCAGGGAAATGTTTCCTTCCGCCATGTCAACTTTTCTTATCTTCCGGGCAAGCAGGTGCTGTACGATTTTAATCTGGAGGTGAAATCCGGGCAGAAAATCGCTCTGGTCGGAGCGACCGGAAGCGGGAAAACGACGGTTGTGAATCTGCTGATGCGCTTTTATCCGGTCGATTCCGGCGAGATTCTCATCGATGGGAAAAACATTATGGATCTGAAAAGAGACTGGCTGCGTCACAATACCGCTATCGTTTTGCAGGACACGGTTCTTTTTTCTGACACGATTGAAAATAATATTAAGTACGGAAATCCCGGCGCGGATGATGAGACAATGACAAACGCGGCGGAAACGAGCAATTGCGCCGCATTTATCCGCCGCCTGAAAAATGGGTATCAGACCGTTCTGAAGCAGGCCGGAGCCAGTCTTTCCCATGGGCAGAGGCAGCTTCTGAACATTGCGCGGGCGGTCATTGCCGATCCCAGGATTCTGATTCTGGATGAAGCGACGTCATCTGTGGATACCCGCACAGAGCAGGGCATCCAGGATGCGCTGGTGAATCTGATGAAAAACCGCACCAGCCTTATCATTGCGCATCGTCTTTCTACCATTCAGGACGCAGACCTGATTGTGGTTATGGACAAAGGCCGGGTGGTCGAGACCGGGACACACGATGAGCTGCTGCAAAAGCAGGGGACATATTACGGTCTGTATATGGCGCAGTTTGAAGGAAACAGAACCTGAAAAATGTAACTATCCAGAACAGCAGGCCACAGACCGCCTTCTTCGAAGGCTATATGCCGCTTGCGCGTCATATGTCTGAGGCTTGATGGGCGTTCCGCCCATCCCGAAATGAAAATACAGTCTTTAGCAGGTAAACCTGCACAGCCTGTTTTTTCATTTCGATGCTGTTCTGAACTGTTACGAAAAAATATCTGGACTTGAAAGAGAAAACCGTGTATGATAAGGAAAGACAATTAAGAAGAAAAGGAGGACCTTATTCTTATGTTGGAAGAGCTGAAGAAACTGGTTTATGAGGCGAATATGGAGCTTCCGAAGCGCGGACTGGTGACGTATACGTGGGGAAATGTGAGCGGTCTGGATCGGGAGAGCGGATATTTCGTGATTAAGCCGAGTGGTGTAGACTATGAATTGCTGTCGCCGGACGATATGGTGGTCATGGATCTGAACTGCAATAAGATCGAGGGCCGTTATAAGCCGTCATCGGATACGCCGACGCATGCGGAGCTGTATAAGGCTTTCCCGGAGCTTGGGGGTGTGGTTCACACGCATTCTCCGTGGGCAACCTCGTGGGCGCAGGCCGGACGGGACATCCCCTGCTACGGCACGACGCACGCAGACTATATGTATGGGCCGATTCCCTGCGCGAGAAGCCTGACGCCGGAAGAGATCAACGGTGAATACGAGAAGAATACCGGGCTTGTGATCATTGAGACATTCCGGGAGCGCGGGATCAATCCGGTCTATGTGCCGGCGGTACTTTGCTCGAACCATGGCCCATTTACCTGGGGCAAGGATGCGGCGGAAGCGGTACATAACGCGGTGGTTCTGGAAGAGGTGGCGAAGATGGCCTGCCGTACAGAGCTGATTAACCTGCGCGTGACGCCTGCTCCGGACTCGATCAAAGAAAAGCATTTTATGAGAAAGCATGGCGCGAACGCATACTACGGGCAGAACTGATTCGAGGCGGACAGACTTGTTCCCTGTGAGAGGTGCAGCGGTTATCCGCTTGATTATTAGCTGCATACAGGGACAGGGTGGTGTATTGCCTGCCGGTATCTGAGATGAGAAAGGATTTTATCATGACAATTCTTGAACTTCAAAAAATGGCGAACGAGGTTCGCAAGGGCATTGTGACAGGTGTTCACAGTGCGAAGGCGGGGCATCCGGGCGGATCGCTCTCGTCGGCAGATGTATTTACGTATCTGTATTTTCAGGAGATGAACATTGACCCGAAGAACCCGAAGGATCCGGATCGCGATCGTTTCGTGCTTTCGAAGGGACATAACGCGCCGGGCTATTATTCCGCGATGGCGCACAGAGGATATTTCCCAGTGGAGGATCTGGTGACCCTGCGTCATCTGGGTTCCCATCTGCAGGGACATCCGTGTATGCAGCACATCGACGGCATTGATATGTCCTCCGGTTCTCTTGGACAGGGCATTTCAGCAGCTGTGGGCATGGCACTCGCGGGCAAGATGGATCAGAAGTCTTATCGTGTGTATACCCTGCTCGGCGACGGTGAGATCGAGGAAGGTCAGGTGTGGGAGGCAGCGATGTTTGCCGGTCACCGCAAGCTGGACAACCTCTGCGTGATCGTGGACAACAATGGCCTACAGATCGACGGAAAGATCGAGGATGTGTGCTCCCCGTATCCGATTGACAAAAAGTTCGAAGCGTTTAATTTCCATGTGATCAACGTGGCGGACGGCAATGATATGCAGCAGCTGGCGGATGCGTTCGCCGAGGCGCGTACCGTCAAGGGTATGCCGACTGCGATTATTATGAAGACACTTAAGGGCAAGGGCGTTTCCTTCATGGAAGGCCAGGCGGGCTGGCACGGCAAGGCGCCGAACGATGAAGAATACGCGATCGCGATGGCAGATCTGGAGAAAGTGGGGGAAGCATTATGTCAGAAGTAAAGAAAATCGCTACGAGACAGAGCTATGGAAATGCTCTGGTGGAGCTCGGCAAAGAGCATGACAACCTCCTGGTTCTGGACGCCGACCTCGCAAACGCCACCAAGACGGATACATTTAAAAAGGTATTCCCGGAGCGCCACATTGACTGCGGTATCGCCGAAGCGAATATGATGGGCATCGCAGCCGGCCTTTCGACGACGGGCAAGGTTCCGTTTGTCAGCACGTTTGCCATGTTTGCTTCCGGCCGTGCCTTTGAGCAGGTGCGCAATTCCATCGGTTACCCGCATCTGAATGTCAAGATTGGCGCGACACATGCGGGCATTTCTGTCGGCGAGGACGGCGCGTCCCACCAGGCAAATGAGGATATGGCGCTGATGCGTACGATCCCGGGCATGGTGATCATCAATCCGTCGGATGACGTCGAGGCGAGAGCGGCTGTAAAGGCAGCTTACGAGTACGAAGGTCCGGTTTATCTGCGCTTTGGCCGTCTGGCTGTGCCGGTGATCAATGACCGTCCGGATTATAAGTTTGAGATTGGCAAGGGCGTTGTGCTGAAGGAAGGCACTGACGTGACGATTATCGCCACCGGCCTGTGTGTGAACAGTGCCCTGGAAGCGGCGGAAAAGCTTGCCGCGGACGGGATTTCCGCTCAGGTGGTCAATATCCATACCATTAAGCCGCTCGATGAGGAGCTGGTTGTTGCCTGTGCAAAGAAGACCGGCAAGATCGTGACGGTGGAAGAGCATTCCGTGATTGGCGGCCTTGGCGGAGCAGTCTGCGAGACCCTCTGTGCGAAAGCTCCGACGCCGGTGCTGCGGATCGGTATGCAGGATGTCTTTGGTGAGTCCGGCCCGGCTGCTGCACTCCTTGCGAAGTACAAGCTCGACGGAGATGGCGTGTATGAGCAGGTAAAGGCCTGGGTATAACTATGATTGAGAAAAGCGCTTCGCTTTTTCCGGGGAGCGCATAAGAAAGTATATCATTTGCGTCAGGTTTTTGTGAGTATATATGGGGGCCGCGTTTGCATTTCTGACCGCAGTCCCCTGTCCTCTTTTTTGTAACAGTTCAGAACAGCATCGAAAGGAAAGGACAGGTGCTGAGCGCCAGTGGCGCTCGTTTAGCACCGACCGGAGCGAAGCGGAGATGTGCAGGTTTACCTGCTAAAGGCTGTATTTTCATTTCGGGATGGGCGGGCGCTGGACATCCAGTGGATGTCCGCTTAGCGCCGACCGAAGTGAAACGGAGACGCCCATCAAGCCTCAGACATATGACGCGTAAGCGGCATATAGCCTTCGAAGAAGGCGGCGCTGAACGTCCAGTGGACGTTCGCTTAGCGCCGACCGAAGCGAAGCGTAGACCTGTGGCCTGCTGTTCTGAATAAATTAATAGTTCAGAACAGCATCGAAAGGAAAGGACAGGTGCTGAGCGCCTGGCGTGACGGGGAGTATCGTTTTTATGCATCAGATGAAAAAAAGAAACAGCGTTTTTTTGCATATCATTTGTATTTTGTGTGCCTGCCTGATCAGCTGCGCTGCGGTTTTTTCCACGGATTCTTCGGTGCCGGATACAATTGCTTCGGATTATTATGAAGACCTTGCGCTGGCAGAGGACGGAGTTTCCATTCTGGATCAGGTTTCTCTGCGCGGAAAACGCTGCACGCTCGACGGGCTGCATGTGATCTTTGAAAAGCCGGAGGATGAAGATGAGGATATGGACCCGCAGCTTCTTATGACGTTTGAAGAAGGGGCGGGCGTGGAGGTCCGTACGGTCGAACTGATATTGGAGGAAGCTTTCCCCTATGATGTGACTTGCGTGCTTTTTTATCCGGATGAAGAGGGAACTTATGTGGAAGAATGTTCCGTCACGGTTACGTTGCCACGGGAACAGACGAGCGTTTTTTTTGAGATTTCGGAAGAACTTGGATATTCAGTGGAAAAGCTGCGTATTGACATTGATGAGGATTATACGATTCAGGACATCCTGATTTCAAATGAGACACCTGTGCAGGAGTACACTCTGGAAAAAACTTCTATGTTTCAGCGGTGGCTGCTTACGTTCGCAGCAGTGTTTGTGCTGGCAGAAGTGATTCTGTACTGTGCGCCGTGGGTGATGCAGGCGGCGGGATACTATCTGAAAAATTCCAAAAAGATCAATACATTGCTGCTGCTCCTGGCGGGGGCTGCCCTGGCGGGGAATGCGGTCGCGTTTCTTTTGTTTCATCTGACAGGCAGGGATTATTCCCAGGTTTGGGTTGCGATGATCAGTCTGTGCAGCATCATTGCGGCATATCAGATCCGGCTTCTGGCAGCCAGAAAGGATTCTCTTGTCCCGGAAGAGGGAAGGGGAAGGATTACGGGCTACCGGATCCTGTTCTGGGCAGGGATTGCGGTTTTCTGCCTGTTTATCGCGTTTGAATGGATTGATGGCTCGGAAGAGATGCCAGAGGTCGCCGGGCTGATTCGTTTCCAGTTTCCGTTTGTATTTGCCATAGTTGAAGCGGTTCTGTTTGCCCTGCTTTATCAAAAATATGTTCTGAATGTACGGGAGGAAAACGTCTCCTTTTTAAATATTTATATCGGGGTGTTTTTCCTGGCGGGGCTGGCTTATCTGCTGGTTTTCCTGCCCTACGTATCTCCGGATGAGCCTTCTCACTTCGCGTCTGCTTACCATGTGTCGAACCTGCTGCTGGGAAAGACGGGCCTGGTGAGCGGCGACCGGCTGTTAATGCGTGCGGAAGATTTTGTGCTGTATGGTCTGGATGAGGAAGCGCTCAGTTCGGAATACTATATGCAGGTCACAGAGAATTTCCGGTTTTTCGTCAGTGAGCAGGGGTATGTGGCCGCAGATGGGGCGATGGTCACAAACGCGATTTTTTCGTACCTTGTTCCGGGGCTTGGGATTGCTCTTGCGCGGATGCTTCACATGAGCGGCACGATGACATTCCTGATGGGACGTCTGGCGAACCTGATTTTCTTTACCGCAGTGCTGCGTTTTCTGATGAAAAAAATCCCCTTTGGGAGAACGGCTCTGTTTGCCATCGCGATGATGCCGATGACGCTGCACATGGCCGCCTCGTATTCATACGATGTAATGACATTCGGGTTTGTCACACTGTTTGTGGTGCAGGTGATGTGCATGGTTTGCTCTGGGGAAAAGGTCAGCCGGCAGGATTACCGGCAGTGCGTGATTTACGGGATTTTGATGGCGCCTTCGAAGATGGTTTATATTCCGCTGCTGCTCCTGATTTTCCTGGTTCCCTGGGAACGGCTGGGAGAGACGAAAAAAGAGGCCTGGAAAAAGAAGTTTGCTGTGGTCGGGATCAGCCTGGCGGTGACCTGTGTGATTATGGTCATTATCAGCCTGGTGAGCGCGGACTCGACCCTGCGGAAGATGGCAGAGCAAAGTGTCAGTGTGAATATGCTGACCTGGACAAATGAAGAGGGATATACGCTTTCCTGGGTGCTGGGGCATCTGGGCGAATACATTCTGATGCTGGCCCGCACGGTGGTCAAGATGATGGATTATTACTTCTTTACCATGATTGGCTCGAAGCTGGGCTGGCTGGATATTGATATTCCACAGGTCTATGCGGTGGCCAGCTTCCTGATGCTGCTTCTGGCGGTCAACATCCGCGATGAGCGGTCGGAGGCGGCGCAGATTGGTTCCCGGCAAAAGCTGTGGGTTGCGTTTTTGTGCGCGGGCTGTGTGTTTGCCACAATCCTGGTAATGACGGTCAGCTGGACGCCGGTGTCTTATGACTATGTCGCCGGTGTGCAGGGGCGCTACTTTATTCCGCTGCTGATCCCGGCCATCTGGCTGCTGCCGTCGCGCCTGGTAGAGGTAAAGAGCGTCGTGCGCAAATATCTTGTTTTTGGGGCAGGGATGCTCAACCTGTGGATTCTGGTGTACGTCTTCGCGCAGTATACGGTGGGGGCGTGAGAAAATATGCCCGGAAGCCGTTACAGGTCGCCTGTAGTGGTTAAGATAATGTAAATTGGTCAGAGCGGGAGCTGCAATACTTGCTGCGGCGAGTATGCCAGGATGGGGCATAGCCATATGGGAAAGCCGGAGAAAGGTTTCGGAGGAGTGTAAATGGGACATAAAGGCAGGCCGGATGCGGAGAGTCATCGGGAAAATGCTGTGACGGAGAAAGAAAGCTCCGGGCGCGGCGGCGCGTTCTGGAATATGATGGGCAGCGGCATGATGTCGGCCAACACGGTTGTGCTGAGCATGCTGGTGTCAAACTTCTTTGAGCTGGGTGATCTGGGGCAGTTTACGCTGGCGCTTACGACTGCGCAGATTCTGTACTCGCTTGCCCTGTTTGGGGCGAACGACCGGCAGATGCTGGATTACGGCCATCGCTATCATTTTTCCCATTATTTCTGGACGAAGCTTTTCAGCACCTTTCTGGCAGCGATTGCCTGTGTCATTACACTGGCGGTCATGCGCGCGGGGGAGGCGACACGGAATTATACCCTCCTGCTGACCGGGTTTATGCTGGTAAATTCCTTCGCGGAGCTGTACCAGGCAATGTTTTTCCAGAACAATCGGCTGGATTTGTCCGGAAAATCTCTGTTTTTCCGCTATCTTCTGTCGACGGCAGCGTTTCTTGCGGTGGTTTTGCTGGGCGGATCCGCGGTCATGGCCTGTGCGTGGATGCTTCTGGTCGACATTGCGGTGACACTGTGGTGGATTTTCAGATATGAGAAAAAATACCGGGATTCGGGTTACGCCCCGGAGCCGGAACAGACGAAAAATCTGATAAAAGAGGTGTTTCCTCTGTGTCTCAGTGTCCTGGGTTCGCTTCTGATTATCAACTGTCCGAAATACCTGATTAATTATTATCTGTCGGATGACATCCAGGGCGCGTACAGCCTTCTGTTCATGCCGACGTATGTGATTAATCTTTTGGGCCAGTTTATCTTCAAACCATTTTATTCCCGCTACTCACAGGTTCTTCTGGAGGAGAAAAAAGGCTTCCGTCCGCTGTTTTCCATGCACGCGGGAGCAGTCGCCGTATTTGCACTTGTGTGCGGGCTTGGCATGTGGCTGGTCGGTGCGCCGCTTTTTCAGATTTTCTTTGGACAGGATCTTTATGCATACCGCGGAATGATGTTTCTCTTTGTACTGTCGGGCGGCCTGCTCGCGGTCAATCAGCTGCTGTACTATATTATGGTAATCCTGAGCAAACAGAGACAGATCCTTGTGAACTATGTGATTGGGCTGGCGGTTGGAATCCTCTCCGGGCTGTTCGCAGTGCCGCGGTTTGGTATCGCGGGCGCCTGGTTGTCATTCACTGTGGGGCAGCTGTGCCTGCTCGCGGGATACGCTGTGATCTTATATCGGTTTTTTTACCACTTTAGCAAATTAGAGCGTTGACTTTTTCGGCGCAGGTCTATATACTGAAGATATCACTATTTTGATATACCGCCCTCGCACAGAAGTGGAAACATGGTTGCGAATCATACCAGTGGAGACATATATCGAGCTAATCTGGCCAGAATGTAACCTGCGGCAAAATATGCGGAGCAGTATGGGATTCAACTTTATGGAGGTGCAACTATGGAAAACATCAAGAAGTACATTGCAGAAGCAATCGGTACCTGCGTTCTCGTCACATTTGGCTGCGGCACGGCAGTGGCAGTCGGCTGCTCCAGCGAAGCGGGGAGCGGCTATCTGCTGACGGCACTCGCGTTTGGCCTGGTTATTGTCGCGATGGCGTACAGCATTGGGAACATTTCAGGCTGCCACATCAACCCGGCGGTTTCCATCGCGATGCTGATCCGCGGTCAGCTGAGTGTCAAGGATTTCATTGGCTATGTCGTCTCTCAGGTGATCGGTTCTGCGGTTGGCTGCGTGATATTGGGAATTGTTTTTGGTTTCGACTGCGGCTTTGGTGCAAACCAGATTCAGGCTGGATGGACGAACGGGTCAGTTCCGGCAGCACTGCTGGTTGAGATTGTACTTACCTTTGTCTTTGTGATCGCAATCATCGGAGTGACCAGTAAGGTCGAAAACGCAGCAGTATCCGGTCTGGTCATCGGCCTGACTCTGACACTTGTACATATCCTTGGCATTGCTCTGACCGGTACATCGGTGAACCCGGCGAGAAGCCTTATGCCGGCGATCTTCGCGGGCGGTACCGCGCTGGCGCAGGTATGGATTTTCATCGTAGGCCCGCTCATTGGCGGAGCATTGGCAGCCGTGGTGTATGGATATCTGGAGAAGTGATGCTGATTCAAAGGCGAATGGATATATAAAATACAGAATTTGAAAGCGGAGGGCAAGTACCTCCGCTTTTCCTATATGAAACAATTAGTTTATTTCTACACGCGTCCACACCTGCATTTCTGCTCCTTCCGCTGCTGTGGAAATGCCCCTTTCCATATGGTCAGCGGCAGATCGCGTCTCTGATGTAGAATCCGCTTCGCGATTCAGAGACGCTTCTGAACGATTCGCCCACATATAGTAGGGGATGAATTTCAGGTCAGTCGGCTCTTTTTCGGGCTTTTTCCAGCTGTGATACAGGCCACTGCCAGTCCTGTTGATGGTGTTTTGCAGCAATGACGCACCTGCGCTGCCTTGCGACGACGGTGAGCCGACGGCAGCGGAAGGTGATGGTGCTGCCGGGAGCGTGTCTGGTTTTTGCCGAAAGCCCGGCCACCGTATTTCTTTTGCCGCTTCCCCGCAGACCTCGATATCGGTCAGGGCAGGCGCGGCGTCCGGATCGAGCGAGAGCAAATGCAGATCTTTGCCATTGTCGGCTTCTTCCATACAGTAGACGATCGGACCTCTCGTCACGGCCGCTTTGCCAATATCTTCGCGCACCCGGGTATCTGCGGCAATCAGTTTTATCTCCATTTGGAAATGAAGCTCTAGCAGATCTTCTTCTGCCCATTGTTTTGTCAGGTACAGATAGCCGTCGCGCAGTTCCAGCTCGGCGTCTTCGGCGCCTGTGATCTCGAAAAGGGAGCAGATTTTTTCAGTTGCTTCCTTTTTTATGGAAATGCCTTCTTCCGTGCGGCTGGCAGCAGAATACGCCCCGGATGGAGAAAGCACCTCGCAGTTCAGAGACGATAAAGCCCAGTCCGGGATCCGCAGGGCGAGCCGGAACGGTGTTCCTTTGGCGTTTATGCGGATGCGGACCGTACCGTCCCAGGGCAGGCCAGAGGTAACGGAAATATGTACTGTCTGGCGGGTACTTTCTGGATTCGTTCCGGTTTCCGGGTACTTTTCGGGACAGGACGGGTCATCCATTTTTGACCTGGGGTGCCCGGTATTCAGGTTTTGCGAGGAAATAGTCACATTTTTTGTAATTTCACTTCCTACATACAAATGCACAAACAGCGTATCCTCTGTTTCTGTGTAGGCATAGGACGCGAGCGAGGAGACTAGCCGCGCGAGATTCGGCGGGCAGCAGGCGCAGCCAAACCACTTCTGGCGCACTGGTTTTACATGAAATTTCCGTTCATCCTTTTGGCAGGCCTCCGGATTTACCTCCAGCGGGTTTACATAGAAAAAGCTTTTTCCGTCCAGTGCCATTCCGCTCAGGATTCCGTTGTAGAGCGCCCGTTCCATCACGTCCGCGTAGCGGGAATCCGGTCGGATCTCCAGCATCCGGCGGGCGAAGAAAACCAGGCCAATGGAAGCGCAGGTTTCCGCGTAGGCGGTATCGTTTGGCAGATCGTAGGCAAAAGAAAATGCCTCGCCGATGTGTGTGCCGCCGATGCCTCCTGTGATATACATTTTTTTGGTCACAATGTTATCCCAGAGCCGTTCGCAGGCGCGATAGAGCGCCTCGTCCTGTGTCAGACGCGCAATGTCCGCCATACCAGAGTACAGATAGACGGCGCGGACTGCGTGTCCGGTCGCTTCCTCCTGCTCACGCACCGGCAGATGCGCCTGGTTGTATGCGTGGCGCAGCTCGTCCTCGTGTCCAGGCTTTACCGTTTCCGGATGCTCCTGGTCGAAGTAATAAGGTCTTGTCCCGCGCTGGTCAATGAAAAAACGGCTTAGATCGAGATATCTCTGCTCGCCGGTGACCTCATACAGGCGCACCAGAGCCATCTCTGCGATCTCGTGTCCCGGATACCCCTTGCATTTGCCTTCTTCCGGCCCAAAAGAATCCGCGACGAAATCCGCGAAGCGCTCCGCTGCTTTCAGCAGCTTATCCTTGCCCGTGGCCTGATAATAGGCGACCGCTCCCTCGACCAGATGGCCGAAGCAGTAGAGTTCGTGGTGGTCGCGCAGGTTCGAGAAGGTCTGATCTCTTCCATTAATAATATAGTAGGTATCCAGATAGCCATCCTCCTGCTGCGCCGCACAGACGATGTCAATCGCGCCGTCCGCAATCCGCTCCAGCTCCGGGTCCGGGTGCTGCGTCAGCGAATAGCCCACGGCCTCGATCCATTTTGAAAAATCGCTGTCCTGGAATACGAAGCCATAGAATTTGTCTTCCAGATGTGCCGGATCCTCCGGCAGCGCCTCAAAACCGCGGAAGGTATACTTTGGCGCCTCAAAAGCCTTGCCTTTCTCAGCCTTTTCCCGGTTTAGTTTGCCTGCGATCCGGAAATTGCGCATACAATAACTCGGAGCCGCGCCCTCCACCTGATCATTCAGGGCAGCCCACTGGTAGGGAATCACCTCCGTGCGCACCAGCTCCATTTCCTTTTTCCAGAAATCATCCGTAACCTGTATATCCCGCAGAGAGAGCGGGGAATTGTGCATAGACCAGTCCATGAAAAAAAGGGTCTCCTTTCTTTGACATTTACATTTTTGAACCGTATTTTATCATACATAAAAAGAGAATGGAAGCAGAATTACATATTTCCTACTCCCCAAAACGGAATGTTTGTGATAGAATAGCGTAAGTGATAAAAGACAGGGAAAAACCTTTTTACGTCTTTTTTGGCAGAAGGGTAAGAACAGGAGGGGCATATGGCAGGAAAGCGAGAAAATTACATTACTTGGGACGAATATTTTATGGCGGTTGCAAAGCTGGCGGGGATGCGCTCAAAAGACCCGAATTCGCAGGTGGGCACCTGCATCGTCAGCGAAGATAACAAAATACTTTCGATGGGCTACAACGGCTTTCCGAAAGGCTGCTCGGACGATGAGTTTCCCTGGGAGCGGGAAGGCAACGAGATGGATACGAAATACCCTTATGTCGTGCACAGTGAGCTGAACGCGATTCTGAATTACCGCGGCGGCAGCCTCGAGGGTGCGAAGTTGTATGTTTCTCTCTTTCCGTGCAATGAATGTGCCAAAGCCATCATTCAGGCTGGGATAAAGACCGTTGTCTATGACGATGACAAATATGAGGGTACGCCTTCTGTGCTGGCATCCAAGCGCATGATGGATGCCGCCGGGGTGCGCTATTACCGTTATCAGAGAAGCGGGCGGGAAATCCAGATTACCGTCTGAACTGCCGAGAAAAACTGATGCCGGAACGGTTCATTTGACAATAATCGATTTACAAAATGAATGACTGCAAAGGCTAATTTGGGCTTTGGAGATTGCGCCAGGGAAGAACTGGATGGGAAGAAATAGATAGTTGCGTGGAAGGCGTTGTCTGACAGAATAGCCAGCTGCGTAAAAAAGAGGCGGGAAATGTGCCATCCTGCCATATGAGGAGGAAGTATGAAGTTTATCAATTCGTTTCACGAGGGAGATAAAATAAACGAAATTTATCTGTGTAAATACAAACAGTCGGCGACTGCGAAGAACGGCAAGCTCTACGAAAACGTCGTTTTACAGGACAAAACGGGTACCATTGATGCCAAGATCTGGGATCCGAATTCGTCTGGAATCGAAGAGTTCGGCGTACTGGATTATGTATTTGTAAATGGAGATGTGACCAATTTTCAGGGGACGCTCCAGATGAGCATCCGCCGCGCCCGCAGAGCAGAGGAATCCGAGTATGTTCCGGCGGATTATCTTCCTGTCAGCGAGAAAAATATTGACGAGATGTATGAGGAACTGATGGGCTACATGCGTCAGGTGGAAAACCCTTACCTGCAAAAGCTGATTCAGATGTATTTTGTGGACAACGAGGCTTTTATCGCTGCGTTTAAAAACCATTCCGCGGCCAAAACCGTTCATCACAGCTTTGTCGGCGGCCTGCTGGAACACACACTCAGTGTTGTAAAGCTCTGTGATTTTTATGTAAAACAGTATCCGTATCTCCGGAAAGACCTGCTGTTCACCGCGGCAGTCTTTCACGATGTCGGCAAATTAAAGGAGATCTCCAACTTCCCGGAGAACGACTATACCGACGATGGCCAGCTCCTCGGACACATTGTCATGGGCAGCGAGCTTGTCGGCTTCGGCTGCCGCCACATCAAGGGCTTCCCCAAAAAGCTGATGAGCGAGCTGCAGCACTGCATCCTGGCTCACCATGGCGAGCTCGAATACGGCTCCCCCAAAAAGCCGGCGCTCGCGGAAGCGCTTGCGCTCAACTATGCCGACGATACGGACGCCAAGCTGGAGACCATGCGCGAAGTCCTGAAAAATGCTGGGGATAACAACGAATGGCTTGGTTATAACCGGCTCTTTGAGTCAAACCTGAGAAAGACATCAGAATTTTAAGGATGTGAGGAATACGGGCTGTTCTGGCGCAGAATATCCCAATGCGGGCATACGGGATATCAAGCTTGCAGCGGTGCAGGCATGATTGTCTGGCTCGCTGCCTCGCGGGAATATACGGTACAGGAAAACATGTATGAAAAAAGATGATATTGTAACACTTAAAATTGAAGATTTCAGCACAGAAGGCCTTGGCATCGGACACAGCGAAGGCCTTACTTTGTTTGTAAAGGACACTGTGATCGGCGATGTGGCGGAAGTAAAGGTCATGAAAATGAAAAAGACTTATGGTTACGCCCGTCTGCTGCGCATTCTCACGCCCAGCCCGGACCGGGTCGAGGCGCCCTGTCCGGTCGCCCGTCCCTGCGGCGGCTGTCAGCTTCTGGAAATGAAGTACGAGGCGCAGCTTCGCTTCAAAGAACAGAAGGTGCGCAATAACCTACAGCGTATCGGCGGCTTCACAGATCCCCCCATGGAGCCGATCATTGGAATGGAAAGCCGAGTCATGCAGAATCGCTCTATGAGCGATGACTCGGCCTGCGTCCTCGATTCGCGTGGCGAATCGGGACAAGGCATGGATCATCCATTCCGTTACCGCAACAAAGCGCAGTTTCCCATCAGCAGAGATAAGAACGGAAAATTGATCGCCGGATTTTACGCGGGACGCACGCACACCGTCATCGACTGCCGGGATTGTCTTCTTGGCGCAAAAGTCAACCAGACCATCCTCGACATCGTGCTGAATCATATGGAAAAATACCATATCCAGCCCTACGACGAGGTCACGGGCAGGGGACTGGTGCGGCATGTGATGATACGCGTTTCCAGCGAAGCGCTTTGTGAAGAGAATGCTTCCGGACAGATCATGGTTTGCGTGGTCATTAACGGAGCCTCCCTGCCAGAGAGCGGGCGCCTGGTTCAGGATCTTTGCGCCATTCCGGGCATGACCAGCATTACACTGAACATCAACCGTGAACGGACAAACGTAATCATGGGGCGGCAGATAAAGCTTTTGTGGGGGCAGGAGTTCATTGAAGATACAATCGGAGGAATCCGGTTCCGCATCTCCCCACTTTCCTTCTACCAGGTAAATCCCCGCCAGACAGAAAAGCTTTATGGCAAAACACTTGAATACGCCGACCTGACCGGACAGGAAACTGTATGGGATCTCTATTGCGGAATCGGAACCATCTCCTTATTCCTCGCGCAGAAAGCCCGCGCCGTTTACGGCGTAGAAATCGTGCCCGATGCCATCCGCGACGCCAGGCAGAACGCACAGCTGAATCATATCACAAACGCGGAATTTTTCGTTGGCAAAGCGGAAGAAGTCCTGCCGGAAAAATACGAGAAAGAAGGAATCCATGCCGACGTTATCGTTGTCGATCCGCCGCGTAAAGGCTGCGAGCAAAGCGTACTCGATACCATGCTCAAAATCCGGCCGGAGAGAATCGTTTACGTGAGCTGCGACTCCGCGACACTCGCGCGGGATTTAAAATATTTGTGCGCGGACGGGTATGAGTTGAAAAAAGTCTGTCCGACGGAAATGTTTGCGAATTCGTGCCACGTCGAAACTGTTGCATTAATATCATGGAAGGAGACGGTGGCGGATGTATTCGGTCAGTGATGCCTTTTTTGCGGCGGTGGCCGGGCTTGGTGTTGCTCCTGACGAGTCTTGCCAGTCTGGCTCATGTGGTGAGAGTATAGGAGTGAGGGGCTGCAAAATGCAGTCCTGACAGGAAGATGGAATGAGCCTGTTGTTTGTGGAGCATATCAGGCTTATATCAGGCTAATATGATACACATCGGTTCTTCGTGCCTTTAAAAGCGGGAGCTGTTCGCGTATCTCTTCCGTTTTACTCAAGTCTATATCGCAGGAGAGGATTCCTTCCTGTTCGTCTAACTCGGCGAGAATTTCTCCCCAGGGAGAGACAGCCAGCGAATGTCCGTATGCGTGATAGCTGGCGCCTGGATCTCTTGCGGGGGAGCAGCCCATCAGAAAGACCTGGTTGTCGACCGCACGGGAACGAAAATGAAGCTCCCAGTGCGCAGGCCCGGTAGTCATATTGAATGCCGCCGGAACCAGAATGGCTTTTGCACCCTGCAGCGCCAACAGACGAGCCAGCTCCGGAAAGCGGATATCAAAGCAAATCATCAATCCTATCCGGCCGAATTCGGTATCGAAGAATGCCAGATTTTCTCCGGCAGACAGCGTTTCGCTCTCGAAAAAACGCTGTCCGCCTTTGATGTCTACGTCAAACAAATGCATTTTCCGGTATTTTGCGAGCTGTTTTCCCTGGCGGTCGAATGCGTAGCAGGTATTAAAAACTGCCTCGCCCTCGCGCTCCGGCATGGAACCAGCAACCAGGTAAACCTGGTTTTCTTTTGCACACGCAGATAAAGCATTCCAGTTCGTGCCGCCCTGCGGCTGCGCATAGATGGGGAAATTTGCCGTCTCATACGGGCAGCAGAACATCTCCGGCAGCAGGACGAGATCCGCTCCGGCCTGTGCGGCAGCAGCGATCTGGCGGCAGGCGGATTGCATGTTTGCGTCATTTTCTTTTTGTACTTTCATCTGGATCATGGAAATTTTCATAAACAGTTTCCTCTTATAGATAATTTATTATAATGATTCAAAACAGGCCGTGGCGCAGATCTCCTGAAAACATATTATTTTCGGATTGCTGTAATGATCATATGTCTTGCCGGAGGGTTTGTCAACTCTGTAATAGAAGGAGTTCCGGAAAAGGCAGAATACAGTTACTGTTCACACCCCGACCACGCACCTGCTGCGTGGTCAGGGGCGAAAACGTAGAGATTGCAAGCATCTGGCCCATCGCGAAGCGATCTTAATTGGCCAGATGCCGTTATAGGTCACACCTGTAAAGGATAAAATAACGTAAATCTGGTCGGGGTGTGACCTGTAACAGAATACATGGAAATACTATGGAGTATATTTTCTGTTTCTCCCGCATAGAAATAAAACAGGGTTGAAGCGGTTAAATTGGTAAAAAACTGTGCGGTGTCAGGAGAGGACAAATATGAACGGAATCTGGGGCGGAATGCTGCTGGCCGGAATTGTGTATGGTGTTTTGACCGGGGAGGTGCAAGCGGTATCAGACGCTTTTTTTTCCTCTGCAAAAGAGGCGATCACTCTGTGCGTAACGATGTTTGGGGTGATGGCATTTTGGAGCGGGCTGATGGAGATCGCAAAAGACGCCGGGCTGATCGAAGCAATTGTGCGCAGGCTTCGTCCGGTCATGCGCTTTTTATTTCCGGATATTCCGGAGAATCACCCGGCCCTGACGCATATAACTGCCAATTGCGTTGCAAATTTGTTGGGACTGGGCGGCGCCGCTACGGTGTATGGACTGCACGCGATAGCGGCACTGGAAGAACTGGAGGAAGAGCGGAGAGCGTCTGCCCGTTTGCCGGGAACTCGTGCGGACCCGGATGTGGGGTACGGAAATCGGAGACAGCCAAAAGGGCGAGCACACCCTATTGTGCAGCGCCCGGTTCCCTGCGGCACGGCGAACAATGAAATGTGTAATTTCCTGATTCTGAATATTTCTTCTCTTCAGCTGATTCCAATGTCAGTCATCGCCTGGCGCGGTCAATACGGCAGCGTCAACCCGACTGCGATCGTCGGCCCGGGAATTGTGGCGACCGCAGTGAGTACAGGAGCAGCAGTGGTGTTTTGCAGGCGGATGAATCGGAGGTCAATGTTTAAATCTGATAACCGTTCCGGTCGTCCTGCTCATCCAGAATCAGATGTTTGATCCATGTCACCAGCCGTTTCTCTTTAATATATTTTTGGTAAAGCTGACGCAAAAACTGAATTGCGCTGGTCAGCCAGTGGAAGACGGAGCCTGCTGCCACAACCAGAACCACGTAAATCAGAATGCATTTTGCCGATACACTGTGCAGAGAAAACATCTCCGGCAGGAACACGCAGCAGAACAGAAGCGCAGCGATGGAGCTGCCGCACACAAACCAGTGCAAGGGGTTTCTGTAATCGCACATCTGTAAGAGAACCGCAAAGCCGACCGTTGCCAGAAGCAGGGTTGCCACGGTGGACACTTCGCCGTCCGGCAGTCCGAAGGCTTCCCCGAATGCCATCATGACGGCTACCGCGAGCATATCGGTGATACCGGCCGGGAGCGCCCGCAGAAAGGTATTGGCAAGGAAGCTTCCCTGAATTCGCTCTTTGTTTGGCTGGAGCGCCACCAGGAAGCCAGGCATCCCGATGGTAAATGTGCTGACCAGCGAGATCTGCGACGGTTCCAACGGATAAGTAACCGCAAACAGCAGCGAAACCAGCGACATCAGGAAGGAAAACAGGTTTTTTACAAGGAACAGAGTAGCGGAGCGCTGAACGTTGTTGACCACACGGCGCCCCTCCAGGACAACATCGGGCATATGGGAGAAATCCGAATCCAGCAAGACAACCTGGGATGCCTGTGCGGCCGCGTCGCTGCCAGAGGCCATCGCCACGCTGCAGTCGGCGTCTTTCAGGGCGAGTACATCGTTGACGCCGTCTCCAGTCATGGCGACCGTATGTCCCTGTGCTTTCAGCGCCTGTACGATCTGCCGCTTCTGTTCCGGCGTTACGCGCCCGAATACGGTATAGTCTTCTACCGCTTTCGCGATGTCATTTTCTGTTTTCAGCGTTCTCGCGTCTACAAACCGATCCGCATTCTCGATGTTTGCCAGCTTCGCGGCCTCTGCGGCCGTGCGTGCATTGTCGCCGGAGATTACCTTGACCTGCACACCCTGCTCTGCAAAGTAGGAAAAAGTGGCGGGTGCTGTCTCACGGATTGGGTTTGCAAGAAGAATATAGGCAAGCGGAGTCACTTTTTCCTTCAACGGTTGTCCGGTCAGCGCTTCGCTGGTGGAAGCAAGGACCAGAAGACGATAGCCCTTCGAGGTATATTCCTCGATGGATGCTGCATATTCCGGGTAAGCTTCGCGCAGCACAAATTCCGGAGCACCCAGGATATATGTTTTGTCAGCAAAGGCCACGCCGCTGTATTTAAGTGAAGATGAAAAAGACTGCACCTGCACCGGCACAGCGCCGGAACGCTGTGTAAAATGGGCTTTGAGCGTTTTCATCGTAATGTTGTCACTGGTCATGGCACCGACAAAATCCCCGATGAGACGTTTTAACTCTGCCGGGTTTTCGGCCTCGGGGTTCACAGGGATGACGTCATTGACCTGCATGGTAGTCTCTGTGATGGTACCGGTCTTGTCGACACAGAGCACGTCAACCCGGGCGAGTGTCTCGATGCTTTTCATATTATGAAGCAAAACCTTTTTCCGGGCGAGCCGCATGGAGCTTACGGCCAGCGCTACGCTGGTGAGCAGGTAGAGCCCTTCCGGAATCATTCCGACAAGCGCTGCCACCGTAGAGGTGACACTTTTCGTGAGCGTTTCCTGGTTCAGATGATAGCTTTGGAAAAAGAGGGCAATCCCGATGGGAATTAAGACAATTCCTACTACTTTCAGAAGACGGTCCATTGCGCGGAGCATTTCAGACTGTTCATCTGTTTTCATAGTCTTTGCTTCCATCGTAAGCCTGGATATATAAGAATCCGCCCCTACCTTCACCAGCCGAGCCCGGCATTCGCCGGAGACAACAAAGCTGCCGGAAATCAGAGAATCCCCTGTTTTCTTTACGATGTCATCGGATTCGCCGGTCAGCAGGGATTCATTTACGTTTGCTTCGCCTGTCAGTATTTCGGCGTCGGCACAGACCTGGTCTCCGGCGTGAAAAATAACAATATCATCCCGTACCAGCTCTTCTGAAGTGATGGTCTGCGTCTTTCCGTCCCGGATAACGGTCGCCTTTGGCGAACCGAGCATATTCAGCTCCTCCAGTGTCTTTTTTGCGCGAAGCTGCTGTACAATACCAATCAGTGCGTTAAAAAAGATGACGACCATGAAGCTTAAGTTTCGGAAAGAACCTACCGCAATCACAAATATGGCAAGGATCAGAAAAATCAAGTTAAAATAGGTAAAAAGATTTTCTTTTACGATATCCTGGATGGATTTTGAGCCGGAAGTGACCGCAGTATTGCTCCAGCCGCACTCGACCCGTTTTTCCACATCGGCCTGGCTTAATCCTTTGTCACACGCCGCCTCGACGACATCGACAGGCAGCCGGGATGGCACGTTTTCAGCCTGGGCTCTGTTTTTTTTGAAAGTTGAAAGGCTTATCATGTTTTTCCTTCCTCTGGTTGATTCTGATGTTTAAATGCAGATCTGCTGTAACTGTTCCATACTTTCACAATTACGATTTGCTTACAATTAGTCTATCTTATACGGAAGTAAAAAAGAAAACAAGGTGGTTTTCTAAAAATTTTGAAAATTTCCTCTTAAATCTTTCTTGAGAATCAATCGATAGTTTGCTCTATTTTCTGCTTGTGAATTAAAGTATTTCCGGGTATAATTTTATTCGGCTTTTACTAGTAAACGACGGCATCTTCGATGCAATGAAACGCGTGCTTTTGCACTGCGCAGGCACGCTGGGGAAAGGTGGAAGGGATATGGATACAAAGGAATTTGCAAAAGAAGCGGAAAGTCATCTGCGGGGGAAACTGATTCCATTCTGGACGGGATTGAAGGATGAACAGTATGGCGGGTTTTACGGCTACATGGGATATGATCTGAAAGTAGACCCGGAGTATGAAAAAGGCTGCATTTTAAACAGCCGGATCCTGTGGTTTTTCTCGAACGCATATCTGCTGTTGGGTGAGGAGCCGCTGCGGGAGAGCGCAGAGCACGCGTACCGTTTTCTGCGGGATCATTGCCTGGATCGGGAGCAGGGCGGTGTGTACTGGTCCGTGACATATGACGGAAAACCGAATGACACGACAAAGCATACCTACAATCAGGCGTTTGCGATTTACGCACTTTCTTCCTATTATGATGCGACAAAGGATCCGGAGGCACTTCAGATCGCATTTTGCCTGCAGAATGTGATCGAGGAAAAATGTACGGATGAATATGGGTACCTGGAGGCGTTTGACCGTAATTTCAAGCCGGTATCAAATGAAAAGCTTTCAGAGAATGGCGTGATGGCGGAAAAGACAATGAATACACTTCTGCATGTGTTTGAGGCTTACACGGAGCTTTACCGGGTATCGCACCAGAGTTTTACGGCAGAACAGCTGGAATTTATGCTGGATTTGTTCGCAGAAAAGGTCTACAATCCGGCAAAGGGCAGACAGGAGGTTTTCTTTGACCGTACCTGGAATTCTTTGATTGATCTGTATTCCTATGGTCACGATATTGAGACCTCATGGCTTTTAGACCGCGGACTTGAGGTGCTGGATAATCCGCTCTATTCAGAACGGTTCGCGCCGATTACCGCTGACATTGCGGAGAATATCTACCAGCGGGCATATCGTGATCACTCGGTTTTAAACGAGGCGGAGAATGGCGTCGATGATACCAAGCGCGTCTGGTGGATCCAGGCGGAGTCGATTGTTGGATTTTTGAACGCATGGAAGAAGACGAACGAAGAAAAATACCTGGATGCCGCGGAGGCGATCTGGGACTATATCTGTTCGTATTTTGTCGACCCACGCGAGGGTTCAGAGTGGTTTGAGAATGTCAATGCAGACCACTCCCCGATGGAGCTGCCGATTGTTCAGCCCTGGAAATGCCCGTATCACAATGGGCGGATGTGTATGGAAGTGATCCGGCGGCTGAAAGGCTGAAACGGCTACACGATAACAAGAAGGAGAATTTCTATCATGATACAGTATGATAATCAGCATCAGGTGTTTAAACTGGATACTCCAAATACGAGCTACGTGTTTGGCCTGACAGACAGAAGCTATCCGGGGCAGATCTATTATGGAAAACGGATCGGGGATACGGATCTGATGTATTTGCTGCGCGAGAATGAGCGGCCCGAGCCGCCTTCGGTTTTGCGCAGAGAGAAAGCGGGCTATTTTGACTTTTATCCGATGGAATATCCGTGCGCAGGGATTGGCGACGGGCGAGAGAGCTGCATTAATATCCGCACACTGGACGGCCAGGAGGGCCTGGAGCTGAACTATGTTTCGCACCAGATTTTCGAGGGAAAAAAGACGCTGGAGGGGCTTCCGGCGACCTGGACAGACAATGCCGACAGCTGCAGCACGCTGGAAATCACACTCGGCGACGCGGTGACGGGGCTGCGGGTGATTTTGTCCTATACTGCTTTTACGGATGTGGATGCGATTACGAGAAGTGTCCGTGTCGAGAATGCCGGTGAGCGCAGCCTTTACCTGACAAAGGCACTGTCAGCCTGTCTGCATGTGGAGCAGGAGAATCTGGAAGTGATCACTCTGCCGGGCTCCTGGTCGCGGGAGCGCATTCTGCAGAGACAGAAGCTGGGGTATGGCAGTCTGGTTACAGAATCCATCCGCGGGATTTCCAGTCATCAGGATCACCCGTTTATGGCGCTTGTGTCGGAGAATTGTACGCAGACCACGGGTGACGTGTATGCGATGAACTTTGTATATTCCGGGAATTTTATTGCCAAGGCGTCGCGTGATCAGTTTGACCAGGTGCGTATGGTGATGGGTATTCATCCGGATCATTTTTGCTGGAAGCTGGAGCCGGGCGATTCTTTCCAGGCGCCCGAGGTGGTGCTTGTCTATTCTGATGAGGGCCTGGGAAAAATGACACGCAGTTTTCATTCCCTATATAGGAAGCATTTGATTCGCGGATATTGGAAGGATCGGCAGCGCCCGGTTCTGATCAATAACTGGGAGGCGACCTATTTTAATTTTGATACGGAGAAACTCCTGGCGATCGCCCGAGAAGCAGCGGCAGGCGGCATCGAGATGCTGGTAGTGGATGACGGCTGGTTTGGCTGCCGGAGCAATGACGACAGCAGCCTTGGCGACTGGCAGGTGAATGAGAAAAAGCTGCCGGGCGGGTTCACTTATCTGGCACAGGAAGTGAATAAGCTGGGAATGAAGCTGGGAATCTGGGTAGAGCCGGAGATGGTGTCGGAGGATTCCGAACTGTACCGGGCGCATCCGGACTGGGCGCTGCAGCTTGCCGGCCGCGAGCCGGGGCAGTGCCGGGCGCAGTATGTGCTGGATTTGAGCCGTCCGGAGATTGCGGATTATGTCTATGAGATGATTCGCACCGTCCTTTCTTCTGCAAATATCGAGTATGTGAAATGGGATATGAACCGTTTGCTCACGGATGTCGGTAATCTGACGCTTCCGGCTGACCGCCAGGGAGAAATTATGCATCGCTATATGCTGGCGGTTTATGGTCTGCAGGACCGCCTGACAAAGGATTTTCCGCAGCTGCTTCTGGAGAACTGCAGCAGCGGCGGCGGCCGCTTTGACCCGGGAATGCTGTACTACAGTCCACAGATCTGGTGTTCCGATGACACGGACGCAATCGAGCGTCTGGCGATTCAGGAAGGGACACAGCTGCTTTACCCGCTTTCATCCATTGGTGCGCATGTCTCCATCTGCCCGAACCATGGCACCGGGCGGACGACACCGTTTGAGACGAGGGGCGTGGTTGCATTATCCGGCACTTTTGGCTACGAGCTGGATATCACAAAGCTCTCAGATGAAGAAAAGAGCCAGATTCCGGGGCAGGTAGCCCGCTACAAAAAATACAGTGCGCTGATCCGGGAAGGAAATTATTACCGGATCGCCTCCTGGCGCGAAAATCATCGCTATGATTGCTTTATGGTAGTCTCGGAAGATCAGTCTGAGGCTCTGCTGACTTATGTACAAGTGCTTGCACAGACGAATCGTAAGAGCCTTCGTCTCCGTCTGGCCGGCCTGGATCCCGATGCTTTCTATGAGATAGAGGGAAAAAGGTATCAGGGAGCTGTGCTGATGTATGCCGGGCTGCTGATTCCGCGGATGAATGGAGACTTCCAGACCTGCCTGCTGCATATCGTGAAGGTTGGGTGAGGATAAGGAACCTCTGTGATCGTTTGGATGGGAGTGTACTTTTGAAAGGGGATGGGCACGGCCATCGGGCAAGCCTGTTCCCTTTATAATGCACAGGGCTGGGCAGGGTGTTTTGCGGCTTATGCCGCACCCAGCCCGCGCGG
>JAJPXU010000016.1:0-1558 GCA_021205305.1 Lachnospiraceae bacterium
TCCCCGTAAAAAAACACGGCAAATTTCAGATTAGGCTTGTCTATTTTGCTGTTTTGTATTAGAATAGAGCAAAGATTCCGAATAGAATCTTTATCATTTACTAATTATTCCAAAAGGAGGAAAAAAACATGGCATACGTAATTTCTGATGAGTGTGTAGCTTGTGGAACCTGTGCAGGTGAGTGCCCGGCTGAGGCTATTTCTGAGGGAGACGGCAAGTATGTAATTGATCCGGATGCTTGTCTTGAATGCGGTACCTGCGAGTCCGTCTGTCCGACAGGAGCCATCTCCGCTGAGTAAGATTCCATAGGACATAGCCATAGACCCACAGGGTTCGGCTGTTACCGGGATACATAAGAAAATCGAAAAAAGAGCTTCTTCTCCATTTATGCGGAACCGAAGCTCTTTTTTGTTTCTATAATCCGTGGCATCTTTTTCCGGTGCCTGGTGACGCGGCCCGATCATCAGAAAGCGATTATATAGTTACCGGATTTGTCACATTCTTAAAGTTCTTCGAATACGCCCCAGGATTCCCTCCTTCCGCACAGCGCAGGCCATCTTCTCCTCTGTCGTTGCAGCCTCCCGCCGCGTTTCCTCCTGCTGCAGCTGTATGTACAAATCTTCCATCTCCTCATGAAGCCGCTCCGAAAGCATATGCTCCAGTTTCTCATTCTGCTCCGCCACTACCTCGCCGATCAGGCTGCGAAGCATCTCCTCAAACCGCTGATAATTATTTGCTTCCGAAGCCGGGATAATCTCATAATCCGTATCTTCCTCCCCATTCACACATTCCTCACGATCTCCTCCTCTCTCACAATCCGTATATTTTTCACTTTCACACCCATTCACTCCGGCATTTTCATCCGCTGCGGCCTCCTTCTCCAGAAACATCCCCAGCCATTGCCCTTCTTCTGAGTCCTCCAGCAACAACCGAATCGCCTTTAGCTGAATCCCCTTCTCTTTCAGTTCCTTCACCTTCCCGAAAACTGTCAGATCTTCCTCCCTGTAAACCCGATGTCCCTGCGCCGTCCGCTCAATCGCCAGCCCCAGCTCTTCCTCCCAATACCGCAGCACATGCGACGGCACCCCGCACCTCTGTACCGCCTCCGAAACCGTATAATACTTCCGTTCCGTACCTTCACATTCCCTCATAAAAAGCACTCCCCCTGCATATTCCGATCCAATGCTGTCCCGAATCTGGCCCATCCCACCTGCCATGCTTATATTGCAAACATACAAAAGCCGATGGCTCCATTCTTCATATTCTCGTCATCTCTATAACCATCATTATAATTATAATCATCATTATAATCATTATTATATGCAAAAGGAAACTTCTATAGAACTCAAATAAACCAATTAAGAAAAACAGCCGTACCCTGTCACAGGGTACGGCGTCCGTCTGTGCGTTCGTCCCGCCCCACTACTTTTTCATATTCGCAAATTTCGTAAACCTCGGCAGCCACGCCAACTCCACGGTCCCGATCGGACCATTTCTCTGCTTAGCGATGATAATCTCCGCCACATCCTTTTTCTGTGTGTCGTGATTGTAATAATCA
>JAJPXU010000016.1:1568-16812 GCA_021205305.1 Lachnospiraceae bacterium
ATCACGATAAATAAACATCACGACGTCCGCATCCTGCTCGATTGCGCCGGACTCACGCAGGTCAGAAAGCATCGGCCGATGGTCTGGTCTCTGCTCTACTGCGCGGGAGAGCTGAGAGAGCGCCACGACCGGCACCTGCAGTTCTCTGGCGATCTCTTTTAAAGAGCGGGAAATATCCGAAATCTCCTGCTGTCTGGAATCTGCGCGCCTGCTGCCGGTCATCAGCTGAAGATAGTCAATCATAATGATATCAAGATTATGCTCCAGTTTGTATTTACGGCACTTACTTCGCAATTCTGAAACGGAAATACCGGGTGTATCGTCAATAATCAGGTTGGAGCGGCCAATTGTCCCAGCTGCCTCAATCAGATTCGCCCATTCACTGTAGTTAAGGTTTCCTGTGCGGAGTGACTGGGATTCTACACGGGATTCCATCGCAAAGAGACGGTTCACCAGCTGCTCTTTTGACATCTCCAGGCTGAAAACAGCCACCGTCAGATTATTATGAAAGGCCATATACTCCGCAATATTCAGAACAAACGCGGTCTTACCCATAGACGGTCTTGCCGCAATCAGCAGAAGATCCGAGGGCTGAAAACCGGATGTTTTATAATCCAGGTCAATAAATCCGGTCGCAAGTCCTGTGACGCTTCCTTTTGTACGGCTCGCTGCCTCGATCTTATCAAGAGCGTTCAGCACAATCTCTTTGATTGGTGTAAAATCATCGCCGGACTTCCGCTGAAGGACCTGAAAAATCTTCTTTTCCGTATCCTCCATGATGACTTCCACATTTTCTTTTCCGGCATAGCAGGTAGCCGCGATCTCCTCACTCGTCCGGATCAGGCGGCGCAGCTGTGCTTTTTCGGCGACGATCTGCGCATATCCTTTGACATTCGCGGAAGTATAGGTCATATTTAATAACCCCTGCACGAACTCCATGCTGCTGATCTCCGGCGGCACATCCTTTTCTCTGAGACGATTCTGCAGGGTAATGAGATCAATGGGCTGATTTTCACTATACAGCTCCACCATCGCACCAAAGAGGATGCCATATTGCTTCTGATAAAAATCTTCGACCGTCAGCATCTCTGACGCCGTGATCACGGCGTCACGATCCATCAGCATGGCACCCAGCACTGACTGCTCCGCTTCCGTACTGTGCGGCATTACTCTTTTTAATAAAGCCTCTGTCTCTTCCACTGCGTTCTCCTCTCAGACGCCATCCTGTCTTATCGTTCCTTCCGTCATTTTCCGGCTTCCTGCCTTTACTGACTCTCTTGCCCTCTACTTTTCCTCTACTTTTCTACGACATGCACCAGAATCTCGGTTGTTACCTTCGTGTGCAGGCGAATCGGCACCTGCGTCACACCAAGAGCCTTGATCGGCGCGTCCAGGATGATTTTCTTTTTGTCAATCTCATATCCCAGCTGTTTCTGTACTTCCTCTGCAATCTCTTTTGAGGAAACCGATCCAAATACCCGGCCTCCTTCTCCTGCCTTGACCGACACGCGAATCTCTTTGCCCTTTATTTTCTCGCCGATTTGCTGTGCCTTCTCCAGCGCTTCTTTTGCGAGTTTTTCTTCATTCGCCTTTTGAAGCTTGAGGTCATTCAAATTACCGCCGGTCGCTTCTTTGGCAAGGCCCTTTTTCAAAAGTACGTTCCTTGCATAGCTCTCATTTGCATCTACTACCTCTCCCTTTTTACCGAGTGATTTTACATCCTGTAATAATATAACCTTCATGACTTTTTCCTCCTGCCTGAAATAATTATAGGAAACGACGTAAGCCGTTTTACTAAATTGCGCCTTCTTTGGTCATCTGGGTCAGCACTTCTTTCAGCATCACGCGCGCCTGGTCCACATCCACACCACTCAGCTGCGCACCCGCGATATTCATATGACCGCCTCCGCCCAGGCGCTCCATAATGATCTGTACATTCACCTCATCAATCGCACGGGCACTGATAAAGATTTTATCACTGTAATCCGTCAGTACAAACGACGCCTTCACACCGATGATATTCAGCAGCTCGTTCGCCGCCTGTGCACCGACAACGGTCGGGCTTTCAATGCCCTGGCTCGGACAAACACTGATCGCGTAGCTGTCCATAAAAAGCTCTGCATGGCGCACCGCCTCTGCACGGGCCTTATAGGTATCCATGTCATTGCGGAAGACCTTCCTCACCCGTGTCACATCTGCGCCGAACCGACGCAGATAGGCGGCCGCCTCAAAGGTGCGCATACCGGTCTTTGCCATAAAATTGTTCGTATCTATAATAATGCCGGCATAAATACAGTCTGCCTCATAGGGTTTTGGCCGGATACCATTTTCGTAATACTGCATAATCTCTGTGATCATCTCACAGGCGGAGGATACCGCCGGATCAATGTAAGAAAGAGCTGCGTTTTCAATTTTATCCGTACCCTGGCGATGATGATCCAGAACAACAATATTTCTTGTCAAATACAACAGTTCTTCACACTCTACCATACTGGGGCGGTTCGTATCCACCACCACAACCACCGTATTTTCATTGGTCAGCTGAATAGCCTGCTCGTGATTGACAAAAACACCCTCTGAGTATTCAATATTGTCTTTCAGTGAATTCACCCAGGGACGAATGCTTGCCGTGACATCGCCCAGCACGATGTGTACCGGCTTGTCCGAATGCATCGCCGCGCAGCAGACGCCAACACAGGCGCCCAGCGAATCGATGTCTGTATTCTTATGACCCATAACAATGACCCGCTCCCGCGCACCAATCAATTCACGCAGAGCCTGTGCTTTGACCCTCGCACGCACTCTGGTATTGCTCTCTGAACGCTGGGTCTTACCGCCATAGTAGGAGATCTTATCCTGATCCTTGACCACCGCCTGATCTCCGCCGCGGGCAAGCGCCATCTCAATCGCTACATGCGCTGCCTCGTAATTATCCGTATAATTGCCATTATCCGTCCCTATACCGATACTGACAGTCACATTCATGGAATTCCCGAGATTAACTGTTTTCACATCTTCCAGCAGGGAAAACCGGTCATCCACCAGCGACTGCAGACTTACCCGGTTCATCACCAGAAGGTATTTGTCCTTTTCCAGATTCTTTATCAGGCCTCCGGCAGAAATGACGTATTTCGTAATCCGCCGCTCCACCAGAGCGCCGAGCATTGAGCGCCGCACATCCTCAACACTGTCCATCGCTTCTTCGTAATTATCCACATACAAAAGACCGACTGCCGCCTTTTGCTCGTAATTTTCCCGCTGCAGATGAGCCAGTTCTGTGATGTCCAGAAAATGAAGTCCGACCACACTGCATTCTTTTTCTTCCAGTTCTGCAATGTCCATGCCATCCAGAACTTCATGCAGCTGAATCTGCTTCATGACCACTCTATATTTTCGGTCTTCATAATCAATCTCTTTTTCTGACTGTTCCCCTGCCTGTGGAAATTCTGCCGCCGTCAGTTCCGGAAAAACGGAGGAAATACTCTTATGACAATCGCTGCCGCGCTTTGTCATCTCACAGAGCATCTCATTCATCCAGGCAATACGTCCATCCGGCAGCACAAATCCATACGGAATCATCATCTCGTCCAGGAGATCCTTCTCCACGCCGCCAAAGCGCTGAGAAAAGTCAAGCAGCTCCAGAAGAACCTTCGGCCGATAGTAAATGTCCAGCACCACAATCGTCAGATAAAGTACAATAGAAAAAACTCCGACGATACATCCGGCGATCGTGTCCACATATAAAACGCCAGCTGTAAGGCACAGCAAAAGCAGACACAGCAGTACACACCAGTACCAGTGCCGCAGAATCTTGCCGCTGTATCGCAGCTGAACCTTACTGCGCGATTTCTCCTCTTTCATATCATCCGTCCCTTCCTATCCATCCTGTAACCGTCCGTTCTCTTCACGGCTGCACCATTCTATGGAAACGCCCCCTCGCTGCGCTCGGCGGCAGGTCGTCCCGTTCATTCCGATTCGCTGCGCGAAGAACGGGACTTTCGAAAGCGATTCGATCTTTGCTTCGTCATCGCATGGCAACGAAAGAAAATCCAATCGGATTTGTAAAGTGACATATGGACAGTTTACCACAAAGTCGCGCACAGGGGAAGAAAAAAGTGAATTATAATGAAAAACCCGCATACCATCTCAGATATGCGGGTCGCTTTCTCTTATCACGCCTGACGATTCTTTAATCCTGAACGTACGGCATCAGAGCTACGTGGCGTGCGCGCTTGATCGCTACCGTCAGAGCACGCTGATGCTTCGCGCAGTTGCCTGTGATTCTTCTCGGAAGGATTTTGCCTCTCTCAGAAACGTATCTCTTCAGCTTATTGACATCCTTGTAATCGATCTCATTGTCTTTTCCGCAGAAAACACAAACTTTTTTTCTTCTGCGAACTGCACCGCCGCGTCTCTTCATCGGCGCATCGCTTTTTTCTTTATTATAAGCCATTGCTTTCTTCCTCCTTATTCTGCCTGCGGCAATTCTTCCTGCGCACTGCCGCATCGGCTCATCAGCTGAACGGGAGTTCCTCATCAATCCCGTCCGGAATATTCATGAATCCGTCGCCTGCGGACGCCTCAGAAGGCATCGGAGCCGCAGCCTGTGCGACCGGCCTCTGATATCCGCCTGCAGAAGCCCCGGAAGCCGCCGCTTTACTCTCAGCAAACTCCTGTTCTTCAACGACTACATCTGTGGTATAGACTTTCTGGCCATCTCTGTTTGTATAACTGCCCGTCTGAATCCGGCCCGTCACTACGATCTTTGTGCCCTGACGAAGATACTTCTCCGCAAATTCGGCGCCTCTGCCAAATACCACGCAGCTGATGAAATCTGCGGTCTGCTGGTCATTATTCCCCTCACGGCGATATCTGCGGTCTACCGCGAGCGTATATCTTGCGTATGCGGAGGAATTATCCCCTGCCGAATAACGTACTTCCGGATCTCTGGTCAATCGTCCCATTAAGATGACTTTATTCATAATATATACCTCTCTTTTATCTATGCATCCTGTCTAACGCATAAATATCTGATGACATCTTCCATAATGCGGACACGTTTCTCAACTTCCGCCGGACATGTTGCATCAGCCTCAAAGCGAACGAAGTAGTAAAATCCTTCACGCATCTTTTTGATCTCGTAAGCGAGCTTTCTCTTACCCCACTCTTCTACTTCTGTCACTGTCCCGCCGAAACGAGTGATCACCTCTTTCACTCTCTCGATGGTGGCAGCTCTGTCCTCGTCTTCGAGTTTTGCGCTGACAACTACTGCTAATTCATACTTGTTCATGCTTTTCGCACCTCCTTATGGTCTTTTGGCCCCCCTGACCGCGACAGGAAATACTCTTTTCCGGCCGGATTTGCAAGGAGCAAGGAAATATATCACAGCTGATGATTCTACCACAGGATCCGGACAAATTCAAGCTTTTTTTACAGCTCTTACATTTTTTTCCACAAGTTTCCTGGGAACCATAATCTGATGACCGCAGCCGGAACATTTCAGGCGGAAATCCGCGCCCACACGAAGCACCTCCCATTCCTGGCTGCCGCAGGGATGCTTCTTTTTTAATTTCACAATATCGCCTACTTCGAAATCCATATTCTACTCCCCCGGCCTGAAATTTTTGTCCGATAGGAAAGTTTGGAGAACTCTCCTACTGGATAAAAAACTGTAACTATTCAGAACAGCAGGCCGCAGGTCTACGCTTCGCTTCGGTCGTCGCTAAGCGGACGTCCACTGGACGTCCAGCGACGCCTGCGATGCAGGCTATATGCCGCTAACGCGTCATATGTCTGTGGCTTGATGGGCGTTTCGCCCATCCCGAAATGAAAATACAGCCTTTAGCAGGTAAACCTGCACATCTCCGCTTCGCTCCGGTCGGTGCTAAACGAGCGCCACTGGCGCTCAGCACCTGTCTTTTCATTTCGATGCTGTTCTGAACTGTTACAAAAAACTAAGGAAACACACTGCCCGTAATCACTGGTGATATACAGTGGCTCAGACATGCAGCGCCCCAAGAACCGCCCCGATCTTCTCCTGGATAAGCAAATCCGCCTGCCGGTCACGCGGGGTCGGCGCCATATTAATCACAACCAGGTGACGGCCGTTGAAATAATCAATCAGCCCGGCCGCCGGATAAACCGCCAGTGAAGTACCGCCGATGATCAGCACATCCGCCTCGGAAATGCAGGAAATGGACTCACGCATCGTGCGCGAATCAAGTCCTTCCTCATACAGCACGACATCCGGCTTGATCACACTTCCGCAGGTGCAATGCGGCACATCTTGCCCTTCCTCAAAAAGCTTCTGCAATGCTTCTCCACTATAGCTTTTATGGCAGCGCTGACAATAGTTACGGTGAATGCTGCCGTGCAGCTCCAGCACTTTTTTGCTGCCTGCCCTCTGATGCAAACCGTCAATATTCTGTGTCACCACTGCTTTCAGCTTGCCGCATGTTTCCAGCTCAGCCAGTTTCCTGTGCGCTGCGTTTGGCTCCGCGTCCAGAACCAGCATCTTATCTCGATAAAACCGGTAGAATTCTTTCGTCTGACGCACAAAAAAAGTATGGCTCAAAATCGTTTCCGGCGGGAAATCGTATTTTTGATGGTAAAGCCCGTCCACACTTCGAAAATCCGGAATCCCGCTCTCAGTAGAGACGCCCGCGCCGCCAAAAAATACGATGTTATCCGTCTGGTCAATTATTTGCTGCAGCTGTTCGATGCCAGTCATACAATCCCCCTTCTTTCTGTTATATCTTTTGCTCTGTCTCCGGCAGATAGAAGTATCCACGCGAATCTCAAATATCCAGGAAACTGTCGCGAAATTATATGCCCATCCTGCACCGGCTAACGCGCGAATCAGAAGCGATAAAATCCTCACGCAGTCCACACAGTAGCCCAAAGCATATGACAAGTGATTGGCGAACCGTTCTTTACTTCGATGCATACATCTGCACAAGTTTCCCCTGCACAATAAACCGTGTCGAAGAATCCCCGGTACAGGTAGACAGGGTCACAACCTTGTCCTCTGTCGTCACGGAAACGGTACTGTTGTCCACTTCTGAGTTCTCCATCGCCGTCGTCAGGAAGTTTTCAAACTCTTCTTCCGTAAACACGATCTGGTAGGGCTGCCCCACACTGTTCACCACTCTTGCAGAAAAGATACGGTACTGGTAAATGACATCCTCCGTAAAGATCCAGAAATATTTGCTCTTTGAGAAGACCTCCTCGTCCCGAAGCTTTTTCAGAGAACCAAACATGGAACCATTTTTCATGTTATGCCCGTAGATAACCGTATTCTGATCGCTGAAATCGCTCTCATTTTCATAATTTACGAACAAACAGCCCGCGAACAGATATTCCTGCTCAAAGGACTGATGAAGATAATAGTCGTTATCTTCCCCCTGCACGACCGGATAGCTCAGATCAATCGCACGGATTTTCAGCCAGCCGACAATATCCGAATTCACTTCTTTCAAAGACTCAAAATCAATCGGATTTACCATAACTGGAAGCGTCACTTCCTCTTCGCCTACTTCTACCGTCTTGACTTCGCGGCCGCTGATACTCTGGATATTGCCAACCGTAGATGTTCCGCTGACCAGAGCAGCCTCCACTTCAGATTCCAGTTCATCCAGATTTTCGGTTTCTGTTTCTTCTACGGTATAGGTCGCCAGATTCGCGTATTCATCGTCCGCTTTTTTATACTCTTTGTAATATCCATACAGCTTATATCCGGCGAAGACAAACACGCCGAAAGCGACCACCATTACAATGATGCTGATCACATCACCCACATGGCTTTTTTTCTTTTTCGGAGGCTTTCCTGCTCCGCTTCCATTTGCATTCCGATTTTCGGTCGGGCCGCCGTAATATCCGTCGTATCCCCCACTCCCATTCGGATTGTCGTAATATCCGTCGTATCCTCCACTCCCATTCGAATTATCATAATACCCATTGTACGTATTCGAACCATAGTTTTCGCCATAATACCCGCCGGATTCATAGTTTTTTCCGTTATTCTTTCCGGTGTTTCCGTCCTTTCGTCCCATTATTCTCCCCCTCCGCTGCCCTCGTTTCCGCAGGCATATTTACGATAAACCTTGTATTTCTGCTGTCACTGACTGCTGAAATCACCCCACCGTGCAGTTCTACAATCTGTTTCGCAATCGCAAGCCCAAGACCTGCACCGCCAGTCTTGCTGGAACGCCCGTCATCGACGCGATAGAATTTTTCAAAAATCATTTCCAGCTTTTTCTGCGGAATCTGCGGACCTTCATTGGTAAAAACAATCGTGATCCCTTCTCTGCCGCCGCGGGCCTGGATCAGAATTTGAGAACCAGCGTTCCCGTAGGCAGCCGCGTTTTTCAGAAGATTATCGAAAACACGCGCCAGCTGTTCCGGATCTCCCCGCATGATCAGCCCTTCCTGCACATCTACGACGCAGGTCATATTCTTTTTATTCAGAAGGCCGACATTTTCATCTTCCAGCTGCTCCAGCATGATGGAAAGGTTGATTTCCCGCTTTTCCAGCACAATATCCTGCGCGTTAAACCTGGTAATCTCAAAGAACTCGTTGAGCAATTCTTCCAGACGAATCGCTTTTTCCAGTGTGATCCGCGTATACTTCGCACGTTCCTCCGCCGACATCTCCGGATGTTCATTCAGCATAGTCAGGTACGCAGTTACCGAGGTCAGCGGCGTCTTCAGGTCATGTGCCAGGCAAACCACCAGCTCGTTCTTGCGCTGTTCGCTTTGAGCCGCCTGCTGTGTCCGGTACAAAAGTTTATGCTGCAGCGCGTTCAGCTGCTCCGCCATCGGCTCCAGATCCGGAGAAAGCACAATTGGCTCTGGCGAGTCCGCCAGGATACCCTCCAGTGCATCGTCGATCCGGCTGAGGTAACGATTTAGCTTCCGAGTTGTCAAAAGAAAAAACAGCAGGAACAAAACAAAGAAGCCCGCAAAGACAAATAACAGCTTTCCTTCTACAAACAGCCGATTATACCCAGCCGCTGCCCGCTCCGCTGAAAACCCAAGGCTCTGCAGAATGTGGACAATCCCTTTCCGAAAAACTTCCTGTAGGGCGCCATCCGTCAGAAACGTCAGAAATCCATAGCCGACCGCGACGATCAATACACTGATCAAAATGGCAAAAAGAATGATTTTTCGTGTTAATTTTCCATATTTATTTTTCAATCTTATACCCAACTCCCCAGACCGTCTTTATGAAATCACTTTTTCGGGTGCCGTCGCCCATCTTTTCGCGCAGATGGCGAATATGTACCATTACCGTATTGTTGCTGTTTTTAAAGTATTTTTCCTTCCAGATCTGCTCGAACAGCTGCTCCGAGCTGATCACTTTCCCGCGGTTTTCACACAAAAGCCAGAGAATGTCGAACTCAATCGGCGTCAGGGTAAGCTCGCGCTCATTGAAAAAGCACTCGTGCGTATCACGGTTCAACAGCAGGCCTGAAAAATCAATGACATTATCCGACGCCTGCTCCCCGCCCCCGTTATACTTCGTATAGCGGCGGAGCTGCGCTTTCACTCGCGCCACCATCTCCAGTGGGTTAAACGGTTTCGGAATGTAATCATCTGCTCCCAGTGTAAGGCCGGTAATCTTATCCGTGTATTCCGTCTTCGCCGTCAGCATAATCACCGGAAACTTATAATTCTCCCTGATCTTCTGCAATACACGAAATCCGTCAATATCCGGAAGCATCACATCCAGCAGCGCCAGATCAGGCGGGGATTGCTCCACTTTTCGCAGCGCCTCCCGCCCGGAATACGCCAGCTCTACCTCGTAGCCCTCGTTGCGCAGGTAGAGGCCGATTACATCCGCGATCTCCTTTTCATTGTCTAAAACCAGAATCTTGCTCATGTCATCCTCTTAATTGTTGTTCCATTGACGACGCTTTCCGAACTGCTACAGCATAAAAGCCGATTACTCCCCATTGAGGACGCTTTTAAACCACTACTGCGTAAAAGCCGATTGCTCCGTGCTTCGCACTCTCGCAATCGCCACCGGCATTCGTAATCCGCTCATTTTTCTTCGAAAAATGGCTACTTACTCATACCGGTTTGGTCCTCTAATGTCCAGTCTCTTAGCCATGCAAGCATGGCACGAGACTTCCCATTGAGGACGCTTTTACGATAGGTTTCCGACGGTCCGCGGGTAGGGAAGGACGTCGCGGATGTTGGACATACCTGTCAGGTACATCACGCAGCGCTCAAAGCCAAGGCCGAATCCGGAGTGACGGGTTGAGCCATATTTGCGCAGGTCTACGTAATATGCGTAATCCTCCGGCTTCATGCCAAGCTCGGCGATCCGGGAAGTCAGAATATCCAGGTTATCCTCTCTCTGGCTGCCGCCGATGATTTCGCCGATGCCCGGCACCAGGCAGTCCATCGCGCGGACGGTCTTGCCATCCTCGTTCAATTTCATATAAAACGCCTTGATCTCCTTCGGATAATCCGTGACAAAGAGCGGACGCTTATAAATCTGCTCGGTCAGGTAGCGCTCATGTTCGGTCTGCAGGTCACAGCCCCAGGAAACCTTATACTCGAACTTATCGTTGTGCTTTTCAAGAATCTCCACTGCTTCGGTGTAGGTGACATGCCCGAACTCGGAATTAAGGACATGGTTCAGGCGGTCCAGCAGACCCTTATCGACAAAGGAATTGAAGAAATTCATCTCTTCCGGTGCGTTCTCCAGAACATAGCAGATGATGAATTTAATCATGGATTCCGCGAGTGCCATATTGTCATCCAGATCGGCAAATGCAATCTCCGGCTCAATCATCCAGAACTCCGCCGCGTGGCGCGCCGTATTTGAATTCTCCGCGCGGAACGTCGGACCAAAGGTATAAACATTCCGGAACGCCTGCGCGAAGGCTTCCACATCCAGCTGACCGCTCACGGTCAGATTCGTCGTTGTTCCGAAGAAATCCTTGGTATAATCAATGGCGCCCTTATCGTCCCGCGGAAGATTATTCAGGTCAAGCGTCGTCACCTGGAACATCTCGCCCGCACCCTCACAATCGCTCGCCGTAATCAGCGGCGTGTGTACGTAAACAAAGCCGCGTTCCTGGAAAAAGGTATGAATCGCGTACGCAATCAGCGAGCGCACACGGAACACCGCCTGAAAGGTATTTGTCCGCGGACGCAGATGCGGTACAGTCCGCAGATACTCCATCGAATGACGCTTCTTCTGCATCGGATAATCCGGCGTCGAAGTGCCCTCCACTTCAAGAGCGGAAGCCTGAATCTCAAACGGCTGCTTCGCATTCGGCGTCGCCACCAGTGTACCAGTGACAATCACGGCAGCGCCGACATTCAGCTTTGAAATCTCCGCAAAATTCGGCAGCTGATCGGAATATACAATCTGCAGTGTTTCAAAAAAAGTGCCGTCATGCAATACAATAAATCCAAATGTCTTCGAATCCCGGATGCTGCGCACCCATCCGCCAACGGTAATCTCTTTGTTCATATAGCTGTCACGGTCGCGGTACAGCTCTTTTACGGTCGTAAAATGATAATCCATAGTTCTCGGTCTCCTTGTTTTTAATAATCAGTATAAATTCCCCACTTTGTTCGATTATACCCATTTTACGCGAAGTCCGCAAGGGCTAACTGCTTCGTGTTTTCTTAAGAATTGGTTAAACGTTCATTGTTTCCCGGAAATAACAAACGCGGGGTGTCAAGCCCCGCATTTCATTATTTCTGCTCTGCATCCTTCGGTTTGTATTTTTCATCTCCAGTTTCAATCCACAGCATAAAATCATTAATTTTCTTTTCATCCCATCCATCAGCCCTCAGGCCTAAAATGATTCTTGCAACTTCGGTCATATTCATATGATTCTCTCCTTTCTTCTATGTTCGGTCAACTTTTCAGAATTTATTATAAAGTACGTGCATTTGATTGTCAAGAAACCCTTAGAATCTAAGTAGTTCTAAATTCAGCTTCTAAAATTCAGCCGTGAAGCGACAAAATCCGAAATCATCATGTGCGCCCTAGTACCTCGTCTCCAAATTATCTCGACTTTATACTTGCCTGAATTTCCATCTGCTTCGTTGTCATCAGTCGACGTAGCCACCGCTACGCCTCCTTCTTCCGCCTTGCATATGAAAATTCATTCTGCGTCTAAAGTCGAGCTATTTGGAAGACGATGTACTAGTTTCCGGATGCGGGTAAGATAACTTGTCACCAGGATGACGTCCGCTCCCGCCCAGGCCAGTACCTCGGCATAGAAGATTCCGCTCTCTCCAATCGCCATCGGCAGCAGAATCGCGGTGCCGGTCCGCATCACGAATTCCGCGATTCCGGAAACCATCGGCCGCACCGTATCCCCCATCCCCTGCAGCGCCGAACGCGTGACATGCAAAACATAAAGGATCGGCAGACAGATGCTCATGATTGACAGGTAATGATAAGCGACCGCAAGCGCCGTGGATACCTCTTCAGCTGTGCCGGAAATAAATAGCCGTAAGATTGGTTTCCCAAACAGCAGCATGGCTGCTCCAATCACTACAGAGACACCGATAGCCGCAGCCAGCGCCGCGCGCATTCCCTCGCGGATGCGCTGCACCTTTCCTGCTCCCAGATTCTGCCCGACATAAGTCACCATCGCGTATCCGAAAGACGTCGCTGCAATCTCCAGCACGCCATAAAGCTTATTCGTCGCGGTGAACCCTGCAATAAACAAGACGCCAAACCCATTCACCACGGACTGGACGATCATGCCGCCCACCGCAATCACACAATTCTGAAAGGCCATCGGCAGCCCCAGCTTCATCAGATTCCGGCAAAGAGCGCCCTCCGGACGAAAATCTTCCCTCTTGAAGGTCAGAAATTCCATACGGCGAACCGCGCGCAGACAAAACAGCCCGGAACAGGCCTGTGCGATAATGGTCGCGGCGGCGGCTCCGCCGATTCCCCAGCCAAAGACGAGTACAAAAAGAAGATCCAGCGCCACATTGATGCACGATGCCAGCACCATCGCATATAGCGGTGTCCGCCCGTCCCCGAAAGCCCGCAGGATCGATGCCAGGACATTGTAAGCCATCACGACCGGCACTCCCGCAAAAATAATCCGCAGATAAAACACAGACATGCCGATCACCTCATCCGGCGTCTGCAAAAGAACCATCACCGGCTTTGCCAGAAGCTCACTGCATAAAAGCAGTCCCAGCGCTGATACCGCTGCCAGTAAAACGGAATTCGCCACAGTTCGCCTAAGAGCCGTATATTCCCTGGCGCCAAACTGCTGCGCCATTTTAATCGAAAAGCCCTGGGCAAACCCCTGCACCATTCCCAGCAGCATCCAGTTCAGCCAGTCCGCCGCTCCCAGCGCCGCCAGCGCGTTTACTCCCAGCGCCTGCCCCACCACCATGGTGTCCACAAGCGTATAAAGCTGCTGAAATACATTTCCTGCCATCAGCGGCAGCGCAAAAAGAATAATCAGTCTCAGAGGTCTGCCCTCCGTCATATCCTGTACGCGCGATGTCATTTCTGATTGTCCTCCCCTAAATCAATTGCATCCCAAATCCTAGTACATCGTCTTCCAAATAGCTCGACTTTAGACGCAGAATGAATTTTCATATGCAAGGCGGAAGAAGGAGGCGTAGCGGTGGCTACGTCGACTGATGACAACGAAGCAGATGAAAATTCAGGCAAGTATAAAGTCGAGATAATTTGGAGACGAGGTACTAGTAGCCTGTATCGTAATTCCGTGTGCATTCTGCTTGCCTGTTTCGCCGATAGCACATAGCAAAAATCCTCAGCGCAGCCCGCTGCGCCTACGTTTTTTGCTATGCACTCTCGACAAAACATTCTGTGCATTATGCACAAGGTCTTCCGATACAGTCTACTAGCTGCAATACTTTTTCAACATCCAGATCAAATATAAGGGCAAGCTAACGGTATCCGTCTGCCCGACTTTATTATCCCCCACATTTTTCATAGATATTTTAAAGCCAAGCGGCGGTGTATATTTTTTACAATATTCCTGATAGCTCTTCGCTCTCGTCCGAATCTGTGCTTTCGCCTCCACAGGGATAATCTTCTCTTCGTACTCAAACAGGAAATCCAACTCTGCCGTATTTCCCGAGCGCCAGAAATATGGCTGAATCCCCTGAGATAATAATTCCGTCAGAACATAGTTTTCCGTGAACGCGCCCTTAAAATTCCGGTACAAATCCGAATCCTCTAAAATAGTGCGGTAAGAAACCCCAGATTTTTTTCTAAGCAACCCCACATCTGACATATAAACCTTGAAATACATTGCGTCCGCCTGAAAAGACAAGGGCAATTCCGGATTTGACACCAATTCCAGTCGAAAAACAAGTCCCGCATCCGTCAACCACTCCAAAGCGTCTTCCAATTCAGCCGATCTTTTACCAGCCTTTACATGAGAAAAAACAAATTTATTATTTTCTTTTGCCAGCTGTTTGGGAATAGAATCCCATATCCATCCGAGCTTCGGCACATCCGTAATCGGAGCGTATTTCGCGAAATCACTGGCGTAATCCTCCAGAATGTCTCCCTGAATTTTATCAACCGCTTCAAAATTATGTGTCTCAATCCATTTCTGTACAGCCTCTGGCATCCCGCCGACAATATAATAATACTGTAACTTCTTCTCCAGGTTCTGTGTATACAATTCCGGCAATTCACAGCGCAAATCATATTTCTGAACACCATCGTAGAGCGCCTGTCCGCCGTCCACCCGCAGAAATTCTGAAAAATTCAAAGGATACATATGCAGGCGTTCTACCTTGCCAACCGGAAAGGATATACCGTCACGTTTGATCGAGACCCCAAGAAGGGAACCTGCACACACGATATGAAGTTCTCTTTTGTTTTCACAAAAATATTTTAAAGAAGTAATCGCCCTGGGGCATGCCTGAATCTCATCGAAAATAATAAGCGTTTTTCCTGGCACGATTGGTTTCTGGCGGATCACATTCCCTAACTCATCCAAAATTCTATCAATATTGAAATCGTAATCAAATATAGACGACAACCCCTTATTTCCTTCAAAATAATAGTAAGCCACGTCATCAAAATACCGTTCACCAAATTGCTTGCATACATAGGTTTTCCCACACTGCCGAACACCAGTCAGCAACAATGGTTTGCGGTCAGGCGAGTCTTTCCATTCGACCAGGCGCTTCATAATCTCTCTTTCCATATATTTTTGACTCCTTTCCATAAGCAGGGAACATATGTCTTATAGCACTATTG
>JAJPXU010000016.1:16822-26397 GCA_021205305.1 Lachnospiraceae bacterium
GCACCGTAACTGCCTTCGTACTCGATTATTCCGTTGTAGCTGTTATCCAGAATACCGTCCTTCACGACAAACCACGCTCCATCATACATTACAACCTGTGATACCGCTGTTACCTTGCCTGCCGCGATGAAATACCACTGATCGTCTCCGCCAATGGTCACGGAATTCAGCCACAGGCCATTGTGTTCCAGAACAAGTCTGCCCGCCGCTACCAGGAAGGTCGCTCCATTGTAAGGTATCAGGCCATTCACAGTCGCGGATCATCTGCGGCAGATACGTAAAAAGACCGCCCTGTGACGGTCTTTTTGCATTTTATTTATTTCTGTTTTTTCTCCATAAATTTCACATTTTCCGCCCCGAAGATCGCGCGCAGTCCTTCCACCAATTCTTCGTTCGCATTGATCGCCCAGTTTGCGCCAAGCCTGCGCACGGCGCGCTCACTGCGCACATAAATCACAACTTGGTCCTCTCCTTCGCTTTCGCGAAACACCCCGAAGAGCTGCCCTTCTTTCTGCGCATACTCCTGTTTATCAGCAAACTGCACCCAGAGTTCCCGGCCATTCGTGCCCGCATAACGTGAAGCGTCATTCCACCTCTGCTCTCCCTGCTTTTGTCCCGGTTCCTGCTCAAACGGCCACACGCGCTCACAGACCAGCTTGCTTGGCCGGTCATCCTCGCAGCTGACGCGTCCGCGCACAAAAACCTTATTATCCGGCGTCAGATACTGGTTGTATGCCTCATAATCGCGCGGAAACACGATCACCTCCACGGTGCCAAGCAAATCCTCAATCGTCAGGAAAGCCATCGTTTTGTTGGTCTTCGTGTATTTTACGGTTTTACCAGAGATGATGCCGCCGATGACCGCGCGGCTGTTGTCCTGTACAACGGACTGGTTGGTCTCCTCGTCCAGCTGAAAGTCCGTGGAGACATTGGTAATCGCGGCGCGCCATTTCTCCTCATAGCGATCCAGGGGATGCCCGCTGACGTAGATGCCAAGCACTTCTTTTTCAAACGCGAGAAGCTGCTCCTTTTCAAATTCGCCGACGTCCGGAAGGCGAATTTCAAATTCTTTCTTATCCTCTTCCCCCATCAGATCAAACAGAGACATCTGCCCCGATACAGAATCTTTCTTCTGTGCCGCCGCATGATCCATGATCCGCGCGTACCCCATCAGCATCTGCTTGCGCGTATTGCCAAAGCAATCCAGCGCACCGGCTTTGATCAGGCTCTCAATCGTCCGCTTATTGACATCCTTACTCCCGCTGACCCGCTCTATGAAATCCTGCAGGCTTCGAAAAGCGCCGCCTTTTTTCCGCTCCGCCACAATGCCGTCAATCACCGGACGTCCGATGCTTTTGAGCGCACTGAGCGCGTAGCGAATCTTATATTTCCTGGCGGGCTTTTCCACAGAGGCCGATGGCTCTGCCAAAGCCTCCAAATCGTCAAACATACCAACGGAAAAGCCTGTTTCCCCGGTATTGATATCCGGCGGCAGGATCTCAATCCCCATCTGACGGCAGGTGAGCGTATATTCCGCGACCTTGCCGGGATTATCAATGACAGAGGTCATTAATGCAGCCATAAATTCGACCGGATAATAATATTTCAGCCAGGCAGTCTGGTAGGCCACGACCGCGTACGCTGCCGCATGAGACTTATTGAACGCATAGCGCGCAAAATCTGTCATCTCATCGAAAATAGCGTTCGCTGTTTTCTCGTCAATCCCATTCGCGATGCAGCCCGGCACGCCCTCTTCCCCGTTGCCATAGACAAAATTCTGCCGTTCTTTCGCCATCACGGAGGCTTTTTTCTTTGACATCGCGCGGCGGACAAGATCGCTGCGCCCCAGGGTATAGCCACCCAGGTCGCGCACAATCTGCATGACCTGCTCCTGGTAGACAATACAGCCGTATGTAGGCTCCAGAATCGGCTCCAGCTGCGGACAGTCGTACTTGATGTCTTCCGGATGGTTTTTTCCGTAAATATATTTAGGTATGAAATCCATCGGACCCGGACGATAAAGCGAGATACCGGCGATCACGTCCTCCAGGCTCTGGGGCTTTAACTCCTTCATGAAGTTTTTCATGCCTGTACTTTCCAGCTGGAACACACCATCCGTCTTTCCGGTGGACAGCGAATCATAAACCGCCTTATCGTTAAAATCAATCGCGTCTATATCAATCGAAAGGCCGCTGCTCTTCTCGGCCAGCTTCACTGCGTTCTGAATCACGGTCAGCGTACGCAGCCCCAGAAAATCCATTTTCAGAAGCCCCAGCTCTTCGATCGTCGTCATCGTAAACTGCGTCGTGATCGTGCCATCGGAAGCCCTCGAAAGCGGAACGTATTCATCCATACTTTTCTGACTGATCACCACGCCGGCCGCATGCATAGAAGTGTGCCGCGGCAGCCCCTCCAGACGCTTTGACATATCAATCAACTCATGAACTTTCTCATCCGTCTCATATGCTTTGCGCAGCTCCTGGCTCATCTCCAGTGCCTTATCCAGCGTAATATCCAGCTCCTGAGGCACCATCTTTGAAATCGAATCGCAAAGTGCGTAGGGCAAATCCATCACGCGGCCTACGTCACGGATCACGCCGCGTGCGGCCATCGTACCAAAGGTCACAATCTGCACCACGCGGTCTTTGCCGTATTTGCGCATGACATAGTCAATCACTTCCTGCCGACGCTCAAAGCAGAAATCCACGTCGATATCCGGCATGGACACACGCTCCGGGTTCAGAAAACGCTCAAAGAGCAGATTATAACGGATTGGATCAAGCTGCGTGATTTCCAGCGTATACGACACGACGCTTCCGGCCGCTGAGCCACGGCCCGGCCCCACCATAATATCCTGTTCCCGCGCGTAATGGATAAAATCCCACACAATCAGAAAATAATCTACATACCCCATCTTCTGAATTACAGAAAGCTCATAGTCCAGGCGCGGACGAATCTCCTCCGCATGGTCGCCATAGCGTTTCACCAGTCCCTCCGAGCAGAGCTTATTTAAGTATTCCCAGGAGGTATAAGGCGAGGGCACGTCAAATTTCGGCAGCTTTGTCACACCAAACTCAATCTCGACATGACAGCGCTCCGCAATTTTATGCGTATTTTCAAGTGCTTCCGGCGCATATGGAAAAAGTTCCGCCATCTGTTCGGGTGATTTTACAAAATACTGCCCACCCTCATAACGCATCCGGTTCTCATCGGATAACTTTTTCCCGGTCTGCAGACAAAGCAGAATATCATGCGCCGAGGCATCTTCCTCGTACGTATAATGCACATCATTGGTCGCTACCAGCGGAATTCCAAGTTCTCGGCTCATCCGCACCAGCTGCTGATTTACTAATTTCTGTGCCGGAATGCCGTGATCCTGCAGTTCCAGGAAATAATTGCCCTCACCGAAAATCTCCAGATGTCTCTTCGCTTCTGCTTTTGCTTCTTCGTACATCCCACGCTGTAACAGGCGCGGCACGGCTCCCGCCAGACAGGCGCTGAGCGCAATAATCCCCTCGTGATACTCGCGCAAAACGTCCAGATCCACGCGCGGCTTATAATAAAAGCCTTCGACAAACCCTTTTGAAACAATTTTAGTCAAATTCTGATAACCGGTATTATTCTCTGCAAGCAGCACCAGATGGTGATAACGCTCCTCTGACTGCCCAAGCTCCCGATCGTACCTGGAGCCAGGCGCCACATACACTTCACAGCCCAAGATCGGGTTAATCCCCTCCGCCTTCGCGGCGCGGTAAAAGTCAATCACACCATACATCACGCCGTGATCGGTAATCGCAGCGCTGTCCATACCCAGAGCCTTCACCTGCCGCACATATTCGGTTATCTTATTGGAACCGTCCAGCAGACTGTATTCCGTGTGGACATGTAAATGAGTGAAATTCATGGCAGGCTCCTTTCTCTGGAAGGTTTTCTATAATTCTAAAACTATATGATTCAAGCGGCAAAAGGGGATGATACTACGAACTGCTACGTGCTTCGCATCTTCGCTACGGTCGGCGCTTTACGGCGGGCAGGGCAAGCCCTGCCCCTACGAGATGTCATCTGGTTGGAAGAAACACAATCTTATTTTACCGCGACAGCCTCTACTTCCAGCAGCACATCCTTCGGCAGTCTCGCCACTTCCACACAGGAGCGCGCTGGGAAAACTCCGGTGAAATAGTTTGCGTAAATCTCGTTGATTTTCCCAAAATCATTCATTTCCTTAATAAACACCGTCGTCTTGATCACCTGCTCCACGCTCGTTCCGGACGCCTCAAGCAGCGCCGTCAGATTTGAAAAGGCCTGCTCCGCCTGTGCTTCCACGCTCTCCGGAATCTCGCCGGTCGCCGGATTCACCGGAATCACACCGGATGTAAAAACAAAGCCGTCTGTCTCAATTGCCTGAGAATATGGTCCGATTGCTGCCGGAGCCTTGTCTGTACTGATTGCTTTTTTCATGATGTTTTTCCTCCTCATTGTTTTTTGATCCTGTGCAATTTTCTAAAAATAATTATAATCGCAGTATATCAAACAGTCACGACGGTGATTCCCGTCATTCCGTCTGATATCTCCAAGACTATCCTTTTACTTTGTAAATTCTGCGCTCGCGAATCTCGACCCTGCCCTCTTTCATCAGCCGCCCCACAGCGCGCTTAAAAGCATTTTTGCTCAGGCCAAATTCCCTGCGGATAATTTCCGGGTCTGCCCGGTCGTCAAAGGGAAGCACACCCGCATACTCGTCGATGACATCCATGACCATTTCCGCGTCCTCATTGATTTGCAGATAGGCCTTTTCACGGATGCTCAGATCCAGTTTGCCATCCTCCTTCACTCCCGTCACCCGCGCGTGTATACGGTCGCCGGGCTTCAGCCCGGTGACGCCCTCCCGGCGCGGAATCAGGCCGGAATATTTGTCGTCCACCGCCACAAAGGTGCCAAAATTCTCACTCAGTTCATAGACGCGGCCATCCACCTCATCGTTCAGCACATGGGGCGAATTGCGGTACAGGTACGGATAAACGCGCATCGTCGCGCAGAGCCGCCCGCTCTTGTCCACATACATAGCCACCAGACATTCATCCCCCGCAAAAACCTTTGCCGTCTGCTCATGATATGGAAGAAGCAGATCCTTTTCCAGGCCCCAGTCCAGAAACGCGCCGATCTTTGACACTTCCTTCACCTTCAGAACCGCAAATTTTCCAACCGTCAGTTTCGGTTCTCTGCACGTGGCGATCAGACGGTCTTTGGAATCCCGGTAAAGAAAAACCTCCAGCCGGTCTCCGACCGCCGTTTCTTCCGGAACCTCCTTCTTCGGGAGGAGCACCTTGTCCTGTTCCCGGTCTTCCCTGTTCTCGTGCGGACTTCTTTTCTGTCTTTGACTGCCAGCTGCCTTGTTCTGCCGGAACTCTTCTTCTTTCTCCTCCGATGCATCTGCCAGGTATACGCCAAAATCTACCTTTTTCACAACCGTCAGTTCCTGTTTTTCCCCTATTCGCAACATATCATCCCTCATTTCCGGGCGCGCTTACCCTTCTTACCCGTGTCACTCTTTTTTCTCATTCTTCACGATCGCGTATGGCACCCCGGCCTCATCGCAAAGACTCACCGTCACCGCTTTCTCTTCCCGATACACATAAGGCACGATCACATCATGCAGCCGGGCCTGTTTTCGATACTCCACACAGAGCCTCCCGGTCTCAAACCCCTCGGGCAGATATTCCTCCGCCATATAAATATACTGTCCGTTATTGACATGATGATTGGTATCCAGATGCTGCCTTCCGACCCGAAAAGCTTCCATCCGTTCTCCCTCACCGGAGAGCTTTATCTTGCGCGGCAGATACTCCATATCCAGACGCGGCTCCAACCCATATCCGTTCGCCACCTCCGGCAGCACCCGCATCGGCCGTTCCGTCTTCCGATCAATCAGCGCCCAGACACTGTTCGCCTTCGCCAGGTACTGCTCCCGTTCGTCCAGCAGAGCAAAGTTCCGATACCCATAAAATGCCTGAAAATCGTAAGGCCAGGTTCTCGTGATCACATGCTCCCCCATCTGCGGCAGCCTTTGAATATCGATTTGCCAGAATAAAATCATCCAGACACAGCCGTGCGCGTCCAGACAGTCAATGCCAATCCCACATTCCTCCGAGTGAAACGTCGAACAGTCCTGAAAATAATCCACCAGAGAAACCTTTGTCAGCCTCCGATCCTGTCCCACCTCACTGAAACGGATCCTGCTCTCAAACTGATACGCCATATTTGCCTCCATTTCCATCGAAAGAGTCTGTACTTTTTATAAGTACTCAATCCCCACCAGCGTCAATCCGTGCGCCTGCGCCGTATCTCCGGCAAGGCTGCGGTCTTTTGCCTCCAGGATTATCTGCACCTCTTCCGGCTCCATCATGCCGCCGCCCACCTTCAGGAGCGTCCCCACAATGATGCGTACCATATTATAGAGGAAACCATTCCCGCAGATACGCACGGTGATCATACCAACTCCATTTCCGCAGATTTCTCTGCCATGTTCCATCGCTTCGCCCTGCACATCTATTTCCAGACTATAAATCGTCCGCACCCGGTTTGTGACCTCCGGCTTACTGGTACAAAAGCTTGTGAAATCATGCGTTCCGACCAGATAGGCAGCCGCCCGCCGCATCCGCTCTACGTCTAGATTCCAGTGATAAAACAGGGAATACAGCCTGCTGCATGGCTCCGGAAAACGCCGGTTCCAGATTTTATATTCGTAGGTCTTACGTGTCTTGGCGAAGCGCGGGTGGAAATCTGGCGGGACTTCTCTGGAATCCTGGATACGGATATCCTCCGGAAGCCGCGCATTCAGCGCATACGAAATCCGATCCGCAGGCATCCGCGCCTCTGTATCAAAGACCGCTACATTCCCCCGCGCATGCACCCCCGCGTCCGTACGGCTCGCGCCAAGCACGTAAATATCTTCGTTCAGCAGCTCGCTCAGATGCCGATTCAATGTACCCGCAACCGATACTCCGTTTGGCTGTACCTGCCAGCCGCAGTAATTCGTGCCGTCGTAGGCGACAATCAGTCTTACCCGTTTCAATTTTTAGTCCATATCCTCTCTCACCGTTGATTAGCGTTTGATTATAGCCCAAATCCCATCAGTAATTAATCTAAACAAAATTATTCTCAGCAATCTCACTTTGTCAACAACGATAAAACCTTAGGTCGTGCGCCCTTTTCATATTTAAAACCAAGTGCAAATCTAATAATTTCCGGTAAATAATACTTTTTATCAGAGGTTGTTAAATATCCTTGACTTTCCAGCCTTGAAATCTCTTCTCCAGTCAAATTAATTTTATCCAAAGTAAGAGGTAATATCTTACTAGATTCCTCCATATCTTCAAATTTTTTCAAGATCAAATATGTTGCCTTCATTTCCGATTTAATTTCATCATATTTCCCCTTTGAACAATACGGAATAGCATTACGAATTTCCGAAGGCATAATATACCGATCAGGATAAGTAAATTTCATTTCTGAAGAATGATCCGAAGCAGATTTTAAAAATCTCACAATATCACGTGCCTGTAACTGTCCGGAGAAATCAGAAAGAGCCGCGATAATCCATCGCGCAGAATTTGCTTCTCTTGAATCTTTCTTACCCAATTTTTTGCCCCACAACATTTCCAGCCTGGATTCAAGAGCTTCTCGGCTAGCTTTTAAAATATCAATATTGCTTTTAAAAGATGGATCTACCTGTGAAACAAGCCATAATGCTAACCTCAACGCATCCGTAGGTGTCCATTTTAATTCATAACGCGAATATTGATTTTTAAATTGCTCAAAATTCACCGAAATCGCTTCTTCCGCCATATCTTTTCTCACAAATATAATAATGCCAATGTTGCCTTGCTGCAATATTCGCAGTTCATTTACAACATTCTGACACAGAGAACGAATGGCCAACTTCCAGTTTTCGCTTTTTTGTGTCTGCAAATCCATAAACAAATCTTCTAGGCCATCAATCAAAAAAACTATTTTCTGATTATGCTTCCCAAGATAATCATCTGCCTGCTCTAGCGTTGAAAAGCCTTTCCCCACCATATTCAGTATAAGTTCACGCCAAACATTTGACCATTCTGTGATTGACAAATTCCTCTCACACGCTTTTGTAATGTAATTATAATTCTCATTTATAGCTTTCAAATCTAAAGTGTTTTGAGGCAGCATCCGGTTTCTGTTTTGAACACATTGCTTTACAAGAGGATCCAGATACTTGTTATTAACAGAACAAATCAACGGCAATATCATAGCATCAGTCGTGTTATCGTTAACTGTTTGATCTGCGTTTTTCAAAAACTGTCTCCATGTTATTTTTTGCATCATTTGCTTATAAATATATGTCTTTCCAGATCCTTTTGCACCAAGAACTACAATTTGAGGAATTACGTCACTGTAATCTTTCACAATTTCGCGAATAGAACCTGTTGAAAGCATTTTTGATGATGCATTTCCTTCAGCAGTAATTTCTTTTTCCGTCAGATTATTTAGTCTGGACAACATAGATTGAACTGCATTTTTCGACAACTCTTTCTCTTCTGATTCTTCGGACATATGCTTCGCTAAATCCGACATTATTTCAGAAAGCTTTTTCCCTTTCAAAAGATAGCATATTTCATGAAAATCTCCCAAATGAATTAATGGAGATTCAAATGGAATTCTTATAATGTATTCTTCTCGTAGCGGCAAGAAAGTATCAGGGTTATCATCATCTTCAAATTGCCGTTCTATTTCAAAAGCAAGCATATCTTCTATTTGATGAAGTGTTGTTTCTTCCATCTCACCCGGAATCATAGTAAGTAGAATTTTCGTATTTACAAGCACAGACGGTGTTTTTTCAGAAATCTCGTGTAGAATCAGTTGAGTCCCTTTCACCGACTGCATAGATGTAGATGACACAAAATATTTTTGAACCCTTGAATCAAACAGATAAGGGGCTGAAAACTCTGTAATACCTGCCCGCAGATCTACAAGTATATAATCCACTCCAAGCGCAGCACCTATTTCCGAAATGAACTCAGTGATGATATATTTGTTATTTTGCGTCGCTATTATCTTTTCTGGTGTTGAAAAAATGTTCATTGTCTGATCTTCCTGACGATATACAGGGAGGAAATATTCCTCTATCTGTAATCTTTCTGTTTCAATCATAAAACTTGATTTCCGAAGCAATTTTGCAATTCCATTTGCCATTTCCTGATTCATTTCATTTATATGCATTAATCCAAGTACATCCAAATAGCTAATAGGCGCGTTATCTTCTTTCTCATTCAACATCCATGTTAATCCCGGAGCTTCAATATCCGCATCTATAATCAATACCTTTTTTTTATCCTGATATGTCTCTGCAATCTCTTTTGCCAACGCTATAAGAGAAAGTGTTCTGCCAACTCCTCCTTTATAAGAATGAAAAGCAATCATCGGAACATCAAGTTCTGGTTTCAACACATACTGCGACTTTTCAGTGAAAAAGTCCTTAAAAAGAGGTGCTTTTATACAATTATTCTCACCATCACCTTCGATTTCTTCAAATAATACAGGTA
>JAJPXU010000114.1 GCA_021205305.1 Lachnospiraceae bacterium
AGGGCTCCTGGAATTAACTCAGCATAACGTAATACTCGGCATAAGGCGGATTATGTGGATATCCGCATAACGAGCCTTGCCGGGGTCATATTCTCGACAGCTTTTAGTTTCCCATTTTCAAACTTCATCTCGTAATCGAGTCGGACGAAAGATAGCCGCCATTTCGATTCACCATTAGTATAGAAAGCAATAACAGCCGCATCGCTATTACTGCTTTCAATCAGCTTCTTGGCGTAACTTCGCTGGGTGCTTCGAGATGTTATCACATATGCATTCTTTTTTAATTCTACGGCAAGAATAACCAGCTTTTTTCCATCCGGAGTCATATACGTTGCTACATGTGAGTAACCTGCAATGTGGAAGGAAAAATTGCTACGTTCAGGAGTTTGCTTGTCAGGGGAAATAATCTTGGCAGAGGAGAATATTTCTTTAACCAAGGCAACATAATTGTCTGTGGAAAAGCTGCTTTCAAGAATCCCTTTGATTTTTTTTGTTTCAGCGGTCATTTATTTTCTCCCCCATTTTTCAAATAAGCTGATAGTATTACCTGTTTCTGTCCATCTACATGAATTTCTTTCCGGCCTTTTTCTTCAAAGTATACCGGCGGCACTATTTTCATGATTTCATAATACAATTCTAATGCGTCAGACACATTTTTGCTTCGCTTAAGTATATCCTTTGATACCTTTGCCGGAATATCGCCGGATTCCCATCGGCTGATTAGGATGTCAATTTTTTCCATTTGATCATCGGTCAGCCGTGGCTCGTTCCGCATAGCTTTCAAAAGCTTGATTACTTTTGCGTCATTCCCGGCCAGCATCGGTTTCTCAAGAGATACGGCTTCTTCTTCAAGGAGCATATCATCAAAAGCATCGCTGTTCCTGTCAAACTGGTCATAGAAATCATGTCCGACGCTGATTTTCTCATCTTCCGGATTGGACTCGATGTATTTGATGGCTTCCATAAACGTCAGCTGCTTGGTCTGCTCGTGGTCGGACAGGAAGAATGTCTTCAGCGCACCCTTACGGATAAATCCTATTGTGGCAGAGTCTTCAACTAGGTCGGATTTTTTTCCGGCTTTCGCCTTTTTCGGCAGGCGCTTAATCTGGTCAAACAACTGCGGGTCGTTGTCTCTTACCTGGCGGATGATTCCGAGGTAAGCAAGCTCCGGATTCGTGCTTTCTTCATCTTCATCCATGTCTTTATTTAATTCGGAGAAGAGCTTCTTTGACGAAATTTCCTCATCATCCGACAGATATTTGATGTCCTCGCCCAACGTATCATGGAAAGCCTGCAGTTTTTCCAGAATGCGTTCTTCCAATGGCATCTGCTTCTCGCTTTGAGCGGTAGGGAAGAAGTTAAATACATAAATCCGGTCATGTTCCGTACCTACGCGGTTGATACGACCAACGCGCTGCATAATTCGGGTTGGATTCCAGGGAAGGTCATAGTTAACCAGTACATTTGCCCGATGAAGGTTGATACCTTCTGCCAGCACGTCCGTTGTGATGAGCAGGTCGTATTTATCGTTTTCTTTATCCTTAAATTTCGGATTAAAACTATCCTCAATTTCTACCTTCAAAGCCTGTGAGCTTTGGCCGCTGAAGTTTACAACCTGGTCACCATAAATATCTCGTAAATTCCCACAGAGATACTCTGCGGTTTCCTTTGATTCCGTAAACACGATGATTTTCTTTCCGCGCATGACGCGACTTTTCATCAGCGCTTTTCGGAATTCTTCCAGCTTCGGGTCAACCTTAATAAATGACCACATATCCTTCAGGCTTCGCAAATCGGACAGGTCACGCTCCAAATCTCTCATGAAGCGTGGTTCAAATTCTTTCGTTTCGAATTCCATTACATCCTGCTGCTCAATATAATACAGGAGCTTGTCGTCATCACCGCTGTCAAGAAGGTCATATACATCGACCTTTTTGCTGATGTAAACCTTGCCGGTTTGTGCCATACTGATAAATTTTTCATAAGAATCAATAAAGCGGGCCAGCGTCATCTGGAATGCAAAAAAGCTGCTTTCCAGGCGTTTTACTAGGATGCCTTTCATGAATCCGCCCATGTTGCGCTGTGAGGCGAGCATGGTAGCGTATTTCTTTTTATCCTTCAGATAGAGCAGTGGTGTGTAACGTGCATAGCGAAAATCCTTTATGGTGTTGATGGTTTCAGAAAATGTCTCGTCCGTTTCTGCATCAAATTCATAAATGATTTTTTCAGGGCTTCCGACCTTCGGAAACGTCAGCCCCTGCTTTTTCAAATCGTCTTCATAATATTGCTGTATCTCACTTCGAGTACGCCGGATCATAACTTCCCGGAGCAGCTTGTCCCGGATGATTTCCGAGTTCTCGCGGAGCTGCTTCATATAGGCCTCGGTACCTTTCGGAATCTTCGACAGCCGTGAGTTCAGTCCACGGAAGAAACCTTCAATGTTCTTAATGCCGTTGATGGTGCCGCTTTGTTTGGACTGGAACAGATAAATCTGGTTCTCAATGTCGCTCGTGTAGTTGTTAATCGGTGTGGCCGAAATCAGGATCACTTTTTTGCCACGGCAGATCTGGTGCAGTTTGGTAAAGCTGTCCGTGTTGCTGTTGCGGAAGCGATGCGCCTCATCAACGAAGATATAGCTGTATTTGTCGGTTCCTTTTTCAATAATACGATCCAGCTTGCCGAGCGATTCAACATCGCATCTGGCCACATCGAAATCCTGAAGGACGCTTTTCCAGTAATCGACCAATACCGGAGGACAGATAATCAGCTTATATGTATTGCGATTAAAAGTATTGGCAAGCATCGCGCAGATATAAGTTTTACCGAGACCAACAACGTCCGAAATAAATACACCGTTGTAAGCATCCAGCTTCTGCTTTGCCTGCATAACAGCGTCAATCTGGTACTGGAGCCGCATATATCCTTCCGGAAGAAGTGTCTGGAAATTCTCCTTATCAGAATTGATTTCCTCACGGAAAAATTCATACAGTGTTTTCAGATACAGTTGGTAAGGCGTAATGTCCTCGCGCATCCATGTCTTTTTTTCCACTGTCTCTATATAAGCATCACGAATATCTGTGGCCTTGTCCCACAATTCTTCAAACTTATCCAGAGCAAACTGCACATCCGCAGAGTCCTTCAGTTCTACATTGAACTCCAGATTATTTACAAGGCCAGCCTCGGAAAAGTTGCTGGAGCCGGTAATTACGCTGCCAAACATATCCGGTACTTTTACCGGATCCTTGCGCATGATATATACTTTTGCATGGATGGGAGCCTCGGTGTACATACGCATTTCCAGCTTGCCGGATTTCAGCCAGTCGATAAATACGCGCACACCTTTTTCTACCTCAGAAGTCGTGGATGCTTCCTCAAATTCTTTCTCGACTTCTTCTTCGAATATCTCCCGGCCTTCTTTTGAGGAGACAGAAGAAAATTTTACTTCTTCAGTTGCGCGGTCTATGATATGTACGGTAAACCGGTCGACATTCAAGCCTACCAGAATACGGATTTTCTCCACATCCTCAAGTGCCGGGTAGAGTTTAAAAAATCCACTCGTTCGAAAATATCCGACCAACACATCGAAGAACTGCGTATTGCTTTTCAGGATTGCGGCAAATCGACTATACAAATCCCGCTCCGGCTCGTTTGTGAAAAATTTTAAATCGTTCTGTACCATTGTACGCATCCTCCGTTTATGTGCTTCGCCCTATGACAGCAATTCTTCTATTCGTTCCCTTTGCTCTTTTACCACAACCTCCGGCGAAATCACTCGCATCCGCTTTCCAAACTGAAACAGCCAGCCCCAAAAGGTAGGCGAAAGCTGCACCTTGACAGTCACCAGTATCTTGTCCTCGCTGGATGGCATCATGTTAACGCCTTCTCCAAATCGGTCATAGATTACGCCTGTCAGTTTGCTGTCAAATTCTAATACAACAGTCTGTGGCTCACCGCCATACATCTTTATTGCCTGTTCTGTATATTCGCCAACCTTATCTTTCAGTGTCATCGCTTTTTCTGAAATATTTTCTTCAATCACTTCGACGCTATCCATGCGGTCGACCCGATAATTTGCTGTGTTATCATGTCTCTCACTGTAGACAACGACATAATAATTATCCTCGTTATAGACAAGTGCTACCGGTTCCACAACATAGTGATGCCCATCACGCCGATAGCTTTTTTCACCCTTTATATCCAGATCGAAATACCGGAAAATGATTTTCTTTTGGTGTTGTATGGCATCCTCGATCGCATCAACATTACAGTAAATACTTTCATTGCTGTGTTTGCGCGTGTTAAAATGCGTGAGATTGCTTTTCAGTATCTCTGCCCGATTTGTTCCTCCCAGGCTGGCAAGTTTATTTACCAGATCCTCAGTTTTCTTTTCGGTGATAAAGCTGGCAGCCTGCACCGCATCAATCAGAATCTTCAACTCCGGGACAGAGAAATTTCGGTCCTCGACATAATAGCCTTTTCCCTTCCCAACCCATGTCCATAGGACTTCGACTCCGTTATCGTTTAAAAGGTCAATATCCTTACTCAGAACCCGCCGGTCACATGGGATGTCCATTGCTCTCAGTCTTTCACAAATCTGCGCGGTGGTAAGAGGATGCTGCTCATCTGTTTCCTGACGCAGCAAATCAACCAGTTTCAGTAATTTCAGCTTCTGCCAGTTTTCTTTCGGCATAAAATCTTATTCCTCCAATAGTTCGATCAGGTTCCGCACAAGTCTCAAAAATTACGTAATATTATACCAAAATTCGTCACAACCCGCAACAAGTTTTTGGCTTTTTTGCCTATACTTCTGACCTCCTGTCCCAAGTTTGGGACACATTTTTCATTCTTTATGTGATTTTGCAATTTTCCATCATCTGTCCCAAATCAGAGACATCTGACCGGCGAATGGAAAAAAATGCCATTTTTCCTCTTGACGAACATATGTTCTGTTTGTATAATACACTTGCCTGGGACATTTATCCCGGCGCGATGAAAGGAGAATCGCGATGCACACAAAGAAAGCGGAGTACTTCAAGCTGATTGAAGACTTCATCAATGACTATCAGGAATCGAACGGAATCACACCCACAATCCGCGAGATCGAATCGGGTCTCGGCATTCCCAAAACTACGGTGGGACGCTACCTCGCTTATATGCGTGAACAGGGTATGCTCGATTATGCGGGTCATCGAAACATCATCACGAAGGAAGCCAGCAAGACGCAGAGAGAAACTGTCAAAGTTCCCCTGCTCGGATCCGTTTCCTGCGGTATTCCCAAGTTCGCGGAGGAAAATATTGAGGAGTATTTACCGTTTAAAATTTCAGCGCGACATCTATAAAGACCTGCGCAACCTGGAGCAGGCCGTGGGCAACTCCGATGAGGGGCAGTCAAACCTTGACCTGTTCTCTCTGGAGATGTTTGAGAACATTGCCTACATCATGGCAAAGCACGCGGAGCCGGACAAGGTGCCGGATTCGCCGGAGGAATGGTTGGATGAGTTTAATACATTCTCCATTTACCAGGTGCTGCCGGAGATTATCAAGCTGTGGGGCTTGAACATCCAGAGCGATGTAGAGTCTAAAAAAAACTTCGCAAAAGTGAGCGGGAAATAACAACCCCGCTCTTTCTTTTGCGGTGTGTGCAGTTGGGGATCAGCATAAGGGATTTGGATTTGTTGACCATTGGGCTTGTGAATGATATGTATGTAGAAAGTGGGAATGACTCGTATTCCGGTTGGAAGCACGTAAGGTTGGCCGATCAGCATGACATGGACGTCTTCTGACGGCTCGTTTTGTACTACTATTTCTTCTCAAAAAGTTCAAAAGATACTGTCGTATTTTGGCGCATTGTGTTATACTATGAAAATCACACCAAAATGACATTATGGGGGAGGAAATTCAATGGCAACAGAAAAAAATGAGGTTGCTACAAAAGAAAAAAATGACGTTGCTGTTGCCGAAACAATACAGCCGGACATACACAACTTAATTTATGTTGTTCGAGGACAGCAGGTTATGTTGGATAGTGATTTGGCGATGCTGTATCAGGTTGAAACAAAACGATTAAATGAGGCTGTTAAAAGAAATATTGTCAGATTTCCTGAAGAATTCGCTTTCAATTAAGAGAGGAAGAATTGACCGCTTTGAGGTCGCAATTTGCGACCTCAAATATTGAAAACGAAATGGCGGTTAAAAAAGGCGGCAGAAGATATTTGCCGTATGTCTTTACTGAACAGGGAATAGCTATGCTATCTGCCGTATTGCGAAGTGAAGTCGCTGTTCGAGTTAGCATCAACATTATGAAGGCCTTTGTAGAAATGCGTCGTTTTATTTCTAATAACGCAGTGATGTTTGAACGAATTAGTGCTGTAGAATTACGTCAGCTTCAGTATCAGGAGCAAACAGATGCAAAATTGGAACAGATTTTTGAGTATATATCTGAACATGAAGAATCTACTCAAAAAGTATTTTTTGAGGGACAAATTTATGATGCTTTCGGATTACTGATCAGCCTGATTCAAAAAGCAGAAAAAAACATCACTCTGATTGATGGATATGTAGATGTCGACACGTTAAATCTACTTTGCAAGAAAAATGATAACGTATCCATTATCATCTACACGCGCGAAAAAACAAAACTGAGTGATGCAGATGTGAATAAGTTTAATGCTCAATACCCCACTCTGAATGTGAAATACACAAAAGCATTTCATGATCGTTTTCTCATTCTTGACGAAAAGATTGCGTATCATATTGGTGCATCTTTGAAAGATGCTGGGAAAAAGTGCTTTGCTGTAAGTTTACTGCAAGACGCTGGTGTAGTTCAGGATATTTTACAACGTTTGGAATTAGAAACAGAGGAATAGCTTTTTGAGGTCGCAAATTGCGACCTCAAAATATAATGTTTAAATAAGGGCATTACGATATTTGATGTGATGTCTTTGATTTTCAGAGTCGAGCAATCGGCTCTTTTTTAATGCCCGAAAGCGAGGTGACGGAGCGTGGCAACAAGCAGGATTAAAGGTATTACAGTCGAGATTGACGGCGATACCACTGGTCTGTCAAAGGCGCTGAGCAGTGTAAATAAAGAGATGAAGTCCACGCAGTCCCAACTGAAGGATGTGGAGAAGCTCCTGAAGCTTGACCCGACGAATACGGAACTGCTGGCACAGAAACAGAAGCTCCTCACCGAGGCTGTCTCTGAGACGAAGGAAAAACTGGAAACGTTAAAGACAGCTGCGGAACAGGCGAACACGGCTTTGGCAAATACCGCAAGGTAATCTGGCAGTGCAATCACAAATTTGACTGTTAGAGCCGGGAGATTTCAACCACTCAGAGCCGATTTAAAAAAGCCAATTTCAGCCAAAAGATTTTAGCCAATCTCGATATCAATGGTAATTAAAATATTGACATCATGAACCCGCTTACCATGCTTGTACAGGCGAGAACAGGTGTCGCATCAGGGCCAGAAGGCCCCGATACAACGCCTGTTGGCACTCCGTGCCAGCCTAGCATGCCGCCCCTAATGTAAATACATGAAACACCTGATATTGAGATTGAAAGATCTTGTTGGGAGCCACCGTACAACAATGGTTATTTCTTTTTGGCTAAAATTGGTTATTTTCGCTTGGCGCAATTTGGCTATTTCCGCCCGACCCTAACAGCAGTGCAATCACAAATTTGACGGCGGCACCAAAAAATATCGGCTATCGCCGATTTGTCCCCACCTGTGGATTGTGTCCCCAGCTCTGTAAATTTGTCCCCACCTGACTCACGCACATAATCTATCGCCAGATTGTATTAAAAGTTGAGTGGGAATTTCATATACACGGCAGTTGGCAAACGGCTTCAGTATTGCTACAATGGTTTTTACAATACTGGCAGGTGTATAGAACTCGCCGCCCTTGACGCCTTCATATGCGGCAAACTGGGCAATACAGTATTCATAGGTTCTTCCGAGCAAATCCTTGCTTTTCTCGGTGCTGCCCATATCCATATTTGTAAAGAGGTCAACAACGTCACCCAAGACTCGCTTGTCCAAATCTGGGCTGGCGTAGTTCTTTGGCAGGACGTTCCTCAATTTTTTATTGTCATCTTCGATGGCCCTCATTGCGTCATCAATGACAGTACCAATTTCAGGAGTGTGTGCGGCAGAGGCAATCTTACTCCAACGTGCTTTCTCCGGGACAAAGAAAATATTCTCCTCCAGATATGCGTCGGGATCATCCTCAAAGCCATCCCCCTCAGCTACAAGTTCATCGTATCGTTTTTCAAAAGCGCTCGATATATAACGCAGAAAGATAAGTCCAATGATAACCTTCCTGTATTCTGCCGCCGGGATGTGTCCCCACAGGACACAAGCCGCATCCCATATCTGTTTTTCAAAACCAATGTTGGCACTGTTCTTCTCTGCCATGTAAGTTTACCTCCACTGTTTTTAGATTTCCATAGTATAACATAAAGCGCAAATATACGACAGCATATTTTGATTTTTGAGAGAGAAATAGCAGCATATTTTGAATCGTCAGAATACATCCATGTCATATTTGTCAGCCGGCCTTACGTTCTTCCAACCGAAACACAAGTCATTTCTACTCATACTCCAGTCCCTCACCCTGACACCACCGAATAGCAATCCTCTTATATGCCTCCGCCTGGTAATCATACCACTGCTGCTCGATACCATAATTGTAAAGGGTATCTTTGAACCTGCGGAAAGCACCTCTTCCACGGATGGCATTCACCAGCGCGTTCCGCGCCGCTCCCGCCGGAAGGTCATCCACAAAATCCTCCATGATGCTGTACTCGTTAATATCGAACTTCGTGGGAAAACGATAGAAACGGTCTTCCGATGTCTCTATCAGTTCCTCTGTTTCCTCATAATCACCATCAAAATCTTGATCGCCCAACCACACCGTCTCTCCGGTCTGTGAGTCATAGAATCCTGTCCAGTTATCATCTGCCATTTCGATCGCATCGATTACCTGCTGTAATTTTATCTTCATAGTCAGCCCCGCTTATATTCATACCTTTTGTTGTTTTGCAACCTTATCTACAGTACATTATTTGTAACTATTCAGCACAGTACTTCGCACTTGCTGCGAAGTACGTATGATAACGTAAATTATGCAGGGAAAAGTCCCATCGCGCAGCGATTTTAAATGGACTTTTCCCCGTAACTGTGAAGGTACTGAACAGTTACCATTATTATATATCAGCAATCAACAGGTTCAGGAATATCTTCCATCCTCTGCCGACATATCTCCTTCAGATCATCTATCGCCATCTCCACGTCGAGTGTATGAAATCCCATCCAGCACTCTTCCATTGTTCTGGCATCTGCGATCTTGTATATCTCTCGACTGGTCTCACCCGAATAATAATGCCAGTAACGATAAACATACCCGCTCCAGTACATAATTTCTCTGGAGAACAATTCGCCCCCTTTTTTTAAGACTCCCGCGGTCTCTTCTTCCAGTTCTTCCAGAATATATTCCTCTCCTGCCCATTGCAGCCGGTCATAGGTATCATCCAGGCATTCAGCAGCATGACTGTTCATAAATGCTTCCATAAAAACAGAAGAATCGTACCCCTCCTTTAACGCCAGTTCAAATAGACGTCCCTGAATATCGCATAATTGCCGCTTATCAAGACTTAATTCCAGCATATTCGTCACCTGCCTTTATGATCTCGTCAAAGAATAACCCTTCTCTTCGATTTTACTCATATAATTCATCCAATCGAACCAGCCGCAGATTTACACCATCTTGCTCTTGCTGCAGCGTCTCTGTAAATCCGCTTTTTGAAAACAGATAATAATAGTAGTGATCAAATCCCCCCATTGCCCTGGCGTACTCTTTCATTCGTTCCCATTCGCTGACCGGAATATCTTCATTTCGAAACTTGCAAGAGCCAATAATCGCGCTCCGTTCCTCATCCGAAATGGCAACTACGTCGATCTGCGCCTGTTTATGCGTCACAGGATTTCCACCCCACCACTGTCCGATATCCTGCGGTTGAAAGGGGAGTTTTTCATCATAGTATAACAGATAATCCCGGCAGATTTTCTCGAATACCAGTCCCATATAATCCGACAGTCGGCTTTCCACTGCGGAAGTGTATAATTTATCAAAACGATCTGATACGATAGCTGCCATATTTCTTGGAACGAAGGTATACCAGAAGCGAAAAAAGAAATCTTCCAGTTCATATACCGGACGTTTCGTATTTCGTTCCGTGACAGGTGTCTCACGCTTTACGATTCCCAGCGCGCACAGATTCCCGATATATTTCGAACAAAGGCCACTTTCCATACCGACGGTTGACGCGATTTCAGTTAGCTTTGATTTTCCGGAAGCAATCGCAGTAATAATCGCGTTATAGGTTGCCGGTTCTCTGAGTTCCTGTTTCAGCAGATTTGATGGCTCCTCGAACAACATAGCATTATTATTAAATATCCCGTTCAACAGATTTTCCCGAATAGACTGTTCTGGCGAAAACTGCTCCAAATACAGCGGTATACCTCCTGTTACCCCATACATGATTGCTTTTTCTTCATTGGAATATGCGGGAAACCAGAGCCCGGTGTCCCGATAGTCAAAGGGCTGTATTTTAAACTGGCCGGTTCTGCGCCCGTACAGCGGGCTCTGATACCCCAACACCTGATTTTCCATAAAGCTCATGGAAGAACCGCAAAGAATCAAAAAAAGCCTGGTTTCCTTAAACTGATGATCCAGATAGTTCTGAAGAAGCGATGAAATCGTCGGTTCTGCCTTCGCCAGATATGGATATTCATCAATTACAAAAACCAGACGTTCCCGTAATGCCAATTCCCGAATCTTTACCAAAGCATCAGAAAAACTCCTGAAAATGACGTTCGCGGCAGACGTTTTCTCGCCAACCGGGGGATGGCTCTCCGCTTTCGTCTCCGACTGCGTTACAGTAGAAGCAGTTTTTCTCGCATATCCAGCTTCCATTTCTGCAGCCATAATTGCCCCGGAGAGTGCCTCCAGATTCATTTCAGCTGAATTTTCCATTGCTGCAAAAAATACGGTTCTCTTGTCTTTACAAAATTCGTTAATTAAGGTCGTTTTACCCACTCTTCGCCGCCCATAAACAATGGCCACTTCAAGCTTATCGCTTTTGTACATGGTATTTAGCCGTTTTAATTCCTTCTCTCTCCCAATAAACATTTCGTGTCTCCTATAATCTAATGATACAAGGATTTCAGGAGCACAAAGTGTGGAGAAATCCGTAATATCATGCCCTTTTTGTCGCTCGAATCATCTAATCTACCCGGATAAGCAAAAAACCATACCTCCAGATCTTAACAATCGATTTTTGTGCGTTATACGTCATTACAATATACTTTATTATAATGACGTATATAAGGGTAGTCAAGTTGTTTTTTTTACATAATGCAAAAAACACGCCGGAGCTCTACGCTCCGGCGGTCACGATTTTCCGCGCGCGATCAGGATAGTTCGTGATCACGGCGTCTACATTCATTTTTTTCATCTGCCGCAAATGTTCTTCCTCGTTTACGGTCCAGACGTGTACTTTCAATCCTTTCTCTCTGGCCTGCTCCATGAAACCGGGATACTGTAGGTTGTAGAGCGCCGGATGCAGCGCGTCCACTCCGAGTATTACGCCATACGCGGCGGACTGCCAGATGCCATCGGCATAGAGCATTCCCGTCTCTGCCTGTGGATTCAACTCTTTGATCCGCCTTAAAGTGTAGTGGTTAAAGGAAGAATAAATCACCCGCTCTTCCATCCCCATGTCTTTTGCCGCTTTCAGGACGGCCGCTTCGATCTGCGGATAAAAGACAACGCCGGTTTTCAGTTCGACATTGACCCGCAGACCGGTTGGTTTTAAGAGATCATATACCTCCTGGAGCGTCGGGATATGAACAGGCGTATGCATCGGGAGGGTCTGATTCACATTCAATGCTTTCAGTTCCTGCAGGGAGCAGTCCTTTACCCAAAGCTTCACGCCGCTGACTCTTGTGGTCGTTTCGTCGTGAATCACAACCAAATCCCCGTCGCGGCTCATCTGCACATCCAGTTCCACTGCGTCCGCGCCCATTCTGGCGGCAAGCTCAAATGCCTCCAATGTGTTTTCCGGCTCATAGCCGGAAGCACCTCTGTGTGCCCATATTTCTGTCATAATATTTTCTGTATCTCCATTTCTATTTTTTGCTGGCTTCCTCTTATACCGGTTTCCACTCCGGACCATTTTTGCCTGTACTGTTTTTCCTGTACTGTTTTTCCTATACTGTTTTTTCTGTAATATTATACTGTTTTGTCCATTTCCGGATAATCGCCGCCAGACAATCGCATAGCCGCGCCACAGAGCATTATGCAATTCTCCATGGCGCGGCTATTGCTTATTCTATTGCATATTTATTCTGTCACTGATTCCCGTCGCTTATTCTCTCTTACTCGACGTCGTTTGTCAAGTTGTAATAGGTAATCGAATCGTTGATTGTGTCTGCCAGGTAGGTCACGGTGCCTGCAACATCTCGGTTGCCGTTGAGCAGGTCTTCAATACCAGACTGTACCGTCGCGCGTGCGTCGGAGAATACGCTCAAAAGTGCTCCTGCGTACTCCGGAGCGGAATCATGCAGCTGGTCGATCGCGGTCTGGAACTGCGGATATTCTTCCATGTTTGCCTGATATACTTCCTCGTTGACGGCCTCGGTCGTTACCGGGAAGTAACCGGTCTGCGCATTCCAGTATGCCTGAGATTCCGCAGATACAAGGAACTCTACGAATTTCCATACCGCATCCTGCTTTACCTCATCCTGGTTATTCAGTGCCCACAGGGAGCCGCCGCCGATGGATACACCGCCCTCGTCTTCCTCGCTGATGCTTGGGAAGTACGCGGTTCCTACTTCGAAGGTGCCGTTTACGTCTTCGAGAATCTGCTTCAGGGAAGCAGTGGAGCCGAGCGTGATTGCGGATTTTCCGGCTACAAAGTCGGTCAGGCCTGCGTCTCCGCCGGTACCTACGTTTGGAGCATAGCCTTCGTCATAAAGCTGCTTCCACATGGTCAGAATCTTCTCTGCGCCGCCGTTGGAATCAAATACGACAGAAGTCGCCGCGCCGTCACGTCCATTGCCATTGTCCGCATAATCCAGACCCATCTTGCAGAGGAACTGCTCAAAGAACCAGCCGTAAATGCTCAGGGAAATTACTTCCTGTGCGCCGCCCTCATTCAGAAGCTGCTCCGCGATTGCCTCGATTCCTTCCAGGCTGGTCGGGATCTCAGTGATGCCGGCTGCCTCAAACATTCCTACATTATAATAAAGAAGCGGGGTTGAAGAGTTGAACGGCATGGAGTACAGTTCATCATTTACAGTATAGTACGCCAGAATGTTCTCCTCCAGAACAGATGTATCGTAGCCGGCGGTATCAATCAGCTCCTGCATCGGCACGATGAAGCCGGAATTTACCATGAAATTAGTACCAATATCATAAATCTGAACCAGATCCGCGCTGAAGCTTCCGATCTGAGAGCTTCTCAGCTTGTTGATCGTATCGTCATAGTCTCCCTGATAGGTTGCGTTTACCGTGATGCCATACTCATTCTCTTCGTTGAATTTGTTTACCAGATATTCCATCGCGGTACCATTCACGCCGCCCATGGAATGCCAGAACTCAATGGTAACTGCCTCTGATGCGGCAGCGGTCATCGCCGATCCAAGCACCGTGCTCATCGCCAGTGTTGCAGCGCTCGCTGCGGAGCCGCGCAGAAAGTCTCTTCTTGATATTTCTCTTCTCATTTTTTCAATCCTCCTCAAATTATAAACATGATATTTCGTAACTGTGAAGGTACTGAACAGTTACACTTTTTTTGTTGTCCGCCCTGACTCATATTATCATAATTGCAGACAATTCCCTGATTTTGAATTTCAATCAAGGCCATTACGCACACCGAGGGCTGCAAAACAGTTTTTCCTCCCGGCTGCGTATATATCATCCCTTCACTGCGCCCGAGAACATCCCCCGGATGAGCTGTTTCTGCCCTACCACGAATATGGAAAGGGACGGGATAATAACGATTACAACACCTGCAATCATCATGGTCATGGACTGTGCGTCGACGCTGTTCAGCATGCTGATACCGATCTGCACGGTTCGTTTTTCCTGGGAACCGGTAACCAGCAGAGGCCACATATACATATTCCAGGAATTGATGAAGGTGTACACAGCCATCGCTCCGATTGCCGGTTTAGTCAGCGGAACCAGGATGGTTGAGATAAAACGCAGGTTGCTGCAGCCATCCAGCTTTGCCGCCTCATAAAGCGAAATCGGGAAAGCCGAATAAAACTGCCGGAACATAAAGATGCCGGTCGCCGAAGTCAGATAAGGAATAATCAGTACATAGTAGCTGTCCAGCCATCCCCAGCTGCTGACGGTCAGGTAATTCGAGATAATGGTCGCTTCACCTGGAACCATCATGGTCGCCATGACTACCATGAAAAGCACGCCTTTTCCTTTAAACTCAAGGAAAGAGAAGGCGAAAGCCGCCAGGGAGCAGGTCACAATCTGACCGAGCGTAATCGCAATGGATACGCCGAAAGAATTCAGCACGAACCGGAACAGGGGAACCGTAGTGACGGCCTGTATAAAGTTCTGCAAAGTCGGATTCTTGGGGATCAGATTCAGTGCCTGTGAATACAGCTCACTCGAAGGCATAAAAGCGATGCTCACCGCGTAAAGCAGTGGGGAAAGAATCAAAAGTGCCATCACTACATTCAGGATGACCCGGCAGGCTGTCCGGACTCGTTTCCGATTCATGGCTTCCTGCTCTTTTGACTGATGCAGCTGCTCCAGCTCCGATTTTGATTTATTTCCGGCATAATTGACTGCTGCCTGATTTGATGCGATTGCTGCCATTATTCTTTCACTCCTTTGCCCTGTACCTTAAACATAATCAGTGTCAGTATCATAATGATGACAAACAGTACCACGGATTCCGCCGCCGCGCTGCCGAAGCGGTAGTTAAAAAATGCGTTGCGGTAGATTGCGTACACAATCAAGTTTGTCGATTCGCCGGGGCCGCCCTCGGTCAGGATCTTGACCTGTCCGAAAGACTGGAACGCCTGAATGACATTTACGACCAGCGTGTAAAACATGATGGGGCTTAAGCCCGGAAGTGTCAGACTGAAGAACTGCTGAACACCGCTTGCTCCGTCCACCGACGCGCGCTCATAGATGCTCTCATCAATGTTTCCGAGTCCGGCGGAAAAGTACAGAAAGTTGATGCCGCTGTTCAGCCACGCGGTCAGGATTGCGACGACCACCAGCGCGTATTTGGGATCATTGACCCAGTTGATATCCACCCCTAAAAGCTTATTAACAATACCAATCGTCGGGTTTAGCATAATCTTGAAAATCATAGCCGCCGAGCTAGACGCGATTGCCATCGGCAGAGCGTAAGCGGTGCTGAAAAAACGGATGCACGGAAACGCCTTATTGCAGAGAACCGCGCCTATCAGTCCCAGGAGCATACCGCCTGCCACGACGATAACCACGAAAATCAGCGTCACTCTCAGGCTGTTCCAGAACGAGGACGAGGTCAGCAGCGACACATAATTGTCAATCCCGGCAAAAATTTTCGCCCGCCCCATGTTGTCCGTCAGATAAAAGCTCAGATAAATCGTTTTCGCAAATGGATAAAACAGGAAAACCGCAAAAACAAGCATGGCCGGTACCAGATACAGGTACGGTGTAATTTTTCCTGCCAGTGAATTTTTTGACTTCATAGTTTCCTCCCGTTACTTCAGCGTCAGTCCTGTATCCGTATCAAACAGATGCATTTTATCCTGATCAAAATAGATCTGTATCTTATCGCCCACATGCACCTCATTCTCAGGCGCCACCCGGGCACAAAACTGCTTTCCCGCCAACTGGAAAAAGAGCATCGTCTCTACACCGAGCATTTCAATCGTTGTGACACAGACCGGAATTCCCGTTCCATTCGTGCGCAATTTTCCATTCCGAAGCTTTAAATCCTCTTCGGTGTAAATATCCTCCGGGCGGATTCCCACGGTCACATTGGAATAGCTTTTACCCTTTCTCCCCGTCAGGAGTGCAGCGTCTTCTTTCCCCAGCTGTACGCTGACAGAACTGCCATTATTCCCAAGAACCAGTTCAGCCTGTCCGTCCACATTTACGCGCACCGCGGCGTCCGCGAAATTCATCGCCGGGGAGCCGATGAATCCGGCCACAAACAGATTTACCGGGTGATCATACAGCACCTGCGGTTCATCCACCTGTTGAATCACGCCTTCTTTCATCACCACAATTCTGGTGCCAAGCGTCATGGCCTCTGTCTGATCGTGGGTAACATAGATCATAGTCGCCCCCAGACGCTCATGCAGTCTTCCCAGCTCCACACGCATCTGCGCGCGCAGCTTCGCGTCCAGGTTCGAAAGCGGCTCATCCATCAGTAAAATCTTCGGATTGCGGACAATCGCGCTGCCGATCGCCACACGCTGCTTCTGACCTCCGGAAAGCGCGGCTGGGCGGCGCTTCAGCAAATTCTCAAGGCCAAGCACCTTCGCTACTTCTTTTACCTGCCGGTCAATCTCCGCTTTCGGCACCTTTCTTATTTTCAGTGAATAAGCGATGTTGTCGTATACCGTCATATTCGGGTAAAGTGCGTAATTCTGGAACACCATCGAGAGGTTACGCTCCTTCGGCTCCACATAATTCATCAGTTCGCCGTCAATCCAGAGTTCTCCCTCTGATATCTCTTCGAGTCCCGCAATCATGCGAAGCGTAGTCGATTTTCCACAGCCGGACGGACCTACAAAAATAATAAAATCCCCATCGTTAATGTCCATGCTAAAATCTTTTACCGCATAGACATCACCAGGATAAATCTTGCAGACATTTCGCAATGCCAATGTCGACATGCCAGTTCCTCCTCTTCTCTTTCCCAACAGCCTGTATTGTAGTTCCGTGTGCATTCTGCACAAAGCTTTCCGATTCAGCCTGCCAGATATGTAAATGCACAGGGCTTCCTTTCCGCTCTGCACCGAACAACGTTCTCACGTCATTCCTGCCACAGAATCCATCCGGTTCACACACATCTGCCGCTGCGGTGTCGGCGAATACTTCTGCTTTCTGACGCATGGATTATAAGGCCGTCCTGTAAAATCCAAATCCATTCCCGTGTAAAATGCAGGTAAGAATTTCCTCAGCTTTTATCTCAGCGAGTCTGCTTTTGCTGTCAGGCTGCGGCAGAATACTTTTCCAATTACGTCATTTCGCCCATACGCATGACAGCGCATGAGCGAACGAATCATCCGTTTACAGAATTTCTCTGCTCTTTACCCATACCTCGCCCAACTCAGCCACGGACGGAAATACAAAATCCGCAAAATACTGAGACTCCTGCAGCTCCTGCCGGGTCGATTCGCCGCTTAATACCAGCGCGGCCGAGACGCCGGATAAATTCGCGCAGGCGATGTCCGTATAAAGCCGGTCGCCGACAATGAGCGCCTGTTCCTTTTCAAAACGGCTGCGGCGGATTGCCATATCCACCATACAGGTGGAGGGCTTGCCGATATAAATGGGACGGCGTTTTACCGCGTGTTCCAGCATCTCACAGATCGCACCGCAGTCCGGCACAAATCCAAAATCGACCGGGCAGACCAGATCCGGGTTCGTCGCCATATAGCCGAGATCCTTCCGCAGCGTCAGAAGACGGCTGACATCGGTAAGCTTCTGGTAGGTAAGCTGATTATCATAAGAAGCCAGCACACAGGCGATCGTCGGATCCTCCGGATCGCAGGTTACCCGGAGCCCCTGCTGCCGCAGTTCACCCATCAGAGACTCCGTACCCAGCACATAGATTGTCTCCTGTGCATATTTTCCCTTCAGCACATCCGCCGTCGCCAGAGACGCAGTCAGAAAATTCTCCGGCCCGGTCGGTACTCCGAGACGCTCAAACAGCGCGATATAGTCACTGACACTGCGCGTGGTATTGTTTGTAATAAAAACAAATTCTCCCCCATTCCTTCGGATCTGCGACAAAAAACGATCCGCGCCGGGGATCAGGTGATCCCCAAGGCAGACCGTCCCGTCAATGTCCAGCAGGAAAAGTCTTATTTTTTCCAGTCCATTCATACGATTTGTCTGTAAACGTTATCGTTCCCTTTCCTCAATCCAGATTCAGCGAAGCGGAAAGCTCCTGCGCTTCCTCCCACCACTGCTCATACAGTTCTTTCTCCGCGACCTGCGCGAGAATCTCATTGATTTTTTCCACAAGCTCCGTCTGTCCCTTCGGACATGCGACCACCGTATCGTCGGTTGTATCCTCGAATACCGCCTCCGCCATGATCAGATTCTCATCCAGCTCAGCCAGAGTGGCCCCGTTCGAATCATTCACAGCCACCGCATCACAGCTGCCGGAAAGCAGCGCCCGCACGGCCGTAATCACACTGTCATACGCTGCGACATTCACATCCTCAATCTGCTCACTCGCATAAGTCTCCTGCACCGTCCCGCTCTGGCAGGCCACCGTTTTTCCCGCAAGAGAATCCAGATCGGTATATACATCCGCGTCCTCAGCCCGGATCAGAAACCCGTTCACAGAGTCCGTGCTATAGTAAACATCCGACAGTTCATACGTCTCCGCACGCTCCACCGTCCAGGCAAGTCCGGTGATCGCCAGCGGGTATTCTCCGATTGCCACGTTTTCCAGCACATCAGAAAAATCCATCGCCACGATCTCCAGCTCAACCCCCAGCTCGTCCGCAATGTATCTGGCAAGCTGCATATCTGCTCCCTGGTACTGTTCCTGCCCCTCCTGCGTCGAATCAATAAATTCATACGGCGCAAAATACGGCTCCGTTGCCACCTGAAGAACGCCCGTCTCCAAAATATCCTCCAGCATAGTATCTGCCGCGCAAACATTCATGTGAAAGCAGCCAAGCGCCGCACTCACCGTCACCGCCATCGCGGTAAATCTCTTTCGATTCATAGATTCCATTCCTCCTGAAATCATTTTTCTGTTACTGACAGAATGCGCCATCTGGGCGGCAGACACCAATGGAACATTGCTTTTGTACGGTTAAATGATATAATTCCCGGCAAATACTGTCAAGTAAAGCTCTTTTAAAGAAAAAGTCAGGCAATTGTAAAACCCAGGAAAAGAGCGCAAAAAAAATCATGCACGAAATGTCTGCTACCGTGCATGATTTGTAAATTATATAGTTTCCAAACTGATTTATGCCAGCAGTGCCCGCACCGCCTCCGCGTCAAACACCACAGATGTAACATGATTTACCTCGATCTGGTAAAGCGCGTTCGCGGCGATGTGCTCGGCCGCCTGCTCCAGGTCACGAATCCCCGTCGTGTCGGCATATTTTTCGACCACCGCATCGACCGCCTCCGGCGGCATGACACACTCATCTTCACGGATGCTCATACGCCGTAAGACCTTCGGCAGCGCAAACTGTGAGAAGATGATTTTCTTCTCCTCCGGCGTGTAGTCCGGCAGTTCAATCACAGCAAAACGCGACATCAGCGGCGCGCTGATCTGGCTTAAATCATTCGCGGTAGCGATCGGGTAGACGCCGCCGGTCGGAACCGTACACTCAATGTAATTATCCGTAAAGCCCAGATTATCCAACAGCGTCAGCAGGACGTCCGCAGGATTGCCATTGCCTTTCCCGGAAGCCGCCTTGTCAAGCTCGTTGATGATAAAGACCAGGTTCGACTCCCCCGCCGCGGCAAACGCTTCCATAATAATACCTGGCTTTGCGTTCGAATAAATACGGGAGCTTCCCGTGAGCTGCTCCGGATCGTTAATCGAACTCATATCCAGCGTCGTCCACGGCAGCTTCAGAATCCGCGCCACCGCATAGGCAATCTGCGACTTGCCCGTCCCGGCCGGTCCGACAAGCAGCATTCCATAGGCCGGAAGCGTATGGGTGCGGTTGATCTGGATAATCGTCTCGATGATTCTCTGCTTTACCCGCTCCATCCCGTAAAGCTCCTCATCCAGAATCCGCCTGGCCTCCTGCGGGTCAATCGCTTCAAAATAATTGCTCTTCCAGTGGATATTCAGCATAATCGAGAGCGCCCTCTGGGCATGCCGCCGTTCCTCCGCAGTCACCTCATGAGAACGCGCGACCGCCAGATTCCGCCGCGCCCACAGACGAATATTGTCCGGCAGCGTCCGTCCCGCGCAGTTCAGAAAATCCGTGATGCTCTGCAGGCTGGTCAGCTTCATCTCATCGCCTGTCTCCTCCTGCTCATCCTCCTCCGGCTCCTTTTGAGGCGCATCGCTTGCGAGCAGCCGCTCAATCATAAACTGAAGGAACCCATCCTCCGCGGAAAGCTTCGTCCCGCCGCCGTATGCAATCTCACGAATCCGATAAACCGCGTATCCGTCCTCCCGGTTCGCCCCGGAAAGCCGCACACGAATATGACTCTCCCCAAGCCAGCGAAGCAGGCTGACAAACCGCGCGTCCAGCTGCAAAATATCCGCAGACTGCGTACCGTCCTCCTCATCAAATTCAAACGCTGTCTTCTGATCGGGTTTCGAAAAAATCCCATTCGAGTGGTGCTTCCACGCCCGGCGGCTGTTATCCAGCACCAGAATCGGCCGCTCGGCGGACGGTTCTGATTCATTTGAGCAAAAAATAGTATAAGTACATTCCGCAGCCTTTTCCTGTTTTGGAGCGCTGTTACTGAAATCAAAAACTGGCATAATTTTCTCCTCACTTCCCCGGCTGCTGTCTCCTTATCAAAATTGCGACGCAGCCACAATTCTATCATATAATGTCAGGATTTCCCGGCAATTGTACTCTCGAAATCCAACCGGCCTATTTTACCACACTTCCTTATCCGTATGGTAGTACCTTTTGTAAGAATTTCAGAAAAGCTGTTTTTGCCTCATTATACCCGCTAATCGTATTCCTCAGGTTCTGATATTTTTCAGTAAAATCTTCTATTGTAAATCAAAATTAAAAGGGATAGAATATGGCAAAACTTTAACGAAGGAGAAAAATTATGGAGAAATTGAAAGCATTCCTGAAGAGAAAAGACATCGAAATTTCCCTGAAACGCTACGGCATCGACGCGCTTGGAGCGATGGCGCAGGGTCTGTTCTGCTCCCTGCTGATCGGCACGATCATCAACACCATCGGGACGCAGTTTCAGATCGCATTCCTGACGCAGACCGTCGCCACGGTCAGCGGCGTGGATTACACCGTCGGCTCCCTTGCCACCGCCATGAGCGGCCCGGCGATGGCCGTCGCGATCGGTTACGCGCTGCACTGTCCGCCGCTCGTCCTGTTTTCCCTGATCACGGTCGGCTTCGCCGCAAACGCGCTCGGCGGCGCAGGCGGCCCGCTCGCCGTTTTATTTATCGCGATACTCTCTTCCGAGATCGGCAAAGCCGTCTCCAAAGAGACAAAGATTGACATCCTTGTTACCCCGCTCGTCACCATTGGCGTCGGCATCGCGCTCTCTGCCTGGTGGGCTCCCGCCCTCGGCTCTGCCGCGATGAAGGTCGGCAACCTGATCATGTGGGCGACCAATCTGCAGCCGTTTTTGATGGGCATCCTGGTATCCGTTGTCGTCGGCATCGCGCTGACCCTGCCGATCTCCTCCGCCGCGATCTGCGCCGCACTCGGCCTGACCGGCCTGGCAGGAGGCGCTGCTGTCGCAGGCTGCTGCGCGCAGATGGTCGGCTTCGCCGTCATTTCCTTCCCGGAGAACCGCTGGGGCGGACTCATCTCACAGGGCATCGGCACCTCCATGCTGCAGATGGGCAACATTGTCAAAAACCCTCGCATCTGGATTGCCCCGATCCTGACCTCCGCGATCACCGGGCCAATCGCCACCTGTGTCTTCCACATGGAAATGAATGGCACCGCCGTATCCTCCGGCATGGGTACCTGCGGCTTCGTCGGACCGATCGGCGTCTACACCGGCTGGATGAGCGATATCGCCGAAGGGACAAAGGCAGCAGTCACCGCCTCCGACTGGATTGGTCTGGCTCTGATCTGCTTCCTTCTTCCGGCCATCCTCTGCCCACTGATTCACCTGATAGTCAGAAAACTGGGTTGGGTCAAAGTCGGGGATATGAAACTCGACTGAATCGAGCAGGAGACGACTCGTCGGCTCCTACTTGCCCGCGCGAGCCGGGTGCGGCATAAGCCGCAAAACACTCTCGCCGGGTGGCATCCCACGCTTCGCATGGGATATGCCTTGCCCGGCCCTGCGCACCAAAAACGCCGCATGGGATTGCATCCATGCGGCACTTTTACTTTTCATCATCCTCATTTTATGCGATTTTCTGCCAGGCATTTCTCATAATCACGAAAAAGCAATCTCGTATCCCTATGTTCTTTGCACGAAAATCAACTCCATTTATTCTGCAAGAAAAAGCAGCCTCACACCATCTGTCCATTTCCCCCTACATTCGATGGCTGACTATCCTGTGTATTTTCAGACATTTGCTCCATGTCTCCGTTATCTGACATCTGATTATCCGGTATCTGGCTATCATCCGGCATCTGGCTATCGTCAAAGTTTTCATCCATCTGACTATCGTCCATCCGGTTTCCCTTCCGGCCGCCGCCCATCTGTCCGCCAAAATTCCCAAATCCACCCGTTCCGGTGCTTTCTCCTGACCAAGAATAACTTCCTGTCACAGATGTCAGCGTGATCTCTGTCGTATCACTGTCCACCATGATCTGATACGTGCCATCCTCTTCCAAATCTGCGGAGCTATATATAATAGAAGAAAATGCTCTCTCGGAGGTATGTTCAAACAGTACATTCCCCTCGGCGTCACAGATCGTGATCACACTGCCCGCTGCATAATTCGAAGAAAGACTGAGCATAAACGAGCACTGCGTAGAACTGCTGCCAAAGGTCTCCGCCATACCGGACGCTCCGATTGCCAGAACCGTTCCGCCGCTGATGGTACAGCTCCCCCCATTTTCCGAACCATAATCAATGGAACCATTCGAGCTGTCAGAAGGCCCGTCCACAATAATCGTTCCGCCCTCGATCGTCAGATCCGCGTTCGAATCCAAACCATCTCCCTGCGCGTTCACCCAGATCGTCCCACCCGTGATCAAAAGCCACGGTGTTGTCTCGGAAGCATTTTCTGATACATTTTCTGATGTGTTTCCCACAAAATCTTCTGACGCATCTGTACCTGTATCCGCATTTGTACCCGCGTTCATGTTTATACCCATATCGCCGTTCGAATCCATGCCGTTGCCTGCTCCCATCATGCCCCTTCCCCAGCTGTCGCTTCCGCCGTTAGCATTGATTCCGTCATCGGTAGCAGTTACCTGAATATTGCCGCCCTCAATCCGTATCTGATTTCCTTCCAATCCTTCATAGGACTGAGATACCACAATCGTACCATCCGAAATCGTCAGTTCCGTGTCCGCATGAACCCCGTCGTCCCCAGAGGAAACCGTAATACTGCCATCCAGAATGGTAATCGTCCCGTTTGAATGAATCGAGTCATCGTAAGAATCCACCAGAATCGTGCCGCCCGTAATCTGCATTTCACTTCCGGCCTTGATTCCTTTCATACTCTCCGTGTCCTCATCTTCCATGTCCCAGCCACTGAAAAAGCTAGTCCAGCCGCCCGTCACAGAAGTCGCACTTGCCGTACCCGCTTCCGCGCTGCCGCCACCCGAAGTAATCTGGATCGTACCGCCGGAAATCGTCAGCAACGTCTCCGCCTGAATGCCATCCTCACCGCTCTCGATCTGTATCTCGCCTTCTTCAATCGTCACAACGCCATAGCCATCACCCGTATCGTCATCCGATTTGATTCCATCTCCGCCAGCCGTCACCGTAATCGTTCCGCCCAAAATCGTCACAGAATCTTTCCCCTTGATGCCATTGTTCACAGCGTCCACGGTAATCGTCCCATCTTCGATTGTAAGATCATTCGACGTCTGAATACCGTTGTTTAAAAAGCCTTTCACAGTCAGTGAGCCGCTGCCTCCTATCATCAGGTCATCCTTCGCCCAGATCGCACCGCCCTCAGCCGTGTCATCGACTTCACCATCCGCGGCCGAACTCCCGGTATCCTCACCGCTCACGATCTGATTTTTCGTGCCGTCCACCAGATAAACAATCGCCCGATCCGCGTTTTCTACATAAATCGCTGCATCCGCAGGATTCGTAATCTCCACGCCCGCCAGCATCAATACTACCGTTTCGTCCCCATCCACATCAACCAGAATCTGTCCATCCGACAGACTTCCTGTGAACCAGTATGAGCCTTCTTCGCTGATCGTAATCACATTTCCAGAAACCGACGCCCCGCTTCCGGAAACCGTCGAGCCATCATCTGCAAGTGTCACCTGCACCGCATTTTCTTCATCTATATATGTATCAACGGTTTTCTCCGTTGCCGCTGTACGCTCCGCATCTGCATTTATTTCTTCCGATGCGTTTTCATCTGCCGTATCCGACATATTTTCCTGCGCATTTCCTTCCAAAACATACGTCCCTGCAAAAATCAGCGCCAGGCAGACAATTCCAGCCTTCTTTCCTGCTTCTCTGAGCGTTTGCCAATACTTCCTGCTCCTCATACCATTCACCTCTCATGCACATCCGTCAAAGCTACCACTACTTTTCAACCCAACCCCGCAGCAAGTGCGCGGTCGTGTTGTGACCAGTAAAATCAAAGCATTTCCTTATCCATAAACTCTCCAACCACAATATTCAAATTCCCGTTCCGCGTCCGCAGCTCATCAATAAACGCCTTCGGTACCATCACATCCGCAAACTGCGCATGATAAGTCAGCTCGTAAAGCGTCCCCATATTTGTCGTACGAACCCGCTCCAACCGCACATCCACCTTATACTTCTGAAAAATATCCTCAAACAGCCCCTCGTAATTAAAATTCTCCGGAATCGTAATCTTCAGCTGTTTCTCTGTCCGCGACGCCGCACCGAAATCGATCTTTGTCAGCACAAGTGTAAAAACAGCAACCAGTACAAAAAACAGCACCGCAACGCCGACATATCCCATGCCTAACGCCAGTCCCAGAGCCATCGTCGTAAAAATAGCGGCAATTTCTCTCCCCGTCCCCGGTGCACTGCGGAACCGAACCAGGGCAAACGCACCCGCCACCGCAACGCCGGTCCCGATATTGCCATTGACCAGCATGATAATCGTCGCTACCGTCATCGGCAGCAATGCCAGCGTCAGCGCAAAGCTGGCGCTCTCTCTGTTTTTATACGAAAACACCAGAGCGGTCAGCACACCCAGAACCATAGCCGTTCCCAGACAGATAAGAAGCGGCTGCAAGGTGATCGGGCTCGTCATAATACTGTTCAGCATAATTTTTTCCTCCTGTAAATATCGCGGGCGCAATGTACCGCTGATAGCAAGTTCCATATTTTGAAAAAGAATGCGGGTAAATCCGATGCTCACTCAAAAGTTCCGACAGCCACAGCGGCATTGCATACGCAATCTTAATCTCCATCACGATTCGCTCATCCGGAAGAATCGGCTTTCCCTCATCCCCGTACATCAGATTCAGGCCGCTCGACCGCCAGCGAATGTTCCAGTCAAAAGTCACTCGCAGATCCGCCTCCTGCCTGCCAAGAAACGCTCTCCGCTCATATCCGATAAATACCTTCGGCATCGGCCGGTAGCTTTGCAAGAACCATTGAATCTCCCGCTGAATCTGCCCATCATGCGGCAATGACCGCTTCCCGTCCAGGAACTCCTGAATTTCATCCGGATGTCCTTCCACCCGGCGCTTATAGACAATCCCATTGCATTTTTTCTTTATTTCGGCATATATGTAATCATCACGTCCAGGCACTCCATAACTGCGCAGACGGAATTTTTCCTTATATACCGGCGCGTCAATCGAAGTGCGGATCAGATCATAAGTCGGCGTATCATAATAGACGCTGCACACTGTATGTATGCCATATACTTCCTCATCCATCCGTTCCTGCAAAATCGGTAAAATCTCTCCGTACTGTTCCGGCGTCAGGAGAAACTTTTTTTCATATCTCTGAAAAGAATGCTGCACTTCTGCCATCGATGTCAATGTCTCCTTTCCGGTGTCCGTTCTATCCCAGGATTCACCCTGTATCAATCGCGATTTCCGGAAAGTATAAATGACATATGTAAGAGATTTGTAAAAAATGGGTGAAAAATGTGTGAAATGATACCCATTTTTTGATATCTATCAGTGCGAAAAAA
>JAJPXU010000015.1:0-2737 GCA_021205305.1 Lachnospiraceae bacterium
CCAGCACCTGGATCGTCGCACCCGGAAGCTCCTCCTCCGTGGTGGCGTCAACCTTACTGATCTTAACGGAATAGGTTTCTGTTTCCGTTTCGGTCTCGGTTTCAGTCTCAACAGTGGTCTCAGACTCTGTCTGGAGTTCGGTTTCTGTTTCCGTCTCAGACTCACTCTCGGATTCCGATTCTTCTTCCACTGGAACATAAGTATTCGTTACGTTGTAACCATCAATTTCTGTAGTATAACCTGCGACAGCATCCTCGGTGATGGTATATTTGATTTCCACGCCATTCGAATACTTGTCAAGTCCGCTAAACGTCCAGTTCCAGTTATTATTAGCTGTCACCGTTTTGCTGTCCACTTCCTTGCCGTCAGCATACAGATGAATCGTAATACTCTCCGGACGAGTCGAATCGGTATCGTCAACCCAGGTCTTCGAACCGGTGATCGAGGTTGTCTCCGGTGTATGGCTGTTTGTAATCGTATACCCAGCTGCCGCTGTTCCTGTGATAGAAACAGTATAGCCACTCGGTACTTTCGTCTCTTCTACTGTGTATTCAATCTCCTTGCTATTCGCATACTTCGCGAGGTCTGTAAAGCTTGCCGTCCAACTATTGTCCTCATTCAGTGTCACCGTCTTGCCGGTATCTGCGCCGTCTGCCAACAGTTTTATTGTTACTTCTGCCGGGCGGATGCCATCCTGATTGTCAGAGTCAGACCAGTTTTTGGTCACCTTGACTTCTGTTACTTCATAATTATTGGTATCATTCGTAATTGTTGCCTTTCCAGTACTCTCTGCCTTTGTCAGCGTTATCGCCGCAGGTGTATCATTCGTGTACCCTACTGTATAAGAACCAAGGATTTCAGCATCTGCAAGCCTATTCCCATTTTCATCCATCTCATATACATAATAGGTCACACCAAGCGTCAAGCCACTGAACTTTGCTGTTCCGCTGTCTTCGTCAGTTAGTTTAATCTCCTGCGTACTAGCCAGCTGATTTCCAGCTGCATCAAACAACGCTACATAGAATGTATCTGTCACCTTATAAGCACTTCCGTTGCTTGTCACATTCTTTGTAACTTCAATGCTGCCGGTCAGATACTTGTTTGTGATCGTTGGAGTATTGGTTTCCTCAGAAAGTATTCCTCCGCTATAGTTTGTATAATACTTCACATCCACTGTATATGCTGTTCCATCCGCATTCAATTCTACCGTTACTTTTGCATACACCACATCTGAAGATACGTTATAGTATGCTGCGTAACTATCTGACACCTCTTTCTCAGAAATCTTATAGATATAAGTTCCTGCCGCACTGTAAGTGATCGAATCAAAGCTTACACTGGAACCTGTATTTTTTACTTCCACAGTTTTTGGCATCGGTATAGTCAGATCTTTATTGGACGCATCTTTTCCAGACACAGCTTCCAACATAAATGTAAACGCATCGTCCGGAATCGTATAGCCCGTTTCTGCTCCTGTAACCTTCTTTGTTATATTAAAGCTCGTCGAAATATCAGCTACATATGTGTTCGTAACATCCACTGTAGTGGTGTTTCCACTTGTAATGTCAACGGTCGGTGCCTGTGTAACCGCTGTGGACGAACCTGACACCAGATAGGTCGTCTCGTAGCTTCCGGTCGCTTCTGTTACCTTATACGACCCTGCCGGCAAATTCAGGAGCGTAACTGTTTGAGCATTAGAAATAACAAAGGTTAAACCACTGCTTTGTGCTTTATTTCCTTTCAGATCGATCGTACCGCTTCCACCTGTCGACGTTGCAGTCACCTTAGAAAGATCAGCTGTAGTCGCATTACTGGTCGCATCGAGCGGCGTTACAGTAATCTGATACGTTTCAGTTCCAGTTGTCTTAGAACCTACATCCGTCACCGACTTGCTGATTTCCAGATGTCCCGCATTGTCTTCTACCTTTGTATTAGTGACTTTAATTGTTCCGGCGTTAATTCCGTTATTTTCATACGTGGTCGTATATCCGGACACCGCGGTCTCCAAAGCTACATAAGAGAGCTTCGTGGTTCCATCAGTATCATACTTGGGCAATTCGGTTGCTGTTGCGCTCCAGCTGTTATCCTTCGACAAGGTCAGTGTGGCAACCGCAGCTGCGCCCAAATTTGCCACTCCATTTGTAACATCCGAAGACTTATAAATCTCCACCTTTACCGCACTCTGTGAATTGCCGGAATTATCACTCCAGGTCTTATTTACTGTAATTTCTGTCGTCTCCAGAGTGTTCGTAAACGTCGCCGTATATCCGCTGCCGGCACTTCCTTCAAGCGTACCGCCGGTCGTGGTATAACCATCTACCGACACCTCTTCTACCGTATACGTAATTACACTTCCGTTCTCATCATATACAGGAAGATTCGTAAACGTATACGTCCACTGCATGGCCGCTGTGATCGGCTTTGTTTCCTTCACGGTGCCGTTCGCTTTAAGCTTCACCGTTATCGAAGGTCTTGTGCTCACATAAGCAGAAAGATTTGTATCTCCGGCCCATATCTTGTTCACAGTGATACTTGTAATCGGTGTGTTCGTCACTGTGATCACACCATTCGAGATATCACTGTAAGAAACAGTATATCCGGTGAATGGAGCTTCTACGACCGTATACTCGATTTCCTGTCCGTTTTCATATTTTGCCAGACCAGTAAATTCTGCCGTCCAACTATTGTTATCGTTTAAGGGCTTTGTCTGACCTGTAGCGCTTCCGTTTTTATAAAG
>JAJPXU010000015.1:2837-26132 GCA_021205305.1 Lachnospiraceae bacterium
TTTGTCTGACCTGTAGCGCTTCCGTTTTTATAAAGCTCCACAGTTACCTTGTCATTACTATGATCCACAAGATTACTGTCGCTCCATGTCTTTACAACGGTTACGCTGGTCTTTTCGTTTTTGTCCTTATTCGTAATCGTGACCGTCTGTCCATCAGTAGATACGGAATTATTGGCAGAATATGATGTTTCATACCCACCTACAGACACCTCAGCAAAGGTATAGGTATAATTATACTTCGTGCTGGTTCCATCTCCATTGTCCACCACATAATACTTCGGCAGATTGTCTATGGTCAGAGTCCAGCCATCAGCATACTTGATTGTATAAGTGCCCACAAGCTCATCCGTTACAGACTGCTCCGTCTTTGTGCTTCCTGAACCCGTACCGGATGCAGCTGAGGTGATAATGATATTATTCTCATTCAAAGTAAGAGAATAATATTTAGCAGAAATTGTAATATCTTCTGATACAACTTCAGCCTTTAATTCAATTGTAAGCTTTGAACCTCCAACCCCGGTTATACTATAGTAATTACTATCTAAATTATTGTTGATTGCACCATTCGCACCACAAGCAGAAAACGCACCTCCGTATTGTCCTGGTGTACCTTCAATTACTACTTCTACCGCCTTGTTTTTCTGTACAGTAAGTTTTTTGCTATAAGTTACCGTACCATCGACATTCAATATTACACTGATGGTAACAACATTGTTTGGATCTTCCGTGTAATTTGATACAGTCTCTCCTTCTTTGGAGGAACGATACAGCTTCACTTCTACTTCCGACGGATCAGTAACGTCAATTGAAGTTCCTGAGCTGTCCTTCCACTCTTTCTCTACGGTTATTGACATTGACGTCACCTGCTTATTAGTGATCGTCGTCGTGTTGCCGGACACCGCGTAGCTGGTCTCGAAATCTCCGGTCGTGATCTCCTTTACAGAGTAAGTATAGAAGTACCAATATGTTCCGTCATAGGACATATAATCCAGACCGGTCCATGCATAACTCCAGTTGTTAGAATCTCTTAATTTTGCAGTATTTACAAGAGTCGATCCCGTCGCATCGGCAGTATCGCAGCTGATCGTAATATCACCCAATACCGATGACGAATCAGCCAGTTCATAGTATATTACGATATTTCCAGTCATATCTCGCGCATTTAAGGTAATTACCTGGTTCGCAGCAGTTGCAATTTCATTTCCATAGTAAATATTGCCCCCGCTCACTTCGTAAAAGACCCCATTGCTTTCAATTGTTCCAGAAGCCGCAGATAGAGTAACCGTTGCCTCGTAACCTTTTGGTGCATAGAGCGTCTTTACTGTCACATTATTATACTCATTATATGAATCTCCTTTTACTACTGTTATTTTTACAGCATCAGTAACGGCTAAAGCTGACTGATACAATCCTACTTCGATCACGCTCTCCGGATAATTGCTGGTAATCTTATTGCCATTTTCATCCTGCCAGATCTTGGTCACAGTCTCAGACATTTCCGTAGAAGTATATGCTGTATTCGACGCATAGACGGTCTCCGCGGAAGCGGTCAGATCATATGCACTTGTCAGGTCAAATCCGTCTGGTACAGTAACTGTCCCTTTATTTTTCCAGTAGAAATAATACTCTGTATCGCTATCTAGAATATATCCAGATGGCGCATTTGTCTCCACCAGTTTATATAGTTTATCTTCATAATCCGATGTCCCAAGAGATGCCGCAGTTACCGTAAAGGAACCGTTCACTGTGGTAAACGTCAGTCCGGTATCGTTCCACTTATAGGTTCCGGAATCTACACTGTCATCGTATACATACAGTGTATAGACTGCACCATCCAGCACCTCTGTATTATTAGAAGAATCAACCTTGAGCAGCGTCAGAGATTCCTTTGCAAGAACACCCGCGCTATATCCCGCATCGTCGTATTTATCACTCCACTGACCTGAAGTGGTGTCCGAATAACCTCCCGAAATTTTTACAGTATTTGTCAAACCTTGGCTAAAGTCTTCTTTATTAACTGCAGTAATTCTATAACTATACTGAACCAGTATCACAGTCTCATCCGGTATCGACGCAGTTATATAATGATAGGTCGCACTTGAAGTTACGTTTGCCGAATATGACCAGGCTATCCCCAATGTTCCTTTTATATAATATACTGTGCCGCTATCACTTACATAAAATTTACTCGAATCCGTGTTGTAATTATAAGTGACTCCGTTATCAGTATACATGTAATCCCCGTTATTGGAAACCGCTTCCACCAATTCGTAGAAAACAACGGAATCATGAATCAGAGAAGCATATATTCCGGAACTACTATCTGCTGATGCTATGAGATTATCCACAAAATCAAGGTAACTTGATCCTGCGAGAAGGTCAGCAGCTTCTGGATTAACCAGTACAGAATAATCCATCTGAGAATTCAGTTTATCCCAGGATGCGGATTTGCTGATTGTTTCTGAGGTTCCCGTATTCTCTTTGTATGTTACTTTCTGAGTCTGCTCAGCAGATCCATACTCTGTACTATTGTTGTATGTTACTTTTACGCTATTCTTATATTCTCCCAAAGATGCACCACTTACAATACCTTGTAATTTTGAACTATCAATCTGGCATGTATAAGTGATCGTAACATATCCGCCGTCCGTGCTGCTCGCCAGTGCTGAGTAAACTGCCCACGGAATAGTAATCGTCACTACCTTATTCGAACCCGACGTAGTAATTGTTCCATCGATCTCACCGCCATTTAGTATGCCGGACAAAGAGCCATTCGTCTCTGTGAGAGTTACACTTTGCCCATTCGCTTCTACTTTGGCAGATGTAAGTGTAACATTTTCAGGCAGCGTATCCGTCACGGTAAATGACACATAGTCGCTTTCTGTCGCGCCAGCCGGAACCAGGAATTTCACTTTCCATGTAAGAACGCCGTCACTGGTATCAATGCTGGTATAATTATTAGTATCACTCTCTTTTACATTTCCATTCCCATCGGTCTTTAAAACCTTTGTATATTCGGTATGCCACGCCGTAGAAGAGAGTGTCGTATCTTTTTTCGCCCAGAACTTATTGTAATAAATAATCGAGGTTTCATTACCTTTTACAATCTCACTCTTATCTGCAATCGTATTATAGGTAAATGTGAGAGTCGTTTCTGCTGAAAGGTTAACATCTTTTTTGATTGTTATCACAAACGCAGTAAACTTATCTGATGAATAACTGCTTATCTCACTATAATCCACCCATTTTCTGGATGTAACGCTGTACACCTTGATTGAATAATCGTCATTCGCAGAAGTTAATGTCTGATCTCCAATCGTCAGGGTTCCATTGTAATAGGAAGACAGCAACTTAGTGATCTGGGTAGACGTAAACCACTGGTTTGTTGTGGTCTCATATCCATCACCACCCAGATAATCCCCGATCTCTGTACCCGCCGCAATGCCTCCTGCAGGAATTGTGACAGTAGATGTCCAGTTCAATGTCACAGTGTTGTCTCCGTTATCTGTGGCATTATTGTATGTCTTACTGACGCTTCCGCCATTTACTGTCACATCTGTGGAAGCACTTCCTTTTGAATCACCACTATCATCTTTCAGTTCTGCACTATTGGTCTCCGTAGTAGAGGCAGCTAACGTCGCGGATGACTGTGTCTTAAAAGTGATCGTATATTTACTTGTATTCGGGCTGCCGGTAAATTTTATACCTGTAATGCCTGCAGCAGTAGTAATATACTCATAGTTGCTATCAGGAGATACACTGAGCGTGCCGCTGATCGCATCGGCAAGCATATCATCCAGTAACTGATATCCTGAAATATCTATGTTAGATGAATTAACAGTAATTGTCCATGTGATAGTGCCATCTGAATTCGCATACCCGCTCTTGGAAAGAAGATTTACACTCACATCTACTTCTTTCTCTCCGGAATCCTCGATATCATAGCCGCCGTCCCAGTCACTTTTCGAAGTACCCGTCGCCTTGTTATCTACCGTACCGGAAATATTCGTACCTGCCGAACTGTCCAGAGTAACCGTATACGTAATCACGTATTTACTGCCATAATTTCCGCTTGTTACCGTCAGTTCAGGCAGAGTCATTGTAACCGTAGAGGAGCCATCATAGGCAAAAGTACAGGAACTTATAACATCAGATGCATTGCTGGTATTGTACTCATCTGTCATGTCATAATATGTCACAGAATCCAGAACTACTCTTTTAATAGTAACTCCTGTCGCTGTCAGAATATCCGACAGGCTGATATCACTTCCTGTTCCCTTTGTGGTAGAAACCGTCACCATATAAGTAATGGTATTTGTAGTTACATCATATCCGCTGCTGGACTTAGACACACTGATATCATTATCCGGTGTATAATTATCACCCGTTGTGATCTTGCTGGCAGGAATCGTTAAAGTTACGCTGTCTTCAAAATTGGCCATCAGACTGTCATCGTTCTGTCTTAGACTGGAATCAATCGTCGCCCAAAAGCTTACATAACAATTAACTTCCGTATTGTCTCCAAAATCATACGTACGCAAAAACGTAATCTCTGCTGTCCAGATTCCAGTTGTCTTATCCTGTACGTAAACATACGTAAATGCCCTCTTCCCATTTGAATCATTTCCATACAACGTTTCCCCATTGTAAGAAGAAGGCGGTGAGATACCCTCTGGAAGAGAAAAGGAGCATTCTAAGTTGTTCGACGTCAATGTAGCTACATCCACTGTAAAATTAATTGTCAGATTGGCAGTATATTCTGATCCATCATACGTAGCATTCTCGTAAGTCACATTAGTTATCGTAGTCGCATCAGCTGTATTTCTCGCATTCCCCACGCCGAAGAACGAGAAGCTATCTGAAGTAAAACCCACAGAGGTTACCTCGCCTTCGCTGTTGATATTCACATAATCTGTCACGATCTCAGCTTCACCGTCATTCTTCAGATGTACCACTTCTGTGCTGATCACTTCACCCACTGCTTCTGTCGCCACAGGTTCAATGAATGTCATGCTCACGGTCACTTTGCCCTCTTCCGGCTCAATACGCTCACCAGTAGAAGTGCACAGGAAATAAATGTCGTAGAGCGTATATTCTACCACAACGTTCTCGTCATCTGCACCGAGTTCTGTGGAAAGCTGCGCATTAAATTCAGCTACAGCCGCTTTGTACTCATCGCTGTCCGGATCAAGATAATCTGCTTTCAGTTCTGCGTCCTGCGGAAAGTTAGCTTTCTCAGTCGCAGTCGCGGTGATGATCACGCGCTCGTCTGCATATTCGAATTCTGTCTTCGAAGCTTCCGTCTCTTCTTCGGTCGAAGCTTCTGTTTCGCTTTCGGACTCCGCTTCGATTTCAGTATCGGTCTCTGTCTCCTCAGCTTCTTCTCCCGCATCACTCTCGCAGTCACTTTCCGCTTCCTCTGCTGTCACATAAGTCACTGCCGCACCTACTACAGAGATGCCATCCGATGTAAGCATAAATCCTGTCAGAAAACCATCTTCGTTTACGTAGGCAGTTCCCGCCACGACTACTGCGTTTCCGCTCTCTGTGATCTGAACGACTTTTCTGGCTGCAGGCTCTCCATCGAGGCCAAGATCCATCAAATCATCCTCATCATACGTCACCGTTATGGTCACTTCGTCCTGTGGTTCGATCTCGATGCCGTCGTACACAAATGAGACATCGTATAATACATACGCTGCCTGTACTCCTGTTTCGCCCAATCCAAGTGCTTTGCTCAGATCAGTTTCGATTGTTTCTACCGCAGATGCATACGCTGCTTTGTACGTATCGCTGTCCGGATCCAGGTATTCTACCTGAAGCTCCGCATCCTGCGGGATTTCCGCGTTTGTGGATGCTGTCGCTGTGATTACAACGAGGCTTTCCGGATCTGTATAAGTAAAAGAAGTCCCGAAAAGCTCAGTCTCGAGTTCCGTCTCCTGCTCAGTGTCTGTCTCAAGTTCACTCTCCGTCTCTTCTTTTTCTGTTTCTTCGGTCTCAGCCTCTTCCGTATCCGCAGTTTCGTTCTCGGATTCCGTCTCTGCATCCTCAGAAGCTTCTGTCACTTCTTCCGTCGTCTCTTCGGTCGAAAGTGCTTCATCCTCTGCATCAGAACTATCTTCTTCTTCGTCTGTCCCTGCCGCTACGGCAGTATCTTCATCAGATACAGTATCTCCCGCCTCCGCGGCATCCTCTTCTAATGAGGACGTATCTTCGCCCGCTGTCACAGCTGCTTCTGTCGTAGTCGCTTCTGCTGTCACGCCGCCATCTTCCGCGAGGGATGTGATCCCGGCCTGCTGGAATACCATCGCCAGGGTCAGAACCATCGCCAGAATGCGGTTCCGTTTTGATGTGTTTCTTTTCATAGTGATCCTCCTTTTTCCCCCAATGGATTTTACCGTTAAAAGTGTCTCGTCGGCATTTGCACAACACCGTCGATACAAGATTGCCATATCTGACAATGCGCACAAATGCAAACGGAGATACTTTTGTCATTATTCTGATGATAGCATCCTTTTCGCAAAATTACAATAAAAATTTTAACAAATCTCACAAGTATTACTTAACATGTTAAGTTCTTTTTGGGTAATTTTCGCAAATCCTGCGGTTTTCGAAACAAGTTTCGCTATTTGTCAAAGGAGGGCGAAAAAGGACCGCTTTTCGCGGCCCCTTTTCAACTATTCTGAACGCAACTTATAAATCAATGCTTCCTGTAATACCTGTGAAAAATTGATGCCTTTCTGTAACGCGGCCTTGTTGAGCCAGGCCGGAATACTAAGTGTCTTCTTGACAGATTTCTCAAAATGTATTCTCGCATACTCGGAAACATCTACAGATACCATATTTACAAAAGCTTCTTCTGGCGGTGAGTCGGGATCCACTTCCTTTGCCACAGCCACCGGATCAATCGTGTTTATCGCTGATGGCTCCGGTATCTTTTCTCCATCCATCCTGGACGTGTAAATGTATCCGGCCAAACAATCAACTGCCATCTCCATCGCATTCTCTAACGTATCACCACAAGTAGACAGCCAGTTCAGATCCGGAAAAATAACAGAATAGCCGTTCTCTTCCTTGTAAAAACATGCTGGATATATTGATAGCATTTAAATTCTACCTCCTTATTGAAAATAGGATTATTTTAATCCCGCCTGCTTCCTGATGGAATTTTCCGTCTTTTTACTTAGGTCTCCACCGTGAAACGGAATGGTAACTTTTATTTCTTTCTCCATTTCAAATGGCTTTTTGGGCATATAGCCTATTCCTCCTAACTCATATTCTAACACGTTATACGTGTTCTTTCAATACGTATTCCAATAATAATCGAGTAGGAGACGACTTGCCGCGTCCTACTCGTCTGCGTCGGCCGCGTCTGGCATTAGCCAGAAATATTCCTTGCGCGGCCGTGTGCATAATCAAGTTAAAAATCGGATACAGAGATTTCCTCCATATCCGATCCATCAACTTTACTTTTTGATATCCTTTTCCATTAACGCTTTTCTACGAAATACTCCCCGTAATCGCGCTCCACACGTCGTCGGTCTCGTAGCCGAGCCGCCAGGCGGCGATGCCGCCGAGCTCGTACTCGCTGATGAAGGCGGCGCGGGCGGCCACGGAGTCGGCGTCTTCGAGCCAGATCTGGCAGAGGCGGCCGTCGGAGGCGGTCCACTCAGCGTATTGCTGGCCGGTGCTCTCGTCGTAGGTGGAGGTGACACCTGCGTCGGAGAGGATTTCCTGGGCCTCGCTCATAGTGACGACTTCGCTCGTGACGTTGGTGGTGCCGTCGGACAGGGTCTCCGTGTACCAGAGTCTGGAGTAAAATGGAATCGCGCTGATAACCTTCTCTTTGGCGATTTCGAGCAGCATATTCTGGATGCCGGTCTCTTCAAAGTCCATGGAAGCGACGCTTCCGGCGTCGGAACCAGAATAGTGTTCGTCGTAGCCCATCATGATGACATAGTCGCAGACGATACCGAGTTCTTTCCTATTATATTGGGTCGAATATTCGGTCGGCACCGGGACGTCCACGGACAGGATGATGCCGTTTTTGCGGCAGAGGATCGACAGCTCGCGCAGGAACTGCACGTAGTCATAGCCGGATTCCTGGGCGATACCCTCAAAGTCGATGTTGATGCCGTCAAAGCCGAGTTCGAGTGCCTGTGCAATCAAATAGTTCTGCACGGTCTGGCGCGAGGAACGGGTCGCAAGGAGGGTGGAGGTGCTGACGTCGTCGCTGAAGTTGCTGACGAGCGCCCATACCTGCAGCCCCGCCGCGTGTGCTTCCTCAACATAGGACGCACTGGCGTAGGACAGGATGTTTCCACTGTTGTCGCTTAAATAATACCAGGTCGGCGAGATAACATTCACGCCGCTCACGGAAGCAATGTCCTCTGACAGGTTATCGTTCATCGCGGTGTAGTTGATCTGGTGGAACACGAGGCTCACCCGACCGTCCAGGCTGATGCTGGAATAGTCTGCCTGGTAGTAGGTGTCGCGCACAGTTTCTTCTATATTAATAAGGTTGTTTGATTTGATATAGCCGATGTAGCCGTCCGCGGTCACGATCTGTGTCCAGTTCTCCAGCTGCTCCAGCACGGTCACGGTATCGCCCGCCGTCACGTCGGTCAGAATCGCACTCTTGATGCCGCCGCGGTAGCGCACGACGCCGTCTTTTTTCACCTCGGCGACGGTCACGGTCTCACTGCCTGTCGTAATCACGACACGCGCCGGTGATTCGTAGGTTTCAAAATGCAGGTTCGAATACTGCTGCAAAAAATTCATCGCCAGAAACATACCGGAGGATGTCGTCTTCACGATCTCGTACCCGGCGTCAAAGCTCTCTCCGTCGATGGTGTAGGCTGAACTGTTCACCGGAATCTCAAAGACCTGATCCGCGGTCGTAAAAAGCATCACCGCTTCGGAAGAATCCCAGTAAAATCTGGAATTCAGCGTGCTCTGGACGAGCGTATAGTCGATATACACGTTGCCGCTCACAATCAGGGCGCGCTCCTGCGCTATGTAATCGTCAACCACGACTGCGGCGACGGTCTCTCCCTCGACGCCGAGAGACGGCTCCGTCGTCCCTTCCGCGAACCCAAAATAGGTGTCGGACGGCATCCGCTCGGAGGTAGGCATGAACTTCTGCACACATACAAATACGATCGACAGCAGACCGACGGCAACGATCAGTGCCGCCAGCCGCCGAAAGGTTTTATTTTTATAATTCATTCGCTGTACTTCCCCTTTCGCCTGCCGCGGTTCCGGTACCAAATCCGCGGCGCGTTTCTCTTATCTGCCAGTATAACAGGTTCCGCAAAATCCGTCATGATTTTCGCCTAATTTTCAAAAAAGATTAAGAAGTCGCAAGGCCATTGCGGGAAAACAGCGGCTCCGGTGCTCCTCCTTTCCCTTTCTGTCTCATTGATGCAGCCGTGAGCCAGATGACTTTTCGCTTTTTCTGCTCTTAATTTTCCAGTCCGGCATTTTTTATCTGGCTTTTGGTATCCGACCTCAGGGCCGGTCCAGACGAATTTTGACAAAATTGATCCCTGTGATCGTTTCCTGGTCATTTCCGATGAAATCCCGCATGTACGCGGAATCTTCGGCAAACAGGCAGGCGCTGACGATCTCGTCCGCGTGACAGCGCCGCCCCTCCAGGTAGAGGCTGGTTCCTGCCCGTTCGTAGCCGCGCAGCTCTTTTTTCAGCGACGCGGCTGCCTTGTTGCTGTTTTGCGGTTTCATCTGTCTATTCAATTTTCTCCCTCTTCACGGGCAGAAAAGAAAGGAGGTGCGTGTGATATATTTCCGGTATTTCTGCCCGGTTTTTCTTTTTCTTTCCTATTGCAATTTGCACAAATCTTTATTATACTACAATTGAGGTTGGGAAAGGGTATACGATTTGTACTGTGATTGGGAAGTACAGCCCGGCAGCGTATTTATCCCTCCTTTCGAAAGTTGTATACTCTTTCTGTTGTATATTATAATCAATTTGAGTATGATATGCAAGCATTTTTTTCTATTTTATTTAGATTTATACACTTTACATCCGGCTTTAAATGCGTATAATACCAATATAACAGATCCTCTGATGAAAGATGTAAAGGATGTGATTGCATGAGAATTGAAAAGATTAATGACAGGCAGATTCGCTGCACACTGACGAGCGAAGACCTGGCCAGTCGAAATATTAATGTAAAGGAGCTCGCTTACGGTTCCGATAAGGCGAAGCAGCTTTTCATGGATATGATGCAGGTTGCCGCACAGGACTTCGGGTTCGAGGTGGACAATATGCCTCTGGTGATTGAGGCGATTCCGGTATCGATGGACACGATCATCCTGATTATCACGAAAGTCGAGGATCCGGAGGAACTGGATACCCGATTTGCACGCTTTGCGCCGGAGAGCGCGGATGCGGATACCGGTCTTACTTTTGCAGAGCTGAAGGAGCACATAGAAGGCGCCGATGATATTCTTGATCTGATCCGTCGGATCTCTGAAGGCCGGAAGCGCACTTCGGACAAAGGAGCACTGGTCACTGGGGTCGAGCCGATCGACGAGCCGGAGACGAACAGTGCTGACACAGCAGACGAAGACGCCCTGCCGAATCTGATGCGTGCTTATTGTTTCCACTCACTGGACGAAGTGATTCGCGTAGCAAGTGTCCTCGGCGACATTTACGACGGACCAAATACCCTGTTCAAAAGCGAGGAGGACAACGCCTATTATCTCCTGTTGAAAAAAGCGGCCTGTACGCCGGCGCAGTTTAATAAGGTTTGCAATATTCTTTCCGAATACGCCGTCGCGTGTAAATTCACGGTTGGACTGGAAGCCTATTTCCGGGAACACTTTGAGACCATTGTGGCAGAGCACGCGCTGAAAAGTCTGCGCGAGATTCTGTGAGACATAATAGTTCTAAAAAAGGGAAAACAGAAGCAGCCCTCTGCGGATTAATCCGCTCGGGCTGCTTTCGCTTTTTTGCTGCTTTCCTCTACTTCTTCAAACCAGTTCAGTACAGCAGGCCGCAGGTCTACGCTTCGCTTCGGTCGGCGCTAAACGAACGTCCACTGGACGTTCAGCGCCGCCTGCTTTGCAGGCTATATGCCGCTTTGCGTCATATGTCTGTGGCTGAATGGGCGTCTACACTTCGCTCCGGTCGGCGCTAAACGGACGTCCACTGGACGTCCAGCGCCCGCCCATCCCAAAACGAAAAGAAGCAGCCCTCTGCGGATAAATCCGCTCGGGTCGTTTTCGCTTTTTTGCTGCTGCACTGAACTGGTGGTCACATGAGCGGAGCCAGGAGTTTTAGGACGTGGCCGGCGATCTTACGCGTGATTTTGTCGTGACGGATGTCAAAGTCGGTCATGAGCTGGCACTCGATCAGGGTGCGCCGGAAGTCGGCCTCGATATCTCGGATCTGAGGCACTTCATACAGAAAAGCCGCGCATTCGAAGTTCAGATACAGGCTGCGGTAGTCGAGGTTGATGGCGCCTACGACTGCGCAGATGTCGTCGCTGACGACGACTTTTGAGTGCACAAAGCCTGGTGTGTACTCGAAAATACGCACACCGGCATGGATCAGGACTTTATAGTAAGAGTGCGCCAGGGCAAAGGCGTATTTTTTGTCCGGAATGTGCGGCAGAATCAGCTTCACGTCGACTCCGCGCCGGGCGGCATAGAGCAGTGCCTGCAACAGCTCGTGATCCGGAATCAGGTATGGCGTCATAATATGGACGTACCGCTGCGCACTGTTCAGGATTTCCAGGTAAACTCGTTCCGCGGTCTGCGTCTCCTGCAGCGGGTTCGTTGCATACGGAAGCACAAAGCCTGTTTCCTGCGCCTGACCGCTTGTCCCCGCGTTTTCTTCGTTTTGTTCCTCCGGCACCTGGGCTATCGTTTCCCGCGGCTGCTCTTTCTGCTGCTCCTTTATCGTCTTTGCCGCTGCTTCCAACGGTTGTTCTTTCTGCTGCTCTTCCATCGCCTTTTCCGACGCTGGCGGTTGTTCCTCCGGCGCGCCCGCCGCGAAAGCCCCGCCCGCAGCCGCTTCCGGCTTTTTCAGATAGACGGCTATATTCTCCTGCTTTTCCGTGACGTCCCACATTTTCAGGAACATTACAGTAAAGCTCTGTGCCGCCTCGCCGCGCACCATGATGGCCGCGTCTTTCCAGTGGCCGAAGCGCTCTTTGCGGTTGATGTATTCGTCCGCGAGATTTACGCCGCCGGTGAAAGCGACCTGCCCATCAATCACGACAATTTTGCGGTGGTCGCGATTGTTATAGCTGGTGGAAATGACCGGATACACCGGTGAAAATACTTTACAGCGGATACCAAGTCCTTTCATTTTTCGGGAAAAATCATGCGGCAGATTGTTCAGCTCGTTCATCCCGTCGTACATCAGGCGCACTTCCACGCCCTCCTGCACTTTCTGCTCCAGAATTTCCTGCACGCTGTCCCACATCACGCCTTCCGCGATGATAAAATACTCCAGAAAAATGAATTGTTTTGCGGCGCGAAGCTGCTTTTTCAATTCCTCATATTTTTCTTCACCGCTCGCGAAATAAGTCACTTCCGAACCGCGGTACACCGGACACCCCCGCTGTTCGCCAACATAGTATGCCAGCTGTGCCATGCGGGGATTTTCAAATGAAAGCTCCCGCAGCGCTGCCGGATCCTGCGGCAGAAGGTCTCTGGTATGATTATCAAGCTCCTGCATCCGTCTTTCCAGAATCCGCATCCCCGGCTGCAATTTGATATAAAGGTAAAGAAGCCCGCCAAAAATCGGGAACAGCAGCACCAGCGACGCCCAGGCAAGCTGAAACGCCGGGTGCTCTACACGATTCAAAATTAGCAGCAGAATCAGAAACGAGAACACCACATGTGTGCCAAAAAACAGATAAATATACTGCGCCACATAGTGAAGCGCCAGAAACAGCAGCAGCACCTCCGCTAACAGGCAGACAATCAGGACACCGGTACGGCCAAAAATCACATGCGAAACCCCGCGGCGGCCGCGATCCATAGACCGGTCCTTGATGTCCTTTACCCGATCAAAGCGATCATTCATACCCTTTCACCCTTCCTCGATCACCTGTATCTCCAGATAATCAAATGGAATCTCCTCAATAAAGCTATCCTGAGAGAAGCGCGCCTTGCTGTGCCGCTTAAACTCCGCCACGGTTTTATCCAGCCAGATCGGCCGCTCCAGGTCAAATTCATGACAGATTTCATCGAGCCCGCGGAAAATCTTATGCGTGCGCGTATCATCGCTCTCCTCTTCAAAAACGGTATCGCGAATCATATGGTTATCTTTCCATACTTTCCCCCATAAACGGAACATATTTCCCCTTTCTTTTCCTCAAAAACATTTTTTACTTAAAAAAACAGATTTTTAATTAAAAAACTCATATACCAACGTGGAAAGACTGGCAATCTGGCTGATAGCCGTATCGGAATCACTCCACCCGTCTGACAGCACAACCAGAATGTAGTCACAGGCGTCAGAATAGATGATCGCCGCATCGTTTTCCGTCGCGATCAGTTCACCGCTTTTGTTCGCGCAAAGGACGCCATCGGGCAGCCCGGCCGGAATCTTATAGCGTATATCCTGCGCCAGAAGCATCTCTTCCATCTCGTTGCTGTCTGCGCGGCTCATCCATGTCCGCCGATAGATATCCTCCAGAAACTTTCCGACATCCTTCGCCGCTACCTGATTCGTGCCATCCCCTGAATTGGTCGCCGGATCATCAAAGCCATTGTACTCTACCGTCATCTCACTGTAGCCGTGGCTCTGGATAAATTCATTCACCTTCGCGATTCCATCCGCATAACTCGAATCGCCCAAAAGATACAAGAGCTGATTCGCTACGATATTACCGCTGCTGCTGATCATTTTATTCACCAGATACATAATCTCGGAGGTTCGTTCTAACTCCCCCTCCTCAAATGCCGTATACACGGTTCCCATGATAAAAAGCTTCATGACACTGGCGGATTTCATCGGCTGATCATTGATAACAAAACTTTCATCGGTGTTGAGATTTTTCACATAGACCGACCACGTACCATCGTAATCCGCGATCGTCGTCCGGATCAATGCTTCCAGATTTTCTATCTGCTCCTGTTCCCACGGATGGACACGCTCGGCCTTTCCGATGGAAAGCCTGCCGTAAGAATATGTAACCGGCCCTTCAAGCGTCCCATATTCCTCCGGCATCGCCATCGGAATCTGGAAGTCCGCCCCCAGATACACGTCCTCCAGGAACGCTTCGAGCGCTTGCCGCGCCTCATCTGTGTCGTCCACCGCTTCTGTCTCGGTCTCCGTTTCTGCCTCTTCCTCCGTTTCCGCTTCCGTCTCCACTCCGCTCAGCAGGGCAATCGCGTCGGAAAGAGAGGCCGAAACATGAAACACGGAACCATCTTCGTAGTACGTTTCACTCTCTGAAGCACATACGCCAGCACCCAGAATCCATGTTCCAAGAAGCACGCAGCCAGTCAGCAGCAGTATTTTCTTTTTTCTCCTATCGGATTTTCCTTCCATAAAACCTCCGATTGCTTCTTTTACTCTGCCGCCCCATCCAGCGTAAAAAAGTCGTAATAACGGTTATCTCCGCCAAAAATATCATTGTATTCCAGTATATTATATTCATTGACCAGCTCATAGTACGGCGATTCCTCATCGTCCAATTCGTAAAATACGCCGTCCGCACCCCAGTAGCCGATGGAATTGATCACAGGAATCTCTTCGCTCAGATCCAGCAGATATTCTTGATACCCCGTCATCGACAGCCCGAGCCGATCCGCCATGATACTGTACAGATAATTCAGGCTGGTCGCCTCGATCGTCTCCTCCTCGATATCATAATTCGCCCAGATGATAAACGGAATCTTATATTTTTCCATCAGCTCCTCGCCGGTCAGATCGTCCTCCGTACCGCCGAGCAGGTACTCATACGCGCCGTCACCAATGTCCGGCTGATGATCGCCAAACATCACAATCACCGTCGGCTCCTCAACCTCTTCAAAATACGCAACCAGCTGCTTAAAAGCGTCATCCGTCGCTTTTACCAGGTTTACATAAATCTCTGCTCTCGTCGTGCTAAAACCTGTATTCAGAACATCTATCTCCATGTCCAGATTTTTCGTGTTGGACGTATAGTAGCCGCCATGATTCTGGATCGTAACATTATAGGAGAAAAGCGGGTTCCCGGAATCCTCATTTTCCTCGTATTCCACGATAATCCGTTCAAACAGCGTCTCGTCAGAGATATAATTGCGGATTTTATACGGATAATCAAAATCATCCCGCGTGTAATACGTATCAAAGCCAATCTGCGGATAAACAATATTCCTCCGGTAATTCGTCCCGCGATACGGATGCATCGCCAGCGTATAATAGCCAAGTGAGCCAAGCTGTGACGCCAGGGAAGGCAGATTCCCCCGCACAAACAGGTTAAACCCGACGGAAGAGGTCGGCAGAAAGGCCATCGTATTTCCCGTCAGGAACTCGTACTCCGAATTCGGCGTATTCCCGCCAAAGACAGAAGAGTAAGCCGTGCCTTTAATCGTGTTCTCCGTCAGGCTGCGGATAAACGGCATATAATCTTCGGAGAGCTCCAGTGTATTGCCGATATCCGTGTAGTCCGCCCAGGATTCATTCATGATTACAATGAGATTGGGCGTATCAACCGTGTCGTCCTCCGAGGCCACATAGTCCGCCGCAATTTCCTGCACCGCTTCCAGCGAATACCCTTCCGGCTTATCCACCACCAGGTAAAAACAGGTCGTCAGCGTTGTGAAGATCATATCGTATTTTTTATACCGCAGCTGGTGCGTAAAGCCTTCCGAACGAATGTCGTGGTCTTCCAGAAATGTCGTTTTCCCGCAAAGATAATAATATCCGCCCGCGAGTACAGCCACCAGCGCCAGAAATACCCCGCGCGCCGCGAGCGGCATCATCCGGCCCCCGCGCAGCTTCAGGCTGATGGTACAGATCAGGAGTGTGAACAAAATCTCCATGACCATATACCAGTCCAATTTATATGTATATTCCGAAGCCACTGCCGCGGCTGTACCGACCGAAAAGAGGTCCGCCGCTGAAATCGCCATGCCCCGGAAGGAAATTACAAAACAATTGATAATCCCGATCGCCGCGATCGCCACTGCATAAATCATCACGGAAAAACGGATGCTGCCCGTCACCCCAAACAGAATCCCCTGCACCAGATACAAAAAGGCAAACGTGAGCAGAAGCGCGATTTTGTCCAGCGCAAAGAAATCAATATTATATTTATCCGCATTTAAATATAGAAGGGAAAAATAAACCGCAAACGGTGCGATCGCAAACCAAACCCAGGACAGAATGCGGTTCAGCCTGTCGCTCATCTCATTTGTCTCAAGCCACAAAAAAACCAGCGCCACTGATAAAAGGGCGATCTCATAGGTCCTTGTGCTCCGCCAGATCGATACATCTCCATCCGCCGAATACAGCTCCGGATGGATACAATAGTAAATCAATAAACCCACCGTAAAAAGAATCGGAATCACCCGAAACAGCTTTTTTCGATCCTCCGGCAGGTGCAGCTTTTCTGTCAGTGTTGACATTCTAAATCGTATTCCTCCAATTTTCCCACACGAATTTCCGCCGTATCTGCTCCGTACATTCACCATTGCCAGAAACATTCTTTATGCGGCTGTGTGCACAAAAGCAATGATTTAACGCCCTCCGGCGTCATTTTCCGACAGCGCAGGGCGCAAAATCACTGCTTTCGAGCCTTTGAACATCCTGCTTTCATCCGGCTGCCGCTTAAGAAAACGCGTTATCACCGCTTTCTCCAGACGACAGCCAGTCTGCTTTTACAATCTCTTCAGCAGCTCTTCTCTCTGCTTTTCATAACCAGGCTTGCCCAAAAGCGCAAACATATTCTTTTTATAGCTCTCAACGCCCGGCTGGTTGAACGGGTTCACGCCCAGTACATACCCGCTCACGCCGCAGGCAAACTCGAAGAAATAGAACAGCTCGCCCAGATAGAACTCGTCCTGCTTCGGAATGTTCACGATCAGGTTCGGCACATTGCCGTCCGTGTGCGCCAGGATTGTTCCGTTCATTGCACTCTTATTGACAAAATCAACGGTCTTTCCCGCCAGATAGTTCAAGCCATCCAGATCCACCGGCTCTTCCCCGATCGTGAGCGTGCATCTGGATTCTTCAATATTCATCACAGTCTCATACATAATACGGCTGCCGTCCTGGATAAACTGACCCATAGAATGCAGATCGGTCGTAAGATCGACTGACGCAGGGAAGATACCCTTCTGGTCTTTTCCTTCGCTTTCGCCGTACAGCTGCTTCCACCACTCGGATACATAATGCAGGCTCGGCTCATAGTTCGCCAGAACCTCCACGGATTTTCCTTTTCTGTGCAGGATATTGCGGACTGCCGCATACTGAAGAGCGTCATTTTCCTCAAATTCTGCTTCCATCGCGCGCGCTCTGCCGGAAGCCGCGCCCTCCATCAGCTTGTCAATATCCGCGCCGCTCACCGCGATCGGCAGCAGGCCTACCGCTGTCAGCACGGAGAAACGTCCGCCGACATCATCCGGCACCACGAAGCTCTCATAGCCTTCTTCCGTCGCCAGATTTTTCAGCGCTCCGCGCGCTTTATCAGTCGTCGCGTAAATACGTTTTGCAGCCTCTGCTTTGCCGTATTTCTCTTCCAGCATTTTCTTGAAAATACGGAAAGCAATCGCCGGCTCTGTTGTCGTTCCGGATTTTGAAATAATATTAACCGAAAAATCACGGTCGCCGATCACTTCAATCAGATGCTGTACGTAGGTACTGCTGATACTGTTGCCCACGAAATAGATCTCCGGTGTCTTGCGAATCTCTTTGGAAACGTTATTATAGAAGCTGTGGCGCAGAAACTCAATCGCTGCCCGCGCACCCAGATAAGAACCACCAATGCCGATCACCAGCAAAACCTCGCTGTCGCTCTGGATCTTCTTCGCTGCCTCTTTGATACGGCCGAACTCCTCCTTGTCATAATCAACCGGAAGGTCAATCCATCCGAGGAAATCGTTGCCTGCTCCCTGCCGGGATAACAGCTCATCCTTCGCTGCAGCGACGATCTTTTTCATCGATGTCATTTCATGCTCAGCAACAAAACCGGCAGCTTTTGAATAATCAAAAGAAACTTTACTACTCATTATCCACATCTCCTTTTATCCATTCTCAATGTTTATTCCATCATCGGAAACTGCGCCGGTCTTCTTCCCCTGGCTGCTGCATCGCCGCAATCTCAGATTCTCCTCCGGCTGCTGCATCGCCGCAATCTCAGGTTCTCCTCTCGGCCGCTGCATCGCCGCAATCTCAGGTTCTCCTCTCGGCCGCTGCTTTCGCCACAATTCCAGGTTCTCCTCTCGGCTGCTGCTTTCGCCGCAATTTCCAACGATTTTACCTCCCGTACATTCTAGCAGACCGTTAGCGGTTTCGCAAGCCTTATTGCGAAAGAAATTCACTCAATACAGCCCGGATCAGCCGCTCCTGCTCCTTCTCATCCATCTGCCGCAGTAAGTCCGCTCCCCGTCCGGAGCCGGACCGTTCTCCTTCTGCGGCTGCCGCCTCTTGCATGCCCACTTTCGCCCGCGCCAGATTTTCTTTCAGATCTTTCGATTCCCTTTGTCCTCGTATCGGCTCGCTCTCATTTCCTTGCGTCTGTCTTACGCCTTTTTTCGCACGCTTCGCTGTTTCCAGGCTGGCGGCCGTCTCCGCTTTCGCCAGCCGTCTCGCGCGGCGTCCCTCCGAAACGGATACAATCGGCGTTCGCGCGGCCACAGCCTGTCCCGACTCCTGAAGCGATGCCGCGCTGCGGCTTTCCGCCTCATATTCCATTTCCGGCAGCTCATCCTCGCTGCTGTAATTTCCGCTCACACCGCCATTTTCCAGAAAATCACTCAGACAGATTTCCAACGAACGGCTCCGATACCCGATATCTGCCAGGCCATAGGCCAGCGCCGTCAGAACGACCGCTCCCGCCCCCAGCCAGAAATACGCATTTCCATTTACAACCGTAGCGCCGCCCTGCGCGCGCACCATCGTCCCTGCAAACGCGCACAGCAGGCTGACCGCCAGGCATCCGCCGCCAATGCGCTCCCAACTGTGCAGACTCATGCCCCAGACGCGGTATTCCAACATACTCTTTTGAATCAGAGCATGTACATCACCCACCCGCTCACTTAAATGCGTACAATATTGAAACCTTTGCCGCAATTGCTGCAAAAAACGGCCGTCCGCCGCTCCTGTATTTCTCACATCTCTCAGCAATCCGTCGTATATCCGCCGCAAAACCATCTGGCTGACCACGCCAAACACGCAGGCCGCCGCCAATGCGTAAAGCAAAATATTTTTTTCCATCAAGAATTGTAGCATACCCTTTTCCCCCTTTGATCAGATCGTCTCGATTCGTCCCGTGAAACAAAGCCAGCGTCAGGAGCCTGCATCCATTCAAGGCAGCCATTTGAACAATCGCCAAGCCTTTTTCCCTATTGCAGGCCATACCCTCAGCGCTTCTGTCTCTTCAGAGGAAACAGAAGTCTTCGATCCACCTGCGAATCGAAATCCATATGAAAAACTTACACTGGGCATAGCAGTCCCTCTCAGGACAGACGGGGCTCCCCATCCGCGACGGCGCCATTCGCTGCGTCCACCCATGTGTTCTTTTTATTCGGGCAAAGACGGCACTGCCGACCTGCCCGCGCGCCAGAATCAGACAGCAGATACTCACGCCATCCGGTTCTGTGCGACTTGTGCGCATAGTATAGCCGGAAAATTTGGGTTTGCAAAGCAAAATCGTTCGACTTTTTCTCCATGGAATCTATTCTGAAGTTCAGGAAAGAATCATTGAGAAATTGCCTCATCCTGAATTTGCAAAAAATGTTGGCGTATTTGCAGAAAAGATGCTATACTTTTTTCACGGAGGAAAACGAAATGGCATATGACGCGAAGAAAAAAGAATACTTGATAAAGTACCTTGAAAAACTAAAAGAAATCCGCTTCCGTGTGAAACCGGAGGAATACGAAAAATATGAAGCTGCTGCGAAAGAAGCTGGTTACCCAAGTATGCGGCAATTTTATATTGATGCCATAAACGAAAAAGTGGAGAAAATACAATCGACAGGCAATAAGGCAGAATAAACAAGGTTAGCGCACTAATTTCTGTCATTCTGCCAATAGAAATATAGCGCACTATATATTATAATAGAAATGTCAGACAAATAATTTCTGATAATCTAGGAAGGGAGTACTTATGGAAGAGATGAAAAAAGAAGAGATGCAGCGTTATTTGAACCAGGAAGCCCAAAGGGGCAGTTCCGAAATGGAAGCCTATAAAAATCTAATGGAAATCCTCGGACTCGTATTTCCGGGAAGCAAGAAACAAGAGAATGCTCAATAAAACACAAAAGCAGAATCTGGCAAAAAAGACCGACAAAAAACAGGATAATCTTCTGAAAGATCTAAAAGAAGACCTACAAAGTTAGAAAAATAGTATGATACTGGCAGAATTCAGCAGGAGACGATTTACGCCTCCTGCTTGAACTGTAAGCAAGCCTATTTCAGCCTTGCAAGCAGCCCCTCGACAAGCCGTACGCAATGCTGCGCTGCCTCACGCTCAAATGTCGGATAGTCCATCGACGCGCTGTCATCCGCTTTATCCGATATCGCTCGCAAAATCACGAACGGAATCCCGTTCAGATACGCCGTCTGCGCGATCGCAGCACCTTCCATTTCCGTACAGCTGCCGCCGAAGTTTGCCGTGATCCGTTCTTTCGTCGCCTTATCCGCGACAAACTGGTCTCCGCTGACGATTCTTCCGTGAAAAACTGCAATTTCCGGATTTACCTCATGGCACACTTCCTCCGCCAGCTCCGCCAGCTTCTGATCCGCCTCAAAAGAAAATACCTCCATCTGCGGAATCTGCCCCAGCGGATAACCAAAATTCACCGCATCCATATCATGATGCAGGACATCCTTTGAAATCACAATATCCCCAATATCAATATTCGCGTCCAGAGACCCCGCTACGCCAGTGTTCATCACACAGTCCACACCAAACTCATCCACCAGAATCTGTGTGCACACCGCAGCATTCACCTTGCCAATCCCGCTGCGCACCACGACCGCCGGCATTCCGCCCAGTTCTCCCTCGCAGAAATCCATCTTTGCTTTCGTTACCTCACGCGTAATCGCCATATCCGCCTTCAGCCGCTCTACCTCAATCTCCATCGCTCCAATAATACCGATTTTTTTCATCTGTCTGTCTCCTTAAATTAGTTGATCAGAATATGGACCAAGGAATCTGCTTCCATTCCTATGAATCATATGCTCTGGATCTGTCGCTATCCAGATCTCAGTCTCCCACGCTAATTCTGTAGCTACTGATTTATACGCATTTGCATCCAAAAAAGCTGTCACAAAAACACCTTTCTTTACACTTGATCCCATCATCTTTTCCAATTCAAGTTTTCGGTCTGGTGTAATCGGGTTAGATGTATAGTATGCTTCTATCATATATATCCAGTCTTTTTTTTCCGAATACGCAATAACATCTGGAAGTTTTCCCTGTTTTAAGTCCGAAAAGCCCAGTTCCGTTAATTTTTCCTGTTCATAGATTCCACCAAATTTTTCCCTTGCATCTCCGCAATACAAAACAGTCGCTTCGTATCCGTAAATAGCCAAAAACTCTTCAATTATCTTTTTTTGCAAAGAGTTGTGTTCCCCTTGATCCAGATGGAAAATAGTCCCATCCAAACATTTCACTTCCATTCTAGGCAAATTCCTCTTACATGCTACCTTTTCCTCATAGGTCATATGCTCTTTATTAAACTCAAGAACCTTTTCAAACCAATCTTTGTCTCCATATTGCCGGATTATTTGTGCATATTCCTTATTGATCTGATATCCTCTTTTCGGATTAGAATTATTCGTTTCCGGCTTCGAATTAACAACAATCTGTGCCAGAAGCAATTTATTTAAATCTTTTCGTCTGACATCATCATATGAGCCCGATGAAACATCATCTCCGTATTCATTATTGTAATGTTCAATAATTTCCCTCGTTGTAGGAGCATAATCCATTGTAGAGTCTTTCATTTCATTCCATTTGTGCAGCCTTTTAACATCAGCTACTGTTAAAAAAGCCATTGCCATTTTTTCTTTCGCTCTCGCGCTCATATCACTAATCGGTATACCCAGGCAAGAAATAATCTGTAACGCCTGCCTTATCAAATTTTTTATATTCTCCGGCTTTGTGTTAAAAGTTCTGGAATTTATCTCTGGTAAATCATTATAACTCATATGATTTTCTCCTTTCAAATAAGAAATAACCTTCTTAGCCAATCTATATGCAAACATTGGCGGTACAGCATTCCCAATCTGTGTAAATTTACTCTCTTCGCTTCCGCAAAATTCATACCAGTCAGGAAAACTTTGCAATCGCGCGGCCTCTCTCACAGAAATTCTCCTTCGTCTTCCATCTGGCAGACGAATTCTTTGCATATCACTTGTCGCGCCAGCCAAGTTCCTGCAAGTAAGCGTCCTGGCTGGCTCATCTAAATGTAAATCACGCGGTCTAATACAATGGGAAGCTTTTTCATAAGCAGCAATGTAGGCATCCATAGATGGTGTTAAAAAAGCCGCATCTTCTGGAATCATGCTGGCCATCTCTCCCAATGCTTCTCCTGCAGTTACCCTATAACTATTAGACTCCGGAAACCGAAACCAGCCATGATGTCCTACAATAAATAATCGCTCTCTCTTCTGTGGCACATCATGTTCAACCATTTTAATCACCTGACAATCCACAACGTAGCCTAATTCTCTAAATTCTTTCATGACAGCATTAAAATATTCCGGATTTTCATCAGGTAATCCCTTTACATTTTCACAAATCCAAATATCTGGTTGTATTTTCCGAATCGCTTCTATAAAAGCCGGAAAACCATTTCGGCTATCATTTTTCCCTCCTTTTTTCCCACGATGACTAAATGGCTGGCATGGTGGACCACCTAAAACAATCTGAGCACTAGGATAACTGGTATCTTTTGTAATAATCTCATTAAAGCAATCGGTTCCAAGATTTTTTTTGTAAGTTTCACAATAATCCTGCACCATCTCATAACCAATTGTTTCTATCCCTGCAGCTTCAAATCCAAGTGACAGTCCGCCACAGCCCGCAAAAAGATCTACTGCCATATACTGGTATTGAGATGGTTTTTTTAATGTTTGGTTTACATATGTAATATAGT
>JAJPXU010000081.1 GCA_021205305.1 Lachnospiraceae bacterium
ATCCTGTGTCTAGGCTGCGTCGACTGATGACAACGGAGCAGATGGAAATTCAGGCAAGTATAAAGTCGGGATAATTTGGAGACGAGGGACCAGGTCGGATGGGGATAAGAATCGTTCAGAACAGAAACGGTTGATTTCCGTTTTCCTGTTCTGAACTGCTCCCCAAAAGAATCAGAAAATCGCTAGCGACGGTCGTCATTGCTTTTGTGCATACGTTTTTGTACATAGAGGGCATTATCTGCCGCCTGAATCAATTCATCAGAGGTCTGACCGACCTGATATACCGTCAGTCCATAGCTGGCAGCTGCGGTATGGCGGATACGGCCGGACTCCAGAATTTTTGCAGACTCCCGGTAGATGCGTTTACAGATGCTTCCGGCTTCTTCCTGAGAAATACCGGTAAATAAGATACAGAATTCATCGCCGCCATAGCGGAAAACCAGGTGCTGTGCACACTCTGTACGGAGAATTGCACCAAACCGTTTCAGATAATCATCGCCGATCAGGTGTCCCAGCGTATCATTCACTTCTTTAAAATGATCAATGTCCATCATCGCGCAGACAAGCCCGTCATCATTTTCACCCAGATGTGCCAGCACTTCGTCCAGTGCGGTGCGGTTGTAGAGGGAAGTCAGCTGGTCGATGATCATGCCATGACGGTATTGAACCCGTTCGATTTCTTTTTTTATCGCGGCCTGACTTTTTTCCTTCTCGAAAAAAATCAACGTCATACAGGCAATGTAGAATCCGACAAGGATCAGCAGAGAAAGAACAAAATTGACTGCAGTATATTCGTTGTCCAGCAGCAGAACTTTATCCGCATCCCAGACAATCACGACGTCGCCGACGATTCTGGCAACCAGTACGCAGACAGCAGTTATGGTAGTCAGAATATAATTCCCATACAGACATGAGAACATCAGCGGGATTGCAAACAGGAAATAGAGGGAGGGGAAAATGCTGTGTATGGTAAACAGTACAAAGCACATCGCCACAAGCCCCAGAGATACTACGTAGGTCTGCAGGGACAGCCGTTTCGGATAGAGTTTTCGAAGCAGTAAAATCACCAGAAGAATCAGCAGATTCAGTCCGGTGGGGATAATCAGATATCGTATCATATAGCGCGGAAGTGTGGAGCTTATCATATCAAGCCGGTCCAGGACAAAGAATACAATCAGTTCCAGTAAAAAGGAAGCAATTGTCAGGCCGATGCTGATACTGGTATGGATGACAAGCCAGTGTCTGCTGACTTTTTCATATTCAAATTCGATTGATCTTATGTGTGAATGAATCATAAATTCTCCTCGATTATGTTAAGCGTGATTTTCTGATTCTGCAGCAGAACCAGAGAATGCCTTCTGATTATACAAGCCTGCTAAAGTCTAGCATTTTTCAGGAATCAATACAAGAGCGAAATTGTGGCGCAAGGGCGAAAAAAATGTGGATTTTTTGTGTAATCGTTTCTTATCGTCTCTTTACAGATGCAATGAAAAAAATGTTGTGGAATGAAAGCAAAGGTGATAGAATGTGGCTTGTCGGATCCTTTTATTCGCAGGAAAGATGCCGGTATCTTTCCGGTGAATATGATTTTCTGGCAGAGATAGGATCTGCGTTGAGAACCGGCTGACCGTTTCCATGGCCAGCGTAACCACCACAGAGGAGAAAGGCGGGAGATTATGATAAAATTATTCGAACATGGAGCATGGCTGATCCGCGGCACCCAGATCGTTCCGGAAGAGGACAAAGAGAAAGTCCAGGCGGTCTGTGGGAAACAGGCGGACAAAGAGGAAGACCGGAAGGGCACCATTGCATACTCGATTCTGAAAGCGCACAATACTTCGGACGATATGTCACACCTGAAAATACGCTTTGACGCGATGACTTCTCATGATATTACCTTTGTTGGTATTATCCAGACCGCGAAGGCTTCCGGCATGGAAAAGTTTCCGCTTCCATATGTTCTGACCAACTGTCACAATTCCCTGTGCGCGGTTGGCGGCACGATTAATGAGGATGACCATGTATTCGGCCTTTCCGCGGCAAAAAAATACGGCGGCATCTATGTACCGCCTCATCTGGCTGTGATTCACCAGTATATGCGTGAGACGATGGCTGGCTGCGGAAAAATGATTTTGGGCTCTGATTCACACACACGCTATGGTGCGATCGGTACGATGGCGGTCGGCGAGGGCGGCGGTGAGCTGGTAAAACAGCTGCTGTGCGATACTTATGACGTCGCTTATCCGGGTGTGGTAGCGATTTATCTTGACGGCAAGCCGAACCCGGGCGTCGGTCCGCAGGATATCGCACTGGCGATTATCGGAGCGGTCTTTAAAAATGGCTATGTAAAAAATAAAGTGATGGAATTTGTCGGCCCGGGTGTTGCGTCGATGACGACCGATTACCGCAATGGCATTGATGTCATGACGACGGAGACGACCTGTCTTTCTTCTATCTGGCGGACAGATGAGGACACGAAGGCATATCTGACACAGCATGGGCGGGCAGAGGAATACCGCGAACTGAACCCGGCGGATGTCGCGTATTACGACGGTCTGGTTTACGTGGATTTAAGCACCGTGAAGCCGATGATTGCGCTTCCGTTCCATCCGAGCAATGCCTATGAGATCGACGAATTTCTTGCGAATCCGGCGGATATCCTGCGTGAAGTGGAGAAGAGCGCGGAGGCACTCACAGAGAATACGACGGTCGATTTCCATCTGACAGACAAGGTGGTGGATGGAAAGGTTCAGGTAGAGCAGGGTATTATCGCTGGCTGCGCGGGCGGCGGATATTCGAATCTGATGCAGGCGGCGCAGATTCTGAAGGGCAGAAGCATCGGCAATGGTGCATTTACGCTGGCGGTTTATCCGTCCTCTCAGCCGGTATTCATGGATCTGGTACAGAAGGGTGCGATTTCGACGCTGATGGCGGCTGGCTCGACCGTCAAGACTGCATTCTGCGGGCCATGCTTTGGCGCTGGTGATACGCCGGCAAATAACTGCTTAAGCATCCGCCACGCGACCAGAAACTTCCCGAACCGCGAAGGCTCTAAGCCTGGCGCGGGTCAGCTTTCCGCAGTCGCGCTGATGGACGCGCGTTCCATCGCGGCGACGGCTGCAAACGGCGGTGTGCTTACGTCGGCAGAGCAGTTCGCGGATGTTCTGTATGAAGAGGGGCGCAAGGCAGACGAGGCGGTTGATGCTGTACGGATGAGTGGAAAGGCCAGTGCAGGTATTATGCCGGAATACCAGTATGACGACAGTGCGTACCGCGTAAGGGTTTATCAGGGATTCCAGAAAGCGGAGCCGGATTCGGAGCTTATCTATGGCCCGAACATTAAGGACTGGCCGGAGATGGAAGCTCTGTCGAATAACATCCTGCTGCGCGTATGTTCCAGGATTATGGACAAGGTGACGACGACGGATGAACTGATTCCGTCCGGAGAGACGTCTTCCTATCGCTCGAATCCGCTTGGCCTGGCAGAATTTGCTCTGTCAAGACGCGATCCGGCGTATGTAGGAAAAGCGAAAGAGGCAGACCGGCTTGAGCGGGCAAGGCTCGCGGCCAATATGAAAGAAGCAGCGGCTCTTGATGATTCTCTTGCGGCGGCGCTTGCACAGGTTCAGGCAGTGGATCCGGATGCAGACCTTGATTGCATCGAGATTGGCAGTGTGATATACTGCGTAAAGCCGGGTGATGGCTCCGCGCGGGAGCAGGCGGCAAGCTGCCAGAGAGTGTTAGGCGGACTTGCGAATATCTGCAGTGAATACGCGACAAAACGTTATCGCTCCAATGTAATGAACTGGGGGATGCTTCCGTTCCAGATGAAAGAGGAGCCTTGCTTTGAGGTTGGCGATTATATTTATGTGCCGAATGTAAAAGCGGCGCTGGACGGAGACCGGAGCGACATTAAGGCTTATGTGATCCGACCGGATGTGGTATCCGGCGGCTGTGGCACAGCGGTACAGGAGATTTCACTTTATATTGCGGATATGACGGAGAATGAGATCGAGATTGTCAAAGCAGGCTGCCTGATCAATTTCAATCGAAACCGTATGAAAACGATGCACACGAACGCATGAGGAATGGCTGCTTTCGCAGCCGACAGCGCAAAGCAAAACGACTTACGTCGTTGAGTATAAGTGACTATTCAGAACAGCAGGCCACAGACCGCCTTCTTTCGAAGGCTATATGCCGCTTACGCGTCATATGTCTGAGGCTTGATGGGCGTCTCCGTTTCACTTCGGTCGGCGCTAAGCGGACATCCACTGGATGTCCAGCGCCCGCCCATCCCGAAATGAAAATACAGCCTTTAGCAGGTAAACCTGCACATCTACGCTTCGCTCCGGTCGGTGCTAAACGAGCGCCACTGGCGCTCAGCACCTGTCTTTTCTTTTCGATGCTGTTCTGAACTGTTACGATTATAAAATTAAGAGAGGAAACTGGGCAATGCAGGGAAGAACACACAATTGCGGAGAATTGAGACTGAGCGATGCCGGCGCACAGGTGAAGCTGGTCGGCTGGTTTGAAAATCTGCGCAAGGTAAGTAAAAATTTGGGATTTCTGATTTTGAGAGACTTTTACGGAACGACGCAGGTGGTAGTGGAGACGGAAGAGATCATGGAACAGCTCTCCGACCTGAATTATGAGTCGACGATCTCGGTGGAAGGTACGGTGCGTGAGCGCAGCAGCAAAAACGAGAAGCTGGCGACGGGTGAGATTGAAGTAGTACCGGAGAAAATAGAGCTGCTTGGCAGGTGTCAGTACAATGAGCTGCCGTTTCAGATCAACCATTCCAAAGAGGCGGATGAGAATCTCCGCCTGAAATACCGCTATCTGGATCTGCGTAATCCGGCGGTAAAGGAGAAAATTGTTCTGAGAAGCAAGATTGTGGCAGATCTGCGTTCGAGCATGATTGCGCATGATTTTATGGAAATCACGACGCCGATTCTGACCTGTTCTTCCCCGGAAGGCGCGAGGGATTATCTGGTACCGTCCAGAAATCATCCGGGCAAGTTTTATGCGCTGCCGCAGGCACCGCAACAGTTTAAGCAGCTTTTGATGGCCTCCGGCTTTGACCGCTATTTCCAGATTGCGCCATGCTTCCGCGATGAGGACGCACGCGCGGATCGCTCTCCGGGTGAATTTTATCAGCTGGATATGGAGATGGCCTTCGCCGATCAGGAGGATGTGTTCGCGGTTCTTGAGGATGTACTGCCGCCGATTTTCTCCCGTTACGGAATTTATCAGAAAGCGTCAAAGCCGCCGTTCAAACGAATTGCGTATCTTGACGCGATGGAGCGCTACGGTACGGATAAGCCGGATTTACGGATTCATCTGGAGGTACAGGACGCGACGGAGGTGCTTGCGGACTGTGGCTTTGGACCATTTGCGGGACAGATTGTCAAAGCGGTTGTGGCTTCCAATTTCACGGGTACCAGAAAGGTGATCGACAAGCTGTGCGCCGACGCGGAAGTGCAGAGCGGCCAGAAGGCTTACTGGTTCCGCCTTGACGAGCAGGGAGAGCTGGTCGGGGGTATCTCGAAATTTGTGAAAGAGCGCCAGGATGAGGTGGCCAAAGCCCTTGGACTGAAGCCTGGTGATTTCGTGGCACTGGCTGCCGGCAGCCGTGGAGCGGCTCAAAAGGGCGCGGGCGTTCTGCTGAAGCTGATTGGAAACCGCTTTGACGGTTATATGGACAAAGAAAGCTATGAATTTTGCTGGATTGTCGACTTCCCGATGTATGAAATCGGTGAAGAGTCCGGCGTACTGGAATTCTGCCATAACCCGTTCTCTATGCCGCAGGGCGGTTTAAAAGCATTGGAAGAGGCAGCAGAAGATCAGGAAAAAGCACTTAACATACTGGCTTATCAGTATGACTTGGTCTGCAATGGCGTGGAACTGTCTTCCGGTGCGGTTCGGAATCATGATCCGGAGATTATGGTCAAGGCATTCAATATTGTAGGACTTGGTGAGGAGAACGTGAAAGCGAAATTCCCGGCTATGTATAACGCGTTCTGCTATGGCGCACCGCCACACGCAGGTATCGCTCCTGGTGTAGACCGTATGGTGATGCTGATTGCCGGTGAAGAGAGCATTCGCGAAATCATCCCGTTCCCGATGAATAAGAACGCGCAGGATGTGATGATGGGCGCGCCGGCAGAGGTAGAGGAGAAACAGCTGCGTGACGTGCATATCCAGATTGTAAAAGAAGAGAAGGAAACGAAGTAAAACGACTTACGTTTGTTTTCTGATAATAGTGGGAAAAAGATACCCGGCGGGGAGTGATATGCTCCCCAGTCGGGTATCTTTTTTGTATTCTTATACTTGTCCTGAATGCGGGAGCGATTATTCTACCTGTATGATATCCTCATCAGCCGAACTGTTATTTACAGTATTTTCGTCTTCGGAAATTGTGCCATCTTCGGAAACTGTGTCAGAGGAAGTATCATTTTCCTGTGCATCCGTCTCTTCTGTAGTGGCAGTTTCGCTGCTCTCGTCCGTTGCCGCAGCATCAGCCGATTCGTCCAGAATTTCTTTTAATTCATTGATCATGTCCTCATCTTTGAGACTGAATTTGATCTCAACCCGGCGGGAGGCGTCGGCATCAATGGTACCGTCATCCGCGTAGACGGGGTCTGCCCAGGAATGGCCGTTGACGGACAGTTTTTCTTCCAGCTTCTCCATTTCTGAGGAAGAAATCGTGCCCAACTCAAGCAGATAGGCGGCCACAGCAAACGCTCTCGACTGAGAAAGCTGTAAGTTCGAGTAATAGGTACCGGCCGTGTCGGTATAGCCATCAATGCGGATCTCTGCGAGATAATCGTAATATTCATCAGACATCAGTACAGAACAGTAGATTGGAAGAATCTGCCCCAGCAGTGTCTGGCCTTCCTCTGTCAGCGTGTATTCATTAAAGCCAAACAGAACGCTGGAATCAAGGACGATTGAACCGTCCGTCTCGTCAATCGTGACGGTCAGATCCTGCGCGTCAAATTCTTCTTTCAGGGCGGCGATCAGATCTGCCTTGACACCGATGATCTGCTCAATTTTCTGCTGCTGTTCCTCCAGAGCAGCCTGCTGGGAAGAAACGAGAGCACTTTGCTCATCCAGTGCAGCCTGCTGAGAAGCGACCAGTGCAGCCTGCTCATTCAGCTCTGATTCCTGCTGTGCAAGAAGTGCGCTTTGCGCGTCCAGACTTTCTTGCTGCGAAGCGACAAGAGCACTCTGCTCATCAAGATCCGCCTGCTGCGAAGCCAGAAGCGAAGCCTGCTCATCCAACTCCGACTCCTGCTCATTTAACAGCGCCTGCTGTTCCTCCAGCTGGGATTGCAGCAGACTGGTCGTTTCCGCGTGCGCGGATTCTTCTGCGAGGCGTTCCTGATAATTCTTCTGAGCCTGCATGAAAGAGATACACATAACCAGTACAAAAAGCAGCAGAAGCCCGGCCATCATGTCGGAGTAGGAGCGCCATACGTTATGTCCTTCATAAGTTTTTTTCCGTTTTCCCCGCATGCCTTATCACCTCTTATTTTTCCGGCGGAACAGGACGGGCTCGGCAGTCTGCTTCTCCAGCTGATTCAGCTTCTTTATGATCTCCTGGAAAATCTGCTCGGTCTCTTCCTGGTTCACAGACATATCCCCTGAAATTGTCTGTTGTCGGCTGATCTCTTTTAGCTGCTCCGACAGATCAGCAAGTTCTCTGCGAATTTCCAGATTTGACTGAACCGGCCCCATTTTCGCAATCTCATCCGAATAACTCTGAAGCATTGCGCTGTTTTCTTCCCAGACGTCAGAGTATTTCTCGATCGACTGGTACATGAAACGGATATATTCCTGGTAGGTGGCTTTCTGCTCTTCGTTGATGCGGAATGCTTCCTGCTGTGCCTGCGTCAGCTTCGTGAGTGTCTGTTCGTTGTATTGCTCGGATTTTTCCAGATTGTTCTGTAAATCGGAAAATGTCTGCTGTAGGCGGGCCATGGAGCGATCCATGAAATCCATATAGCTGGACTGCGTTTTTTCCAGTTGCTGTGCGGATTGTCCGATTTGGCGGAAGGAAGTGTCCAGATCCGCGTGCAGGTCATTGATAATCGTTCCGCAAATCTGTGCCACCGACTCTTCCTGTGTCCGGGTAAAGTTCTCTACGATCTGATTGATCGCGTCTGTCATCTGCCCAAACGCGGGAGTGATGGAAAGTTCAAAACTCTTTGTCATCTGCTCTACAAAAATCTGCGTCAGGTCATTGGTGATATCTTCCTGGTTCTTTTTCTGCTCCAGAAGACGGGCAGCAGAATCAACCTCATGGCTGGGGCGTACATACAGATAAAAAGTATCTGTAAACAGTTCAAGATTGTTTTCCATTTCCGACAACTCGCTGCGCAGATTGAAAGAAAACGGAAGCGAAAGCGCAAGTCCATAGATGGAGGTGACGAACGCCACTTTGATACCGTCAATCAACGGTGAGACGGAATCTGCCATCTGTTCATAACCGGATGGGTCAAAGCTGCGCAGGCCAAGCACCAGGCCGATAAAGGTACCGAGAATACCAAGACTTGTGAGAATATCCGGAATCAGCTCCAGAAGAGAGCGGTGAACGTAGGTTTCAACGGTGTCTTCATTGATAAAATCGCTGATATCGCAGGAACCGTCCGGATGCTTTTTCACCAGGTCACAGTATTCCGCATAACACTTGTCCAGAAACTCGTTTCCAAAGAAACCATCCGGCAGGCGCGTCTCACCATCCGGTGCCATAGTACGGATGAGCTCCGCTCCGTGATTCAGACTTTTGCTGACTTTCATAAGACGAAGCAGTCCGGTGAAAAAGGAGGCCACAATCGCGATCAGCATCACCGCAAGAAAACCGAGGTTGATCGCCAGTGAGGCAGTCTCTACATCACGGCTGATATAAGTGATAAAAACACAGATACCGACAGCTAAGGCAGCTGTCAAAACTGAAATGAATCTTCTGGCGTACAAAAGAATCCCCCCTTCATTTGAATCCTGTTTCTCTCAGTATAAAAAAAAATGGTCGAAAAGTAAAGCAAAGTCTGGTAACCTTAAGAAAAAAATAGAAAATAAGGTCGGTATCTGTCATGATTCGCAGAACGAATCATGACAGATACCGGGAGAGAACAGAAATCAGAGAACAATCACTTGCATATACAAAAATTGCCGTGTATAATTGAGCACGCAGAAAAAGTTTACAACAGATGAGAAAAGAGGAAATTTGGATGATCAGACAGATAGTAGCGTTTGTGGAAAACAAAAAAGGGGTAATATGGCAGATGACGACGGTCTTGCGTGAAAACAATATCCGAGTCTGTGGTTTTTCAACGGTTGACTCTCCAGAGTTTGGTATCGTTCGTATGATTGTCAATCAGCCGGAAGCGGCGCTTGAAAAACTGACAGAGGCGGGGTTTGTCGTAAAGGAATGTGAAGTAATAGCGATTGCGATGGAAGCGCAGGAAGTACAGCGCGATATGGAGGCGATTCTTCAGGCGGTGCAGGATGGGAATGTCAATATCAATTATTTCTATTCTTCTTTTGGAAGCAGCGGGGAAAAACCGATTCTGATTTTGAACGCGGAAGAAATGGATGAGACAGAGGAGATGCTTTGCAGCCAGGGGTTTGCCTGCCTTTCCTCGTGTGGATGAGGACTATAAAAAAAGGGGTTATAGGTTGCACCCTGACCGCGCAGCAAGTGCATGATCGGGGAGTGAACAGTAGTAATAAAAAGGGGAACAATCATGTCGGGAAGAAAACGATTCATACCGGCGATTTTTATCGCCGGGCTTACAGCGCTGGGCGTGTGCGGCTGTTCCAGAAGTGTACTCAATTATCAGATCGCTGAGAGTATTGGTACGGTAGGGGAATACGAGAACAATTCTCCGGTCGAGACTCCGAAGATGCAGGCTGAACGCGAAGAGGTGGAAGCGGAGGAGACACTCGAGGAAGAACGGTTGCAGACGCTGGAACAGGCGGAGACGCTTGCGGAGGGGTACTGGTACGAGGAAGCGATTGCGCTGCTTGAGGAGACTTCGTCGCTGGAGGGGGACGAACGGGCCGAGGAGGCGATTGCCGAATACCAGGATGCGCTGGATTCCCTGGTGGAATACGAAGGAGAGATCCTTCACCTGAATTTTCCCAATCTGATCGTGGACACGGATCTGGCGTTTGACGAAGACAGCTACGCGGAGACTTACCGTCAGAATCTGATTACGGTCAGCGAATTTGAAGGGATTCTGGAGCAGCTTTACGCCAATGGCTACATTCTGATTGACATTCACGATCTGGCGGAAGAAGCGGACGACGGATTTGGAGATATCACATTGACTGCGGCGACTTTAAAGCTGCCCGAAGATCGGAAACCGTTGGTACTTTCTGTGGAGAACCTGAATTATGCAAGTGTGCGCAGCGGCGATGGCATTGCGACAAAGCTGGTGCTTGATGCGAGCGGCGAAGTGGCTGCCGCGTACACGGATGCAGATGGTGTTACCCGGACAGGGGCATATGATGTTGTTCCGGTGCTGGAGCAGTTTATTGAAGCCCACCCGGATTTTTCCTGGCAGGGGGCACGTGGCATTATCGGTCTGTCCGGAAAAGATGGAGCGTTTGGTTATTCCGTGGAGGAAGGTTCTGACTCCGCCTGGGAGAGCAATGCGGAGACTGTGCGCCAGATCGCCGCGAAGCTGAGGGAGAATGGATGGACGTTTGCATCGGAAGGATACAGCTACTCTTATATGAGTGATATGACCTATGAGGAACTGACAGAGGATATTACACAGTGGGAGGAGACGATTGGCAGTCTGATCGGAGACTGTGATACACTGATTTATCCCTATGGCTCTGAGGTGACATATACCTCTGAGGAGTCTGTTTTTCTGACGGGAGAAGGCTTCTGCTATCTGGTTGGGCTGTGGGCATCCGATGACTACCTTTCTGTGACGCAGACTTATCTGCGGCAGACCCGCCGTTCTATTACGGGCTATATTCTGGAAAATTATCCAAGCTATTTTTCTTCTATATTTAGTGTGACACAGATCTTGGATGATGCCAGATGAGGAAAAAGTTAAAAAAATGTGATAGCCCTTGCCATTTTGAAAGCAGGGTGGTATGATAAAAGCACTGTTTATACACTGTAGAGGAAGAGTATAGTAAGATAATGGAGGGATTATTTTATGATGAACAAGAGCAGAAAATGGCTCCTGGCGCTTTTGATGTGCTGTTCTATGTCACTTGCGGTGACCGGCTGTGAACAGCTGAGGAAGGATACTGTGGAGACAGAGAGCGAGACCGAGACGGAGACGGAAACCGAGACAGAGACGGAAACGGAGACCGAGACAGAAACGGAAACGGAAACCGAGACGGAGACAGAGAGTGAGACCGAACCGCAGACCTTCACGACAGATACAACTGTGGAGGAAGAGACAGCGGCTTTGGTGGAGTATGATACGATTCATGTGATGTATGCGCTGGACGATCTGAATGTCCGTTCACAGCCGAGCACAGAGGGAGAGATTGTTGCCAGCTTTGCGAATGGAGATCAGATCAGTGTGATCGGTGCTACGACGAACTGGTATATGGTATCCGTGGAGGACTATGAGTCAAATGGATATGTATACAAAGAATTTGTAGGTGCGTCTACGGAGACGGTGTCAGAGACGGACGCTTCGGCAACCAGCACGGATACAGCGGTTTCCGAGGCTGATTTGACGACAACCACGACCGATACCTCTGCGATTGATCTTGAGTATGGTGTAGAGACTTACGCGGAGCAGTTTACACTCCGGGCGACGGCCGGGGCTAATATGCGTTCGGAACCTTCTCAGGATGGGGAGATCATCGGTACTATTGCTTCTGATACGGAAGTTACGGCGATTGGCTATACGGATCGCTGGTATAAGATCAGCTACAATGGCACGGTTGGCTATGTGAATAAAAATCTGTTCAGTGCAGACTAAGGATGACGGATAGTCGGCATTTGCGGATAAACAGAGAGAAGCTATCCCGCTTTGGGTTTTCCAGGCGGGATATTCTTTTATGATTATCATTCATACCGTTCACGAAAAAAACATTTCACGTTCACACCCGATTCTTATTACTGTATTAACCTGTGACGCAAGAGTTGTTTTGCGTTATAGAAGAAATTGTGAAAGCGCGTCCGGGCGCAAAATAAAATGATTTATTTCGTTTACTATAATATCTCACAGTATATAGAAAGAGGAATTTTAAATGGGTGATGAATGGCGCAGACTGAACCGACAACTCGCAAGGGAACGGGAAATCCGCAGGATGAGGATACGCATCGGGATTCTGGCGGCAGCGATTCTGCTTTTTGCGATTGGAATTGGTCTGATCGTTCACAGAATACAAAACTATGATGGGGGAATCTCTGAGGTCTTGCTGACAGAGTCCCAAACGGAGACAGCGGCGGATTCTGTGGCGGAAAAGAATGCGGCGGAGACAGAGTCCGAAACGGAGGAAACGGAGGGAAACGCTCTGGCATTCGATTATGAGGAACTTTCTGCTCTGATTGAATCGAAGATAGAGGCGGACTCTGTTTCCGGAACCTGGAGTGTTTACGTGAAAGATCTGAATGCGAATGAATCGATATCAATTAATAATCAGAGTATATACGCGGCCAGCCTGATTAAATTGTTTGTGATGATGTCATGTTATGAAAATATGGATGATATTATTTCCAACTACTGTACGATCAATCATACGGATGCGGCCACTGCTGCTTCTGTGATTGAGGACCGCTTGTATACAATGATTGTATATTCAAGAAACGAATCGTATAATGAACTGGTGCGCCTGCACAGCAGCAGCGGAAGCTTTGTAACAGGATGCCGTTTTGTTAATTCTTATATAGCTGAGAATGCGTTCGCAGACACGGGTGTTTACACGACACTGCATCCCTCAGATTCCAGTTATGAGACGACTGGTGAGGGAACGAATCACACGACAGTAGAGGATTGCGGAGCGCTTCTTGAAGCAATCTACAATGGTGAATGTGTTTCTTATACGGATTCCATGGCAATGCTGGACCTGCTTTTGCAGCAGGATACTACGACAAAGATTCCCGCAGGGGTTCCGGAAGGAATTGAGGTCGCGAATAAGACGGGAGAAACGGATGATGAATCGCATGATGCGGCGATTGTTTTTGGGGAGGAAACGGATTATATTCTCTGTGTGATGTCGACCGGTGTGGAAGAGATGGGTTCCGGAAATGCGGACACATTGATTCAGGAGATATCGTCGCTGGTGTACGAGTTTTTGAACCCATGAGTTTCGGTCTGATTATTGGCAGCAAAAGAGTAATAGTTTGCCATACTTTGTGCGGAATGCCATGTGGCAAAAGGATTATAGTGCGAAAATAATAGTGTGACGGAGACAGGAACGAATAAAATGTTTTATCATAAGATAAAGCAAAAGGGACGGGGAGGTACGCCGAGTGAAACGCATGCGGGCTCTTTTACATGCGGACGAGGTGCATCAGGCCGGAATCCTGGGCAGAAATGTGACCGTGTGCTCCCTGGACAGCGGTGCGGCCGCAGACCATCCGGATTTTCAAGGACGGATCTGCGGCTTTGCGGATTTTGTGAGCGGCCGGAAGGACTGTTACGATGACGCTTCGCACGGTACCCATGTGCTGGGTATCATCGGCGGCGATGGCCGATGCGAAAAAGGCCGATATTGTGGGATTGCCCCGGCCTGTCGGCTGCTGCCGGTGAAAGTGCTGGACCGGCGCGGCGAGGGTGAGCTGGAGGATCTTTTGCGGGCGATTGACTGGGTGATTGCAAACATATCTCGTTATCAGATTCGGATTTTAAATATTTCTGCGGGCGGCACAAAGGGGGAACTGGACGCCGGTACGGACCTGCTGGTAAAAAAAGTAGAAGAGGCCTGGGATGCAGGTCTTATCGTAGTGGTGGCGGCGGGAAACCAGGGAACGCAGCCGATGAGTATTACTGTGCCGGGAAACAGCAAAAAAGTCATTACCGTGGGTTCTTCCGATGATTTCCGCCGCCAGAATGGTTCAGTGGCCGGCTACTCTGGCTGTGGTCCCACGAGAGCGTGTATTTGCAAGCCCGAGGTCGTGGCTCCCGGTACCGGTATTGTATCTTGTGCGGCATTTTGGTCAGACAGAAAGTATTACGGCAGAAAAAGCGGTACTTCTATGTCTGCTCCGGCCATTGCCGGGGCGATTGCTTTGCTGCTTGAGAAAAAGCCCTGGCTGTCAAATGTAGAAGTGAAAATGCGTCTGCGCGAATCAGCGGTTGATCTTGGCTATCCGCAGAATCGGCAGGGGTGGGGAATGCCGGATTTGAGACGGTTTTTTGAGGAGGAAAAGAACAAATGAAAAAGTATATAATGGCACTGGACGCGGGGACGACGAGCAACCGCTGTATTTTATTTGACCATGAGGGAAATCTGTGCAGCATCGCGCAGAAAGAATTCACCCAGTATTTTCCGAAACCAGGCTGGGTGGAACAGGATGCGGATGAAATCTGGTCGACACTGCTCGGTGTGGCTGTGGAAGCAATGTCCAAAATCGGCGCCACTGCGCAGAACATTTCCGCGATTGGCATTACCAACCAGCGGGAGACCGCAGTCGTCTGGGACAAAGAAACAGGGATACCGGTGTACCGGGCCATCGTCTGGCAGTGCCGCCGGACGGCAGAGTATTGTGATGAGCTGGCAGAAGACAAAGACCTGGTGGAGCGCATCCGTGAGAAAACGGGCCTGGTGTTAGACGCTTATTTTTCCGCGACAAAGATACACTGGATTCTGGAGCATGTGGACGGCGCGCGCAAAAAGGCTGAGGCAGGACAGCTGCTTTTTGGTACTGTCGAAACCTGGCTGATCTGGAAGCTGACCAGGGGCAGAGTGCATGTGACGGACTGTTCCAACGCTTCCCGCACGATGCTTTTTAATATTCATACGTTGGAATGGGACGATGAGATTCTGCGTATTCTGGATATTCCCCAAAGTATGCTGCCTCATGTGGCTGATTCCAGTTGTATTTACGGCACGACAGACGCTTCTTATTTTGGCGGGGAAATTCCCATCGCAGGCGCTGCGGGAGATCAGCAGGCAGCACTGTTCGGACAGGCCTGCTTCGCGCGTGGAGAGGTGAAAAATACCTATGGCACGGGCGGTTTCCTGCTCATGAATACCGGCAGTGAGCCTGTAGCTTCGAAAAGCGGTCTCGTGACGACCATTGCCTGGAGCATTGGCGGAAAGGTTACTTATGCGCTGGAAGGCTCGATCTTTGTCTCTGGCGCTGCGATCCAGTGGCTGCGTGATGAGATGCGCCTGATCGATTCCGCGCCGGATACCGAATGGATTGCGGAGCGTGTTCCGGATTCAAATGGCTGCTACGTGGTACCGGCTTTCACCGGCCTGGGGGCGCCTTACTGGGATCCCTATGCGCGTGGCTGCATTGTAGGCCTGACCCGCGGTGTGAACAAGTATCACATTGTACGCGCGACGCTGGAGTCCCTGGCCTATCAGACCAACGATGTCCTGCGCGCCATGGAAAAGGACGCCGGAATCCGGCTTTCCGGTCTGAAGGTTGACGGCGGCGCCAGCGCGAACAACTTCCTGATGCAGTACCAGGCAGATGTCATTGGGCAAAACGTTTACCGTCCGAACTGCATAGAGACCACAGCTATGGGCGCGGCTTATCTGGCGGGGCTTGCGGTCGGCTACTGGAACGGCACGGATGACATTCACGCGAACTGGAAAACAGAGCATATTTTTACCCCGCGGATGTCCTCAGAGGAAGCCGCGCGTCGGCTGAAAGGCTGGGATAAAGCGGTGCGTTATTCTTTTGGATGGGCGAAAGACGAGTAAAGGACACACCCGATGCGGAAACCGGGGATTTGGAAAAGCACTTTTGTATGTGCGTTTTCATAGAATAAATAAAAACCGCAGTTCATTCTGATTTGAGGTGCCTTTTTGGAGACATTTAAAACCCCTTTTTCTGCGGAAGAGGAGAGATATTATCTCGCACGGTACAGAGAGGGTGATATGGAAGCCAGAAATCAGCTGATTGAGCACAACCTGCGTCTGGTGGCGCATATGGCAAAAAAGTATCAGTCTTCTGAGCTGGATCCGGATGACTTGCTGTCAATTGGAATCATCGGATTGATCAAGGCGGTGATGACATTTGATATGGAAAAGAACAGTCGGCTGGGCACATACGCGGCCCGTTGTATTGAAAAACCTATCCGCTCGCCAACGCGTTTTCGGGTGAGAAAGAAGCAGTCAGAGAAGACAGATGGCGGATTTTTGCTCAGTTTTCGGATCATAATTACCTGATGTGCAGGACAAAGGACAAAATTGTGCGCTATGCGCCATTATGTATTTATCGTTTCCGCCTGATTGTACCGCATCGGCTTGTGGACGCGCAGCTTTGTAATCAGCAATACCATAGCTATGAAGAAATCGAGGATGTGCCCGCCCGCCTGAAGAATGGAAACGCCCCCTCACTGCGTTCGGCGGCAGGTCGCGCCAGCGATGCTAATAAAACGCTTCGCGTTCGCTGGCGCTGGTGCCGCCATCACATGGGCCTGATGCAAAAAGAGGTGGCAGAGAAAATCGGCATTACACGAGGACACTATACGAAATTTGAAAGCGGAGAGACCGATTATATTCCGAGTGATGTTGCGGACAGGCTTGCGGAGCTGTTTCATGTGCCTGTAACAGATTTGCTGGACGAGTACAATTCCTTCCTGTATAACGGTCAGCGGAAAATGCTTCTGGATTGTCGAAAGCGCCTGGGGTTGAATCAAAGAGCCTTTGCCCGGCTGATTCAGGTTCCCGCCGCCACACTTCAAATATGGGAGTCCGGGAAAAAGCGGGTTACGAAAAGTTCATGGGAAAAATATCTCAGAGACTACATAAAAGTAAATGAAGTTTGTTCATGAATGCTGAAGAGAAAAAGTGGTCTGGTTCAATTTGAGCCAGACCAAAATTTGTGATGCGCAGAGCCGGGCAGGGAGTTTTGCGGCTAAAGCCGCACCCGGCTCGCGCAGGCGAGTAGGAGTCGAAAAGGTCGACTCCTACTCGATTGGAAGGAAACAATATACGGAAGGAACAAGACGGGGCCAGGTTGGGATCAAGATGGGGCAAGAAAAAAAGAGGCTTGCCCGATCAATAAATCAATGACAAGACTGAAAAAATCTGTTACACTAAGGATCAATACAACGGATGAACACAGCGGGGATGCTGTCGGAGCGAATGTAAGTGAAAACGCAGGAGATGGTGGGAATGGGATTGTATTATAGTCCGGGAAAAGAAGCTTTCAGACAAATCCGGAAAGCGGAGTATGTGGACAAGTCCGGCATGATTTCTTTTGTGAACAGCCGGATCAATGTCCCCAAAAAGTTCATATGTTTCACCCGTGCAAGAAGATTTGGAAAATCCTATGCGGTAAAGATGCTTTGCGCTTATTATGATTACAGCTGTGATTCCGGAGAATTGTTTCAGGATTTAAAAATTGCCGGGGATGGCTCTTATAAGACGCATCTCAATCAGTATCATGTTATCTATATAGATATTACCTGGTTTATATCGCAGCTTCTCAGTCAGGGCAAAAGCATAGACCAGATCGTGCTGCTGATGCAGAGTCAGGTGATCGAAGAGCTTGCGAGTGATTATCCGCAGGTAAAAGGGGGGACAGACCTTCCGACTGCGCTTTTTCAGATCACGGAGGCTACTGGGCGGCAGTTCGTTTTTCTGATTGATGAGTGGGATGCGATTTTTCGAGAAGCAGCTGATAATAGTCTTGTGAAAGAGCAGTATTTGAATCTGCTTCGGGGCTTATTCAAAAGTCCTGTGACCAGCAGGGCTATTGCTGTGGCATATATGACTGGCATTCTTCCAATCAAAAAATATGGAAAACAGTCGGCCCTGACCGATGTTCTGGAGCTTACTATGGTCAATCCTGGGAATTTGGCCTGTTATGTAGGCTTTACAGAAGATGAAGTGAAGGCTCTCTGTAAAGAACATGAGTTGAATTATGAGGATATGAAACGCTGGTATGATGGATATTCGTTTGATGACAGCGGATCTGTCTATAATCCGAATTCTGTCATGGAGGCAATCTCCATGCGTAATTATGATACGTATTGGGCGAATACAGAAACATATGAGTCTCTGAAATCTTATATAGAAGAAGACTTTGACGGAATTCAGAGTGCTCTGAAAAGTATGCTGAGCGGACAGGATGTTCCTGTCAATATACGGAAATTTCAAAACGACATGAGCATTCTGAAAAACAGGGATGATGTTTTTACATTGCTGATTCATCTGGGATACCTGGCATATGACAGGAATACAAAGACGGTACGCATTCCAAATGAGGAAATCCGACAGGAATTTATTACCGCTATCGAAGACAGTGAGAAACACGTAGAGCTTGCAAGACTGATTGTGCGGTCCAGACAACTTCTAAAGGATACACTGGCAATGCGCGAGGATGCTGTGGCAGAAGCAATCGAGTCGGTACATCAGTCTTCGGCTGCACCTCTGTTTTACAATAATGAACAGGCACTTCGAAGCGTGGTTCGCACGGCGTATATGGTTTGTATAGACGAGTATGCGGAAATTCAGGAGCTTCCTACCGGCCATGGATATGCAGATCTGGTTTATCTGCCCCGGGCAGGCTCGCCCTTACCGGTACTTCTGATTGAACTGAAATGGAATGAATCAGATGACGGTGCGATTGCACAGATTAAAGATCGTAAATATCCGAAACAGTTGGAAAACCTGCGGCATGATATTCTTCTGGTTGGGATCAATTATTCAGAGAACGATCCGAATAAAAAGCATACTTGTAAAATAGAAAAGCAGACGATCCAAAACAGGTAAAAGCAGACGATAGAAATGCCACCTCGCAATAGCTCGGCGGCAGGACGTGCCAGCGATGACAAAAACGCTTCGCGTTTCGCTGGCACTGGCGAACAAGCTCTCTTTAATCGGCTTGCTCGCCTGTTTTTCTATTCGAGACAGTTTCAATAACCGAGTCGAGCAGAAGCTCCTTTTGAGCAGCAGGACAATCCAGATTCTTTATATACTGGCTGACGGTTTCCGCGTGGATGCCGGCGGCACGCTCTGCCAGTTCTTTTTTTCCGGCTTCTGTTTTGGGATAATGAACAATCACATGGATTTCAGCACTTTTTCTTGCCATAACAGGCACCCCCTGGTATTTCAGTTTATGTAAAAGAAGTTGTCCGCTATTACCTTGAATTGTAGCCCACGAAATATAGTATGATTTGTGTTTCAAATCTGAATGACCGGTGATATAATTCATTCGAACAACTGATGACCAATACTACGGATTTCCTTGTGATTCGTTTCCAATGCCGCGCCGGTTCGTGAATCTTTAGTCCTTTGAAGTGAATACATCCGGCGGGGTCTGAACGAGAATCATTCGAAGTCCTTGTATCAGCATGATACCATGCGACAGACAAATCTGCATTGAGCGCCGATTGACTGTGAATTGACAAAAATAGGTGGTGATCTTTTTGGAACGTTGCGACTTTGCTTCTGTCATGGCAATCATCAAAAAATATATCAGTGAAAATAATGATATGGGACAGTTGGATTTTCTCTATTCCCTTTTTGATGATTTTGTCAGCAGCGATGAAGGAAGGGATTTTGACTTTGATAATGGCCTTGTCTGCCGGTGGATGAATGGACAGGCTAAGGTGAGTCCGCGAATCACAAAGTACTATACAGACGAACAACATCAGCGGAACCTGGCGCGGGATATATATCAAAATATTCTGCCGGTCATGTTCGATAGTGCGATGGCTGTGCAGAAGATATATGAATTGGTGATCGGAGATGAGTCTATCTCCGAACGGAAGAAGATGGAATTGATAGAGCCGTGTCCCTGCAAGAATGAAAAGGAGGATGCAGATTTTATTGCGCCGGTTCTTTACTTTAGCATGGATCGTGACTTTGTGAAGCGAGATGCGCAGACGAAAAAACTGTTGGCCTGCGGGGATCTTTCTCCTGTGCTGGCTGGCTTTATTATGGGAAATGAGGTACCGAAACCCTGCCGGTATTTTTGCGGAAGGGAACAGGAACTGGAACGCCTTCATGAAATGCTTTCGGACCAGGGAAAGGTGTTCCTTTATGGAATCGCCGGCATTGGCAAAAGTGAAATCGCGAAAGCCTATGCGAAGCAGTACAAAAAAGAATACACAAATATTGTATACATCATTTACAGCGGTGATCTGCGTCAGGATATGATTGATCTGGACTTTATTGACGACAGGCCAGATGAGAGCGAGGAAGAACGTTTCCGCAGACATAATCGTTTCCTTCGTACGTTAAAATCGGATACTCTGCTGATTATTGATAATTTTAATGTTACAGCGACCAAGGACAGCTTTCTGTCAGTTGTGATGAAGTATCGCTGCCGGATACTTTTTACTACACGAAGCCGGATGGATCACTACGCTACGATGGAACTTTCGGAAATTTCGGATAAAACCGCATTGCTGAAATTGATGGGGCGCTATTATTCCGAAGCAGGAAATCACGAGTCGGAACTGTCTGAGATCATTGATACTGTTCACCGGCATACGCTGGCGGTGGAGCTTGCTGCACGCCTGTTGGAGCATGGCATACTGGAGCCACACATTTTGCTACAAAAAATGCAGGAGGAAAAGGTTGCTCTTGACAGTACGGATCGAATATCTATAAAAAAAGATGGAAAGCCGATGAAGGAAACCTATTATGGGCATATTCATACCCTGTTTTCCTTATATCTTCTTTCAGAAAAACAGCAGATGCTGATGAGAAATATGGTGTTGATTCCATTAACTGGCATTGCTTGCCGGCGGCTGGCTGACTGGCTTTCCCTTCCAGATTTAAACTTGATAAATGACTTGATCGAGATGGGATTTATTACTCCGTTGCCTGGACGATGTGTTGCACTGCATCCGATGATTCAGGAAATAGCTCAAACAGATTTGAAACCGTCTATTGCCAATTGCATGCTTCTGTTAAGTAAGCTGCAAGATATCTGTCTACATCGCGGTTTGGATATTACATACTATAAAGTCATGTTCCAGACTATTGAAAATATCATCTCACTTGCGGAAAAGGATGATTTGCAGAGCTACCTGCGTTTCCTGGAAGATGCATTTACCTATATGGATAACTACCATTATGAGCAGGGAATGAATATGATCCTGCAAGAAATGCAGAGGCTTTTGGAACAACCGGCTGCAGGAACGGCTGAAGACAGAGCATTGCTCCTCGATTATCGGGCTTCCCGTGAAAAAGATCAGGAGAAGGCAGCCAAACTGGATAAGGATGCACTTGCGCTTCTGCCAATGATCAGTACAGAGAACGCGCTGCTGGTATCCAATATCCATTCGAATCTGGGTGCAAGGTATCGAAAAATGGAGAAATACGATCTTGCCCGACATCACATGAAGACAGGAATTCAGATTATGGAGAAATATCAACCGGCAGCCATGAATGACTGTATTGCTCAGATTGCAAATTACGCTGTCTTTCTATGTGATACCGGAGAACCTGATCGTGGTTTATATGCCTTACGCAAACTGGCACGAACGATCAAAGAAAATAATTCAGACATGTGCGGTGATTACGCGGTGGTGCAGGAGACGATAGGCAGCATTCTTCTGCTGTAGGGAAAGATATCAGAGGCCGGAGAACATTTTAAAAAGGCCATCGCCATATTTGAAATCATATGGGCAGATTCCCCGGAACTGATAGAAGCAAAATATCAGGAGATTATGAACCTTTATCCGCAAGCCAGCATTCATATTGCGCAGGAATTCTTATCTAAACACTAATTACGGCAATAATCAATTAACTGAGTACCAGAAAAGATGACTCTGACAGGGGTCATCTTTTTTTGCGATATTTAAATGTGAAATCCAGTCAAATTCCGCTCAATTTCCACTCAATGACATTTTCCACGCCTTACGATAGACTATTTCTGCAAGCAACCAGTACCAGACTTTAAAATCCGGTATGAATCTGGTGGCAAAAGAATAGAAGGGAGGCGTTTTGTTTTGCAACTACAAATGTTGTCTGAACGACAACAGACAAGCACAGTATCAAGGAGGATGAAAGAACATGAGAGAACTGAACAACACGAAAATCATTGGCGTAGACCATGGTTATGGCAACATTAAAACGGCAAATACTGTCACGCCAACAGGAATTACCGCCTATGACACAGAACCGATCTTCTCAGGAAATATTCTGGAATATGGCGGGTGCTATTATCGTATCGGGGAAGGACACAAGGAATTTATTGCAGATAAGGCAGTGGATGAAGATTATTTTCTGCTGACTCTGATGGCTGTTGCGAGAGAGATGAATCTTTGCGGCATCAGAAGCGGGAATGTTCATCTTGCCGCTGGCCGCGCCGTCCCAACGCGAAGCGTTTTTTAATGGACGGCGCAAGCTGCCGCCGAACGAATGTGAGGGGGCGTTTCCGCATTGCCGCTGACCTGGATACGGAAGCAAAGAGAGAACTTCAGGAGCTACCTGCTTTGTGCTCCGGATGTGCAGTATCGCTTCAATGCGAAGGAGTATTCTATTCATTTTACCGGATGCAGTCTGTATCCACAAGGGTATCCTGCCATTGTCAACCGCTTGGGCGATTTTAAAGGAACAAATCTTCTGGCAGACATTGGAAACGGTACGATGAATATTCTTTATGTCAACAACAAAAAAGCAGTCGAGAATCGCTGCTGGACTGAAAAGTTTGGAGTCAATCAGTGCATGCTGTCGGAGATGAAAAACACTGGTGATATTGCCCGAAAGCGTATTTACGACAGGATTTTGGAACGGTGTGTCCCAGTCCGGATTAACAATCAGAATATCCGTGAGCAAATCGCATCGGAAAGTATGAAACAGGCGAAAAATCTGTTTTCATAGAAAACCATATGATTTGCACATTTATTTGGTGCCGGATGTGAATCATCTGTGAACAACATTAGTACCACTTTGAGATGCAGACGATTTTTAATTATTTATGATAGGGATGGAGGTCAAAAGTGATACCAATTTCGGTACTTGCAAAACAATTAAGTCCAGATACGGACAAAAATGTTAAATCTGAGGCCGGAAACGGCCAATTCAGGGAAAGGAGCCAGATATGGCAGAGAATAAAGAAATGACAGCCGAAGAGAAAGCTTTGCTGCAGGCTAAGCACAGGCAGGAGGAAGTAGAAGCGAGAAACCGGGTTCGAGAGAGAAAAACAAGAACAAGGCGGCTGATTCAGGAGGGCGCAATTCTTGAAAATGTTGCTCCATCCGTAGTTAATATGGATTTAAATTCTTTAAAACAAGAGCTGACAATACGTCTCCGGGGATTGTAGACTTACAGTTTTTATTCCCGTAAGGGCGCACTTACTCACCACCGCCCTTTTGGGGGCGGCGGTGGTATCCTTCCCTGCGGTCAGGAACGTGCGCTCTTCACGAAATGTCCACTGGACATTTCTCCAGAGGGGGGGCAGGTGATTCCGCAAGCGGAACACCTGTGAAGCCAACCGAACTGTCTGACATAAGCGGACAGCTCCTGCATCCGGCTCATCCGGTGCAGGTCGGCATGAATGGAATTCAGCCGGCGTTGGCTTCTTAAACATACATAACGATTCAGAACGGCAGATTACAACTGCTATATCCTGAACTGTAATAAAAATGGAAAAGACGGTGAAAGCATGGCGATTTATCATTTGGAAGCAAAAGTGATTAGCCGGGGTGCCGGGCGGTCAGCCTGTGCGGCAGCAGCCTATATGAGCTGTTCACGCATATACAACGATTATGACGGTGTACAGCATGATTATACAAGAAAACAGGGTCTTGTTTGGCAGCAGATCTTTCTGCCGGAATATGCCCCGAGGGAATGGCAGGACAGAGAAGTGCTCTGGAATGCCGTGGAAGAAAACGAAAAAACAAAAGACAGTCGTCTTGCCCGGGAATTCGTGGCGGCATTACCGGTTGAGCTGAATAAGGTACAGTGGCAGGCACTTCTGACAGAATTTGTGCAGGAGCAGTTTGTCGCTGACGGAATGTGTGCGGATGTCTGCATTCATGATACTGACGGTCGTAATCCGCACGCCCATATCATGCTGACTGTGCGTCCTCTCGACGAACAGGGAAAGTGGCAGTACAAAACGCAGAAAGAATACCTGTGTGTCCGCGGCGGCGAGGAGCGGGAGTTTACTGCCGCGGAGTTAAAAACAGCACAAGCGGACGGTTGGGAGAAACAGTATCCTTATATACCCGAAAAGGGGAAAAAGAAAATTTATCTGCCGCCGTCCGAAGCCGACCGGCGAGGTCTGATCCGTGCCGACAAGCATCCCAAAAGCACGAAATATGGACGGCAGAACCCCATTGCCGCAAAATGGAACAGCGAGGAACAGCTTCTCACATGGCGTGCAGCGTGGGCGGATGCTGTAAACCGCTGTCTGGAAAAATGGAAATGCTCAGAACGCATTGACCATCGCAGCCATGCGGAAAGAAGGATTGATGAACAGCCTACTATTCATGAAGGAGTAACTGCCGGAAAACTGGAATATAAAGGCATTGTCTCGGATCGTCGCGAGCTGAATCGTCAGATTAAGGCTGACAATGAGTTATTGAGAGAGCTGAAAGCACAGATAAAGAAGCTGACCAACGCGGTAAAGGAAGTCATACCGGCTGTTGCAGAGACTCTTGAAAAGATACGGGAACATATGGTTACGCTGCAATATCATCTGCTTCATAACTCGGCAGAGATTGCTAATACGAGGGAACGATTTGAGAGCGCATCTCCGATTATGGCGGAATATAAATCTGTAAAAAAGCAGCTGAGGCAAAAACAGGAAACGAAGCAGGAGCTTCTTACACAAAAAGAGAATACCGGATTTTTCAATTCAAGACAACGTAAAAAGCTTGACCAGCAGATTACCGCGCTGACGGAGGAAATTGAAGAACTGAAAACCAGAAAAACTTATCTGATGTATAAGGTTAGCTGCCAGAATGAAACGGAGATGAAAGAGGCGGAAAAGACTCTTTTAAAAATGTCTGACTATATGGAAAAACTGGATACTCAGCAGAAGCAGCTGAATGCTCAGCTTGCTGTGGATGAAGAAGAGTACGGCGAAACCCTTGAGCGGGTAGACTCAGAGCAGGAAAATCAGCTGCTGGAAGCGCGTATTCCCTTACGCAGCAGCTTCTATGTCAAAATCCGCGAGAAACTCCATGAAATATTTGGGCAGAAGTTTAAATATGACCGGGTCACTCTGGCTGAACGGCTGGTAGACCACAGGTTGGGTGAGAATCCGGCACTGTATCGTGAGCGCGCATCAGATCTGCGCCGGGAGCAGGAGAAGGAGCAGGGTAGAAGCCAGTCGATAGCGTCGAAAAAGAAATCAAGAAGTCATGCGCGATAATATTGATCAGTTTTGCTAAAACTGCGATTTTCAAAGTGTCCAGATGGATAACTCTACATTGGACGTTCCGAAAACGCAAAAAATGATGAAACACCGATTGGCGAACTTGTAAAAAAGCATCC
>JAJPXU010000155.1 GCA_021205305.1 Lachnospiraceae bacterium
GAATGGTATACTGGAAAAAGTGTAATAGTTCCGGATAGAAAGCGCATTACCCCCCCCCTGTTCGAAACTATTATAAATATTATATGTTTCGGGGAGGGAATTCCTTTGGCACAAAAGAATGACAAGAAAAAATTGACGACATCCCAGCTTCTCAGTCTGATCAAAAAGTCCAATGATTTTTCAGAGGTAAAGGAAGCCTACCATGATAAGACAGAAGATCCCGTATTCTGCCATTACCTGTATCAGCTGATGGAAAAGCACGGCATGGCTCCGAAAGATATTATTGTAGAGAGCGGCATTGAGCGTTCTTATTTTTATCATGTCCAGAGCGGGAAAAAGATGCCCGGACGAAACATTATTCTGCGCATCGCGTTCTGTATGTCAGCTACCTACCCGGAGACATCGCAGATGCTTCGCCTGGCAGGACAGGGTGCTTTATATCCGCGGGTACGACGCGACGCGATTCTGATCTACGCGATCGAAAAAAATTTTACGATGCAGCAGGCCAACGATATGCTGATTCGGGAAGGGGAGCTTCCTCTTTACGAAAAACGGTCTAAAGTTCTATCCGGCAAAAATGTCGGACGATCTTCCGATAAGAATGTATCTCCCGCAAAGAACGGGATGCTTTCCGACAAGGAGGAGTAAGGTATCATGAAAAGCTGGACTGATGAGTACGCTTCTGTCCTTCCGGATGTCCTGGCAGAGGCTTATGAGGTGTGCTCCTGCCTGAAAGTTTCCGGGGGCAGCGCATCTTATCTTCTCCGGGAAAAAAACGCAGAGGTTCTGTATATCCTGAAAACCGCCTCGGATCCTGTATTTTGCAGACTGCTGGCAAATGAAAAAAACATTCTGGACAAAATCCATACTGTTGAAGACAAAAAGTATTCCGGGCGTTTTCCCTACGCAGTTCAGTTATATGAAGACCCGACTTCGAAAATGACTTTTTATATTCGCACATATATCGAAGGTAAGACGCTTGAAGAGCTGTGCGAGATGAATTATGAACAACCGGGACTGCCGATCTTGCAGGCTCTGGATTATATTATCTCTCTGACAGATACTTTGCAGTATCTGCATTCGTTGACGCCTCCTCTGATTCACCGGGATATCAAACCGCAGAACATCGTGATTGACGTGGACGGTGTCTGTCATTTTATCGACTTTGGGATCTCCCGCTTCTATCAACCCGGGAAAGACAGCGATACGCTGCCGATGGGCACCAGGCTCACAGCCCCTCCGGAGCAGTATGGCTATCAGCAATGCGATTCCCGCAGTGATCTGTATTCACTGGGTGTGGTACTTTTCTACGCGCTTACAGGCGAATACAGTTTAAGTGATTCTCTCCTGGATGAAATTGACCAGCCGGTGGCTGACGTCATCCGCCGGGCTACCATGTTTGATCCTCGGAATCGCTACCAGTCCGCAGGGGAAATGCTGGATAGTCTGCTTGCGGTCAGATTTCCATATGTTCGTCAGGCCAGTTCAAAACAAGAGCAGACCGGCTCCCCGCAGACAGATAAAGCTGATCGAACAGAAACGGCTCCATCAGAAAATACAGCTATTCGGACAGAAAAGGATCCATCAGAAAATACAGCCATTCGGACAGAAAAGGCTTCGCCAACAGATAACACATCTCAAAGCGGACGCCGTCTTTTTTTGAGCGGCATACTGACCGGTGCGCTATGTCTGGCTCTGCTCATTGCTGCCGCACTGTTGGTTCATTTCCTGCGTTCGGACAGTGGACGGGCTGTCATTCCGGATACGGAAGAACTCGCCAGCGATGCTTTCCTCTATCTTCCTGCGGAAGTAATCTCTGATGGGAATACGGAGAGCGGTACCGAAGCAGTCTCTGACAGGTATGCGGAAAGCACTGCCGATAGCATCGGCGAGGCATCACCCGAATCCGAATACGCCTTCACGGAATCGCTGATCGAGGAAGCGGTACGCGAACAGCTTGGCCTCACAAATGGAGAGCCGGTCACTACAGCTGATCTGGAACAGGTGACCGCTCTGCACATTATCGGACTTCAGATTTATTCGGGCGACGAGGAAATCTGGTTTCAGGGAGACTACCCATATGTGTATGATGATGAGATGCGTGAAAGCGGCCTGTATGAAGAGACCGGCACGATCTCTTCCCTGGAAGACCTCACGCATATGCCGAATCTGACTACGGTATGCCTGTATCGGCAGCAGATTACAGATATCTCATTATTAAAAGAAAGCGGACTCACTCTCACAGAGCTTGGGCTCGGCTACAACCCGCTGACCGATTTATCTCCGCTGGAGGGCAACTCCGACATCACGATATTAAACCTGGCCGGTCTGGACATTCAGGATGCATCTGTAATTGCCAGTCTCAACAACCTGCGTGAGCTCAACATCAGCGCCACTTCGATTCGCTCTCTGGACGGACTGGAAAATTGCCGGATTGAAGAACTGAACCTGTATCAGGTCAGCCTGTCAGATTATACAGTCCTTGGCCAACTGGAGGAACTGGTTTCCCTGGAGATTGATCATCTCTCGGAACCGGTCATCCAGGCTCTCGGTGAGCTTTCCTTAGAGACACTGTTTATTCATTCCCTGAATGGATATTCGTTAGGGGCGCTTTCCCCACTCACCACGCTAAAAGATTTGAGTGTATATACAGGCAATCAGGAAATGATTTCTCTGGAAGGAATGGACTTCCCTGCCCTACAGTCTCTGGATATTAAAAATGCCACTATCACGGATTTCTATGGCCTGTCCTCGCTGACAGAGCTCTCCGTATTAAAAATATATTCCAGTGTCTGTAAAAGCTACGATGGGCTGGACGCGCTTCCGAACCTGCATACCATTTACTGCACCTTAGCGCAGGCAGAAGTGATGCGTGCGCAGTATCCGGAGATGGATTTTTATTACTCCTATGCAGAGTGAAGGTTTCTTCCATTCAAAAAGAATCGCAAGATATTATTTCTGCTCAATCGCCTGGAATGATCTGGTCTTAAGCGGATTCTTTTGGGCTGCAAGCCGCGCTTTCACCGACGGATAGCGTTCCAGGTCGGTATGCGGAAGCGCGGAAGCAGCCGTCATTTTCTGCAAAAAGTCCTCGACCGCACCAAACTGCACATAAGTCATCCGGTCAAGGATTTCCGGCAGTTCTTTTACAACTTGCCGGTCGAGCAGAAGCATTTGCGCCCCTTTTAGCGATGTATTGCCTTCTGCATGGATCCGCTCAAGGTCGACGTCTGGATACATACCAATATTAACCGCGGATTCCTTATTTACATAGGTGCCAAATGCTCCTGCCATGTAAAAATCCGTCACGTCGTCCAACCCAAGTCCTGTCTCAGAGAGAAGATATTCCATCATTGTGTAAGCCGCAGCTTTTGTGCGGATAAATTCCTGTATGTCGCTCTGATAAAACCACAATTCCGGCGCGTAGCAAAAAGCGTATTCCCCCTCTTCCGGACGATAGACAATCGCATCACTCGACTCCGGAACAAATTTTCCCCGCAGGTCAATCAGGCCATGCAGGAAAAGCTCAGAGATCAGATCAATAATGCCAGAGCCGCAGATTCCCGTTGGCGCACCACCGCCAATGACATCCAGCTGGACGGTGTACGCTGCCTTCTCTTTCTGTCGCGCACATTCTGCTGACACAGGAACCGGAGCTACATGAGAAAAACGGATATGCTGCACTGCGCCTTCCGCCGCGCGCATTCCAGTCTTTACGACACCGCCCTCCAGTGCAGGGCCTGCCGCTCCGGCACCGCAGAGCAGAAAATCCCGGTTTCCAACGACCAGTTCTCCGTTCGTCCCCACGTCAAAAAACAAGGAAACCGATTCTCTATGGTATAAATCCGTGGCCACCATCCCGCTGATAATATCTCCGCCCAGGTAATTTGCCTTTCCAGGATAGCAGAATACATAGCCTGGAATTGGGATATCCAGTTCTTTGCCCTTTATGAATCCCGGCTGATCCGCCTGCACCGCATATGGCGCAGAAAAGACACAGAACGCATCCATCCCAATCAGGAAATGAATCATCGTTGTATTACCAGCCACTACCATGGAAAGACATTTTCTCGTATCAATGCCGGTTTTCGCCGTGATACTCCCCATCAGTCCGATGATTGTCTCCATCGTTGCCAGGCGAATCTTCTCCAGGCACTCTGGCTGATCTTTACTATAAAAAATACGTGTCAGGATATCCTCTCCAAACGCGATCTGCTGATTGTACGCACTCTCCTGCGCAACTACTTCCCCCGTATTGCAATTGAGCAGCTGCATGACCACAGTCGTACTGCCCAGGTCAACCGCTAAGCCATAATGTGCGTCGCTGGTATCGCCCGCCTCTAGGTCGACCGCTTCCCAGCCTCTGCCGTCAAAGCAAAGAGAAATCGTCAGTTTCCAGTCGGCTTCTTCACAGAGCGGATATAATTTGCGCAGCACGAAGGTCGATGCTTTCACATCCCCGCAGCCTTTTTCCTGCAGCGAATCGCAAATTCTCTGCCAGGAAGAGCGGTTGTCCTCTTCCGTGGGAGGATTTAAATCCAGAAATATCTTTTGCGTGATTCCGAGGCTCATGCATTACCCTCCATTTTCACAAGCTCCACTTCGTATCCCAACGCGTGGGCTATATTTATAAACAGTCTCAATGACGGACTGTGCTTTTTCTGTTCAAATCTGGATATCACCTGCTCACGTTCTTTTCCAATGCCAGCCCAATCAACAGCAAAATCGGAAATACAATCCCGGCAAGAATGCCGAGATTCAACTGTCCCCCAAATAAATTGTTTGCCATCATCCCCACAAAGGTCGGTCCTCCGCTGCAGCCGACATCTCCGGCAAGCGCAAAGAGAGCAAACATCGCCGTTCCCCCCTTCGGTATTGCCCGGGAACCGAGGCTGAAAGTACCCGGCCAGAGGATACCGACGGACAATCCGCAAAGCGCGCATCCGAAAAATCCCAGAATCGGCACAGAGGAAAGTCCGATAATCAGATAACTGCAAAAACAGAGGACTGCACTCACCCACATAAATTTTTTGAGGTCCATCTTCTCCCCAAATTTTCCGTAAAACAAGCGCGCACTTCCCATGGTCACCGCAAAAAGAAGCGGCCCGGCCAGATCACCGACGGTTTTGGGCACACCCAGCCCGCTCTCCGCATAGGCGCTCGCCCACTGGCTGACTGCCTGTTCACAGGCGCCCGCGCACGCCATCAGCAGCATGAAGACCCAAAACACGCGCATCGATGCCAGCTGGCGGATGCTGCAGCCTTCCTCTCCCTCCTCAAGCAGGGAGCCAATGGGCACTTTTGAAAATAAGATTCCATTTGCAATCGGCACGATCGCCCAGATAGCCGCCAAAATCTTCCAGTTCTGAATACCGAATACCGCAAAAAACAGGCTGGAGAGAAGCACCACGCCGACATGACCCCAGCAGTAAAAGGAGTGCAAAAGGCTCATCGCCTTGGCTTTCTCATCACCCGGACAGGCTTCCATAATCGGGCTGACCAGAACCTCCAGCAGGCCGCCGCCGAGCGCATATACCACCACGGCAATGCAAAGTCCCACATAGGCATCCGGAAGCATCTCCGGTAAAACCGTCAGCAGAAGCAAGCCGGCAGTGGAAAAAATATGTGCAGCAACCACACAGGGGCGGTAACCGATTTTATCCGCAAATTTAGCGGAAAGCAGATCAACCAAAAGCTGAATGCCAAAATTCAGACCGGTCAGCAGAGCAATTTTATCCAGCGTAATCCCGTACTGTGACTGAAAGGTCAGAAACAGCAGCGGCGCAAAGTTATTAATAATCGCCTGCACCGTATAGCCAACGAAGCAGGCGTAAATTGTATGTTTGTATTGAAATTTCATTTTTCCCATATTTTTCTCGTATAATTTACGTTACTGGTCACACTTAAAGTGGCTGAGATAACTTCCAATGCAATCCTGTCACTCTTCCTCGTCCAGCATCTCTTTCATCGTCCGCCAGCCGAGCATCGCGCACTTTACTCGGGCCGGCATATGGGCAATGTCCTGCAGCGCTCCAGCCTCTTCCAGTTCTTCCAGCTCATCGTCCGTGATCTCCCCGTGAATCATCCGCTTGAAAATATCGGCAAGATGCAACGCCTCTTCACTGGATTTCCCGATAACCAGGTCCAGCATCATATCCGCAGAAGCCTGGGAGATCGCGCACCCGTCCCCTACAAAGGAGCCGTCCACAATCGTATCATTTTCTACCTTAAGATGCAGAAAAATATCGTCGCCGCAGCTCGGATTGACACCCTCCAGCACCAGATTCGCCCCCGGAAGCTCGTGCTTATGGCCGGGATGCTGATTGTGGTCGATCAGGATTTCATTGTAAAAAGTTCTACTCTCCATATCCCATATTCCTCCTTACCTGGCTGAGCGCTTTTGTAAAGCGTAAAATTTCTTCCTCGGTGTTATAAAACGCCAGGCTGACTCTGGTCGTAGAGCCGACCTTCAGATGCTGCATCAGCGGCTGCGCGCAGTGGTGGCCCGCACGCACCGCGATCTTCGACGCGCTTAAGATTTCTGAAACGTCATGCGGGTGGACGCCGTCCACGGTAAAAGTCAGTATCCCGTGGTGATCGGTCGGATCTTCTGAACCAAATATATGCACACCCGGAATCTCTTTCATTTTGGAATAAGCAAGCGCAGTAAGCTCCTGCTCCCGTTCTTCAATCCAGTCAAAGCCCAGTCTCTGGATGTAGCGAATCGCTTCCGCGAGACCGACTGCACCGCCCGCGTTGACCGTGCCAGCCTCGAACTTATGCGGCAGCTCCGCGTAAATTACCTTATCACGCGTCACCGACTCAATCATCTCGCCTCCGCTCAGAAATGGAGGCATCTTTTTCAGCCACTTTTTCTTTCCATAAAGAACGCCGATGCCGTCCGGCGCAAGCATCTTGTGACCGGAAAACGCCAGAAAATCCACATCCAGATCCTGCACATCAACTGCCATGTGCGGAACACTCTGCGCACCGTCCGCCACAATCACAATGCCCTTTTCATGACAGACCCCGGCAAATCGTTTGATATCATTTTTGCGTCCAAACACATTGGAAACCTGTGTGATGGCGACCAGACGCGTGCGGTCGGTGAGTACCGCACGCAGCATCTCTTCCGTAAATGCACCGTTTTCATCGCACTCCAGATATACAATCTTCGCACCCACGCGCTCCGCGGCCTGCCGCCAGGGAAGCATATTACTGTGATGCTCCGCGATACTCACCACAATCTCATCTTCCGGCTGAAACAGAACGCTGCCCAGGCTATAAGCAATCAGATTCAGGCTCTCCGACGCGTTGCGCGTAAAAATAATTTCCTCTGTGCTTTTCGCATTGATAAAATCCTTTACAATCCACCGCGCATTCTCATACGCCTCCGTCGCCGCCTCGCTCAAAGGATACAGGCCGCGAAACGGATTCGCGTTTTTCGTCTCATAGAAATCCCGCACGGCATCCAGCACCGCACTCGGTTTCTGTGAAGTCGCCGCATTATCCAGATACGCGTAATCTGTATTCTGAAGCAGGGGAAAATCCCGACGGATATCCTCTATATTCCATTTATTCCGATTCATCTCTGGCATAAAATTTATTTATCCTTTCCTGTACCCTATATCCTGGGTAACTGTTCAGTACCTTCACAGTCACGAGGGAAAAGCCCATTTAAAATCGCTACGCGATGGGGATTATCCCATCCGGTTTTTGGGTGGGATGCCACCCGGCGAGGGCTTTTCCCCACATAATATACGTTTTCATACGTACTTCGCAGCAAGTGCGAAGTACTGTCCTGAATAATTACTATCCTGGCACTTTTTCGTACAAAGCAAGTCCTGACTGCGTGGAAGCCTCACTCTGCGTTCGGAGTATCCCCATGCAGAACGAAATCGTATCGTCCTTACAAGGCTGATTCCACTCACACAAGATACCCCTGCACCAGTTCCCGTGTCTTCTCATCCGGAATCTCATTACAGATCGCGTCGATTCGTGCCCGCGCCATCATTTCATAGATTTCCTCCTCCTCAATTCCACGGGAGGCAAGGTAAAACAGCAGTGCCTCATCAAGCCGTCCAATCGTCGCGCCGTGATTTCCCTCTACATCCTCCTCTTCGCAGAGAATCAGGGGAATCGTGCGGTTGACGACGCCCTCTGAGAACAGCAGGACATCCTCTTTCTCATCGCCTTTCGCGCCGACCGAACCGTTCCGGAAATCAATTGTGCCGCGGAACAGCTTTCTGGATTCTCCACGCAGTACGCCGGAGACATCCATACGGCTCGTCGTCTTCGCGCCAGTGTGATAAGCCAGATAATTCATATCCAGGGATTCTTTTTTATCCAGCAGATAACCGATTTTACTCTCCAGGGTACTTGCCTTCGTTCCCAGATCCGTGCGCATCCCCATATAAGTTTTGCCGCCGCCGAGCACAATCTGGATTGTCTCGATCTGCGCGCCCTCGCCGCAGGATGTTCCGGTGTCATTCAGAAACGTAAAGCTTTCCGGCAGCTTCTGAATCTGTACCAGATGCACCTTTGCGCCGCGCTCCGCGCAGATCTTTGTCTGCACCACGGCAAAATCCGAAATGTTCTGAGGCGCCGTCTGTTCACTGCCCGCCGCATCTTCGCCGCAAAAATCCATGATCACTGTGATCTCGCTGTCTTCACACGCATGAATGGCAATACGGTTCTGCACCGGCTTTTCCGCTTCATAACAAAAGTGCAGACGCACCGGTGCGCTTTCTTTCACCCCGGAAGCAATCTCCCAGCTGTGAAACCCGCCATCACTCTCTTCCAAAAGCACATCCAGATCCGCTCCTACCGCGCCAGAAATGTCTGCCGGAGAAAAATTTTCTTTCTTATTATAATAGCTATATGAAATGGTATCCGGCGTCTCCGTCTCAATCTGCCCTTCTGCCGGAACCGGTACATTGCGCAAATTTACCTCATTCACGCGCAGCCAGTTCCAAGTCGGGGCAGGCAGCCGGTTTACTGTCATATCCATAGATTTTACTCCTCTCTGTAGCCTGCTCCCTTACCCGATGCTTCCTTTCATCTCGAGCCGGATCAGGTTGTTCATCTCGACTGCATACTCAACCGGCAGTTCCTTGGAGACATTGTCCGCGAAACCGCTGACGATCATCGCGCGCGCCTCATCTTCCGGAATTCCGCGCGACATCAGATAGAAAACAGCCTCATCGCTGATCCGCCCGATCTTGGCCTCGTGGCCGATATCTGCGTCACTGGTGCGAATGTCCATCGCCGGGATTGTATCCGACCGGGAAATACGGTCCAGCATCAGCGACTGGCAGGAAACCGAAGATTTGCTGTTCTTTGCTTTCGGATTCACGACCACAGAGCTGCGGAAAGTGCTGATTCCGCCGCCTTTCGAGATGGAGCGCGTATTCATATAGGAAGAAGTATTCGGCGCATTGTGCACCATTTTTGCGCCGGTATCCAGATTCTGTCCCTGTCCGGCAAAGGTAACGCCGGTAAACTCTGCCCGCGCGCCATCTCCGTTCAGAATGCTCATCGGATACAGATAAGAAACATGGGAGCCAAACGAACCGGACACCCACTCAATCTTGCCGCCCTCCTCGACCCGCGCACGCTTCGTGTTCAGGTTGTACATATTTTTTGACCAGTTTTCAATCGTCGAATAGCGCAGGCGGGCATTTTTCCCGACAAAAAGCTCCACACAGCCCGCATGCAGATTCGCCACGTTATACTTCGGGGCCGAGCAGCCCTCGATGAAATGCAGATCGGCTCCCTCATCCACAATAATCAGAGTATGTTCAAACTGTCCTGCCCCCGGCGCGTTCAGCCGGAAATAGGACTGCAGCGGAATGTCGACCTTGACGCCAGGCGGCACATACACGAACGAACCGCCGGACCAGACTGCCCCGTGCAAAGCGGCAAATTTGTGGTCGCGCGGCGGCACCAGCTTCATAAAGTGGCTCTTTACCATATCCGCGTACTCCCCGTTCAGGGCACTCTCCATATCGGTGTACACCACACCCTGCTCCGCGACTTCTTTCTTTACATTGTGATAGACAAGCTCAGAGTCATACTGGGCGCCGACGCCTGCCAGCGACTCGCGCTCTGCCTGCGGGATGCCCAGCAGATCGAAGGTCTTTTTGATCTCCTCTGGTACCTCATCCCAGCTTCCTTTCATGTCTGTATTCGTCCGCACATAAGTCGCGATCTTGTCCATATTCAGGCCCTCAATCGACGGCCCCCAGTCCGGCACCGGAATCTCATTGTAAATCTCCAGGGATTTCTGCCGGAATTCCCGCATCCACTCGGGATCATGCTTTTCATCTGAAATCTGCGCCACAATCTCCGGCGTCAGCCCTGCTTTCAGCCGGTAGACATCCTTCTCTTCATTTTTGATATCGTAAATACTGCGGTTGACGTCCTCAACCCAGGTTTTTTCTTTCATGCTCTGTCATTACCTCCGGTCTCTGTTTCCCTGCTTTCTGTCTTCTCTTCCGGCAAAAATATGCGTCGGACGCAATCCATTCGCTCTCTTACAGGTACTGCTCGAAACCTTTCTCATTGATTTCATCCACAAGCGACGCATCGCCCTCAGCCACAATCTTTCCATCCACCAGCACATGGGTCACATCCACATGCAGTGCTTCCAGAATCCGGGTGCTGTGCGTAATAATCAACAAAGAGCCATCCTTGTCCTTCTGGTATTCCTCTACGCCGCGGGAAACCGTGCGCACCGCGTCCACGTCCAGCCCGGAATCCGTCTCATCCAGGATTGCAAGGGAAGGCTTCATCATCAGAAGCTGCAAGATCTCCGCCTTCTTTTTCTCACCGCCGGAAAAACCGACATTCAGGTCACGCTTTGCGTAGGACTTATCCATCTGCAAAACTTCCATCTTCGCCTCCAGTTCCTTCCGGAAATCCCACAGGCGGATGCGCTCTCCGGTCCGCTGCTCCAGCGCGCTGCGGATAAAATTGCTCAGCGTGATTCCCGGTACCTCCAACGGATTCTGAAACGACAGAAACAGCCCCGCTTTCGCACGCTCTGCCACAGACAGTTCAGACAAATCCTTTCCGTCAAACAGAATCTCTCCCCCTGTCACCTCATAAGCGGGATTTCCCATCAGCGCATAACCAAGTGTCGATTTCCCCGCACCATTCGGTCCCATCAGAACATGGGTCTCACCTCTGCCAATCTGCAGGTCAATCCCATGCAGAATCTCTTTCTCCTCTACCCTGACAGATAAATTTTTTACCTGTAATAATTTTTCAGTCATATCAATCCTCCGTACTCATCATACACCACTACGAATCCCGACCGTTTTGCTCGGATATCGAAGTGTATTATATACCCGGTATACGATTCTTGCAAGACAAAAATCCTATAAAATTGGTCGGATTTCATCAAATCGAGTAGGAGGCTCTGCGCATCAGACGAAAAACGACCGGTAAAGATTCTTTTCCTTACCAGTCGTTTTTCATCTTTACTTTCTTCTTTTATAATCAAGCCGTATTTTATCCGTGATCAAAGCAATAAATTCGGAATTTGTCGGCTTTCCTTTTCCATTACTGACGGTATATCCAAACAGTTCTTCAATCGTATCCATCTTTCCCCGGCTCCAGGCGACCTCAATCGCATGACGGATTGCCCTCTCGACACGGCTCGGTGTGGTCTGGTGCTTTTTCGCAATCGTCGGATAGAGGATTTTCGTAATCGAGTTGAGCATCTCCGCATCCGTCACCGACATTATGATCGCGTCGCGCAAATATTGGTAGCCTTTGATGTGCGCCGGTACGCCGACTTCGTGAATAATATTTGTCACGTCGCTCTCCAGATTTTGTTCCAGATAATCCGCCCGGTTTTCTTCCGGGGTTCTCCGCCGGTCGCCGGGAAGAATTCGTTCGCTGCGCGTACGCACACGTTTGATGTGATTCAGTACATTTTCCTGATCGAACGGCTTCAATATATAATATTCCGCGCCGAGATTAAACGCTTCCACCGTAGTCTTTTGCTGGCTGACTGCAGAAATGACAATAAACGCCGGCTTTTTCATATTCGGTTCCCGATTGACTCGATCCATCACGCCAAGCCCATCCAGCTTCGGCATAATAATATCAAGCAAAACCACATCCGGTTCCTTTTCCTTTATAATTTCGATCAGTTCCTCTCCATTTCCTGCTTTCCCTACTACCTGTAATTCTTCATCACTGCTGACAAGGTGATCCAGAATCTGCACCATCCTGTCATTATCATCCGCAATAGCGACATTTAATTTGTTCATCATTTATACTCCTCTCCTTATAAATAGGAAGCCATGTTTCTCAGCTTCCCTTTTGCGCCGCTGTTTGCATCGGCCTGTCTTTATTATATTTTTTTCGCCTGATTTCGCAAGAAAATCTCGTCGAGCGTTTCCGACAGAAACAGCCGCTATTCTCCCCTGTTACTGTGCGATTGACAAGACATAGAAACGTAAACCTTGCCAAAATGTGACAGAACAAGGAAAATTATAGCAGATTTTGCAGAAATTTTTTTCTCTTGTATCACCCATGCTCTTTGTGGTATACTGTGCCGGTAGTTGTGTTGTATCCCGATTTGAAGGAGATACCTATATCACAGGTCATACCTGCGCCTGGCGCATCGACATTTTGCCGTAAAGCATCCTACCGACACGGAGGGTAGCTTCCCGACAGCCGCACTCCGGCGCACCTGAGGTACTTGTTCACACAGGGAATAATAACAAGGAGGACAAATCAAATGAACACAAACACAAAATTCAACACCTCGCAGCTCGTCATTCTTGGTCTCATGACTGCTATTCTGCTTCTCATGGCCTACACCCCGCTCGGATATCTGAATATCGGTCCGCTTGCGATCACTTTTAACGTGATTCCTGTGGCAATCGCCGCAATTACACTCGGCCCGGTCGGCGGCGCCGTGACGGGCTCGGTCTTTGGACTGACCAGTTTTCTTCAGTGCATCGGTATCGGCGGCACCAGCGCCATGGGTGCGATTCTGTTTGGGATTAACCCGTTTCTGGCTTTCATTCAGCGCTTTGTACCCAGATTTCTGGATGGACTGCTCCTCGGATACATTTTCCGCGGCGTCAGAAGAACTGTGAACACTTCCGCGGCCTGCTTCGTGACCGGCTTTTGTTCTGCTTTTCTGAACACTCTGTTCTTCATGAGCGCGCTCGTGCTGCTATATGGAAATACAGAGTATATGCAGAATCTGATGGGAGGCAAAAATGTCATTCTGTTTATCTGTGGATTTGTCGGTGTCAACGCCGTATGCGAAATGATCTCTTCGACCATCCTCACCGGCGCAGTTGGCATCGCACTGTACAAAGCTCATTTTGTACCGGCATCTGCACCACACCGTGCACGCGCGTAAGGATATGATAAGTATTTCATGCTGTTTTGAGCCGCTGCAGCAAATCGCCATGCCCGTTCATACGGGCGCTATACCTGTAATATAATCAGGAGGTTCCACCATGATTCTGGCAATTGATATCGGAAATACAAATACGGTCATCGGCTGCTGCCGCGACCAGAATATTCTCTTTGTAGAACGTCTGTCTACCGCACCTTCACGCACCGTGCTGGAATACGCAATCAGCATCAAAAACGTGCTGGAGCTCTACAAAATCGACCGGGACGAGCTTTCCGGCGCAATTATCTCTTCTGTTGTGCCGCCGCTGACGAATCTATTCTGTGACGCGGTACAGAAAATCATCGGTATCCGTCCGATGGTGGTGGGACCCGGCGTAAAAACAGGGCTGAATATCCTGATGGATAACCCCGCACAGGTCGGCAGTGACCTGATTGTCAATGCAGTCGCGGCAATCGCAGAATACCCGGTTCCCCTGATCATTATCGATATGGGAACAGCGACTACGCTCTCCGTGATTGATCGAAATAAGAATTATATCGGCGGCATGATTCTTCCCGGCATCCGCGTCTCTCTGGATTCCCTCGTCAGCCGTACATCCCAGCTGGTACGTATCAGCCTGGATGCCCCGAAACGCCTGATTGGAAAAAATACCGCTGAATGTATGAAAAGCGGCATCATCCATGGAAATGCTGCCTGCATTGATGGAATGATCGACCGGATCGAGCTGGAGATCGAAGAAAAGACAACCGTAGTCGCCACCGGTGGGCTGGCAGCGAAGATCACGCCGCACTGTACGCATGAAATTTTGCTCGACGACGCCCTGCTGCTGAAGGGCCTGATGTACATCTATTACAAAAATGTGCAGTAACAGTTCAGAACAGCAGGCGGTCTGCAGCCTGCTGTTCTGAATAGTTCCAATGTGTAAACGTGTGGGTTACTGATTACTGGTTACGGGTCAGAAACAACCCTGAGAAACATCAAAAAACGCTTGACAGAAGTCCTCGTTTGGACTAAGATAAGCTAGTGTGTTTCGAAAAACGACCGTGTCCGTTTATAAACAAACCATGAGATTACACAAAGTAGGGAGGTGTCCGGATTGGCTAATATTAAGTCTGCAAAGAAGAGAATTCTTGTTTCTCAGAAAAAACATGACAAAAATAAATCCATCAAGTCTTCTGTAAAGACCGCGATGAAAAAAGTAGAAGCAGCGGTTGCGGCAAACGACAAGGCAGCAGCAGAAGCAGCATTACTGGCTGCGACTTCTACGATTGATAAAGCAGCTACCAAAGGCGTTTATCACAAAAATAACGCAGCGAGAAAGGTATCTCGTCTGACGAAAGCTGTCAATACAATGGCTTAATGCTAATAATAAAAAGAAAAACCGCAGTCACACCGTCACGTGACTGCGGTTTTTCTTCTTTTATGCACACTTTCTACTCGCTCTCACAGCACTTCTCAATCCACTCCCACACTTCCTCACGCCCTTGCCCCGTCTGCGAAGAAAATGGAATCATTTTTGTCCCCGGGTGCAGGCACAGACTCTCGCGCACGAGTTTTAGCTGCTTCTGAATCTGGCTGCGCTTAATTTTATCGAGTTTCGTCACCAATATCACCGGCTCGTATCCATTTGCACAAATCCACTCATACATGGTCTTATCATTCTGCCCCGGTTCATGACGGATATCAATCAGCAAAAACACCGCTTTCAGCTGGGAAGAAGTGTGCAGATAACGCTCGATCATCTTCCCCCACTTTTCCTTTTCTGACTGCGGTACATTCGCATAGCCGTAGCCAGGCAAATCCACCAGATAAAGACTGTTATTAACATTGTAAAAATTGATTGTCTGTGTTTTCCCCGGCTGGGAACTCGTCCGTGCCAGAGACTTGCGGTTCATCAGTGTATTAATCAGAGAGGATTTCCCCACATTTGATTTCCCCGCAAACGCGACCTCCGGCCTGCCGTTTTCGGGCAGCCTGCTTGTTATCCCGCACACCGTTTCGAGACTTGCCTGTTTTATAATCATCTTTTTCTTCCTTACGCCAGCGCCGCTTTCAATACTTCCGGCATCGTGCTCACAAAAAGAATCTTCAATCCGTCTTTGATCTCATCCTGAATTTCCGCGACATCTGCTTTGTTCTCCGCCGGTACAAGTACCGTCGTGATGCCTGCCTGCTTCGCGGCAAGCAGCTTTTCTTTGAGACCGCCAATCGCCAAAACCCTGCCGCGCAGGGTGATCTCGCCGGTCATTGCCACATCTGCCCGCACCGGAATCTCAGTAATCGCTGAGAGAATCGCCGTCGCCATCGTAATGCCCGCGGAAGGCCCATCCTTTGGCACCGCACCCTCCGGAATATGGATATGAATGTCATTCTTTGTAAAAAATTCCGGATCGATCTTGTATTGTGTCCCGAGGGAGCGCACATAGCTGATTGCTGTCCGCGCAGACTCCTTCATCACATCACCCATCTGTCCGGTCAGCAGAAATTCTCCCTTTCCGGGCATGGTATTCACTTCAATCTGCAGCGTATCACCGCCGACGCTTGTCCAGGCCAGCCCACGCACGATGCCAACATCATTTTTCGCGTTCCGCATCAAAATATTGCTGCGTTTTCGTCCCAGATAATGTTCCAGATTCTTTCCCGTCACTTTTACAGCAGTGGCTCCATCCTCCAGAATTTCTCTGGCCGCCTTCCGGCAGATCTCATCCAGTCTGCGCTCCAGCTGGCGAACACCAGCTTCTCTGGTATAGCCTTCAATCACTGCTTCCAAAGCATTTTTAGAGATCGTCAATTGCCCCTTTTTCAAACCATTCCGCTCCAGCTGCTTCTTCAGCAGATGCTCCCGCGCAATATGATATTTTTCATTTGCAGTATAGCTTGTCACTTCGATCATTTCCATACGGTCAAGCAGAGGCCTCGGAATCGTATGCACATCGTTTGCAGTCGCAATAAAAAGCACTTCCGATAAGTCGATCGGCAGTTCCACATAATTATCGCGGAAGCGGTGGTTCTGCTCCGAGTCCAACACCTCTAAGAGGGCGGAAGAAGTGTCGCCCTTGTAATCACTGCTCACTTTATCAATCTCATCCAGAAGCATCAGCGGGTTTCTGACACCTGCCTGCCGCAATCCATCCGCAATCCGCCCCGGCATAGCACCAACGTAGGTGCGGCGGTGGCCGCGGATCTCTGCCTCATCACGTACACCGCCGAGACTGATCCGTACGAATTTTTTCTCCAGGGCACGGGCAATCGACTGTGCGATTGAAGTCTTTCCTGTACCGGGCGGGCCCACCAGGCAGATAATCGGACTGTCACCCTTTTCTGTCAGGGTGCGCACTGCCAGAAATTCCAGGACGCGCTCCTTCACTTTTTCAAGCCCATAGTGATCCTGCTCCAGAATCTTTCTGGCATTTTTCAGATCATGGTTATCGGTCGAAGCCTTCCCCCAGGGTAGTTCGAGCAGCGTCTCAATGTATCCGCGCAAAACCGAATTTTCCGCCGAATTCATACCGAGACCTTTCAGACGTTCTGCCTCTTTGTGAATCTTTTCTTTCACCTCATCCGGAGCATCCAGGCGTTCTGCCTCTTCTTCGTAGTGCCGCACATTCGAAAGCAGCGTATCCTCCCCCAGCTCCTCCTGGATCACACGGATCTGTTCGCGAAGAACATACTCACGCTGGTTCTTATCCACACGCTCTCTTACTTTGATCTGAATCTCATTCTGTACCTGCAAAATATCAATCTCACGAACCAGCAGGGAACTGAGGAGATTGTAACGCTCTGCCATGTCTTTGGTCTCGAGCAGACTCTGCCTTGCGTCATAGCGAACCGGCAGATGCACACAGGCCGCCATCGTCAGCTTTTCAAATTCATGGATTTCCAGAAGCGAATGCAGCATATCCTTTCCAAATTTCGGATTCAGCTGGCCATAGCGGGTCAGGAGATCTTCCAGCCCCCGCGTCATAGCCTCCTCAGTCAATTCGTCCAGTTCAATCTCTTCATCTTCCAGCAGCTCGATCTGTGCCTCAAGATAGCCATCCTGGTCAAGCACATTCAGAATACGCGCGCGCGCAAGCCCTTCCGCTCTCACGCGTACGATGTTCTTAGGCAGCTTTGCGACATTCAATACCTTTGCCGCTACGCCAATCTCATATAAATCCGCAAGACCCGGATCATTTGCGTCCGGGTCTTTCTGTGTCACAAGAAATATCGCCTGGTCTGCCGCCATCGCTTCTTCCACAGCGCGGACAGATTTATCCCGGCTGACATCAAAGCTTAATATCATGGTCGGAAAAACCGTCATGGAACGAAGCGGTATCACAGGCATGTTTCGTATCATATCTTCCATACTAGATTGCCTCAACTGTCCCAGGCAGCGCTATCTGCTGCCTGGAAAACAGCTCTTTCTTCCTCAAATCACGCAGTCTCTTCAAAAAGGCGGAACCTGCGCTTTCTCCTGGGCTTATAATCATTGCTGCGCCAGGTCAGCTCCGGTTCACCGGTGCCTTCCACCGTCTCTTTTGTCACCAGACAGGTCGCAATCGTACTGTCTGACGGAATCCGGAACATCAGATCCATCATTGTATCCTCCAGGATGGCACGCAGGCCTCTCGCTCCCATCCGGCGCTTAATCGTGCGATCCGCTATCGCCTCAATCGCCTCCGGCGTAAAGGAAAGCTCCACATCATCCAGACTAAAAAGTCCCTGATACTGTTTGATCAGCGCGTTTTTAGGCTCTGTCAGAATGCGAATCAGCGTATCACGATCCAGATCGTCCAGGGATACCACAATCGGCACACGGCCCATAAACTCCGGAATCATGCCGAACTTGATGAAGTCCTCCGGCAATGCCTCTTTCAAAACCTCGCCTACATTGCGGTCCTCTCTTTTCTGTGTCAGCTCCGAACCGAACCCAATACCCTTGCGGTCCATACGGGTCTCAATGATCCGGTCAAGCCCCTCAAACGCTCCTCCGCAGATAAAGAGAATATTTGTCGTGTCAATCTGTATCAGCTCCTGATGCGGATGCTTCCGCCCTCCCTGCGGGGGGACAGAGGCAACTGTGCCTTCCAGAATCTTCAGGAGCGCCTGCTGCACACCTTCGCCGGAGACATCCCTCGTAATCGAGGCATTCTCCGACTTCCGTGTAATCTTGTCTATTTCATCAATATAAATAATCCCGTATTCCGCTTTTTTTATATCGTAATCTGCTGCCTGAATGATCTTCAGCAGAATATTTTCCACATCCTCACCGACATAGCCAGCCTCTGTCAGAGCTGTCGCATCCGCTATCGCAAACGGAACATTCAAAAGCCTCGCCAGCGTCTGTGCCAGCATTGTCTTTCCACTGCCAGTCGGGCCAAGCATCAGAATATTACTCTTCTGAACCTCAACATCCAGGTATTTCCCGCTGGTAATTCTCTTATAATGGTTATAAACGGCTACGGCCAAAGCCTTTTTCGCCGCATCCTGTCCGATCACATACTCATCCAGAAACTCTTTGATCTCGGCAGGCTTTGGCAGATTGATCGCGTCTGGATCTTCCCCGAGGTATTCCTCTGTCAGTTCTTCTTCCACGATCTCCGCGCAAATATCAATGCACTCATCACAGATATACACACTGTTCGGTCCGGCAATCAGCTTGCGCACCTGATCCTCTGTTTTATTGCAAAAGGAGCATCTGACTTTTTCCATGATTTTACCCGGCATATCTTCACCTCTTCAAACGGTCTTCACGGCAGGCGCGAAGACAAGCCCTGATAGTTACAGGGACTGTTACATGAATTACCAGCAACAGTCCCAATTTTTACACTCTATCTTGATGTAACCACTTCGTCAATCAGCCCGTAGGCTTTCGCCTCCTCGGCAGACATAAAATTATCTCTCTCCGTATCAACGGCAATCACATCCAGCGGCTTACCCGTATTTGCGGCAAGCATCTCGTTCAGTTTCTTCTTCGTTTTTAAAATATGATCCGCGGCAATCTTGATGTCGGTCGCCTGTCCCTGCGCACCGCCAGATGGCTGGTGAATCATGATTTCGGAATTCGGAAGCGCATAGCGTTTGCCTTTCGCTCCGCCCGCAAGCAGGAAAGCTCCCATGCTCGCAGCCATACCCATACAGATTGTCGAAACATCGCATTTCACATAGTGCATAGTATCGTAGATCGCCAGACCGGCCGATACCGAACCACCCGGACTGTTGATATACAGATGGATATCCTTATTCGGATCCTCTGATTCCAGAAACAGAAGCTGTGCAACCACCAGATTCGCACTCAGGTCCGTCACCTCTTCCCCCAGGAAGATGATCCGATCCTTCAGTAATCTTGAATAGATGTCATAGGAGCGTTCTCCTCTGCCCGTCTGTTCAATGACATACGGCACAAAACTCATGTTTTCCTTCCCCCTTAATGCTTATTGCTTACGCTTCCTCGTCCGATGCGGCAAGCGCTACTTCTTCGCACTCATCCGCCACTTCTTCCGAGCCCTCTACTGCGATCTCTTCCAGTTCATCGCCCTCTGTCTCTACAGCGTCTACTTCTACCGCTGCATCCGTAACCAGGTCTACGGCTGCCTGAATCCGCAGGTCATCTTTCATCTGCTCAAGCTCATTCTCGCCGAGCAGTTCTTTCAGCTTATCAGACTCCATCCGGTAAGAAGCCGCCATCTTCTGGATTTCCTCATCCAGGCGCTCCTCGCTGATTTCAATCTTCTCTACATCAGCAATTGCCTCAAGCACGAGCGAATTCTGAATCCGTCGAAGTGCTTCTGAACGGTACTGCTCACCCAGAGTCTCTCTTGTCATACCGGTATATTCCAGGTACTGGTTCAGGCTCAGACCCTGTCTCTGAATCTGTGCGCCAAACTCATCGACCATGCGGCTGATCTGCTCATCAACCATCGGTGTCGGGATATCCATCTCGGCATTCGCCGCTGCCTTATCGACTGCCTTATTCTGCTTCTCGCGCTTCATCGCGTCACGCTTCTGCTCCAGAAGCTTTGCCTGTACATCGCTGCGGTATTCTTCCAGCGTATCAAACTCGGACACATCCTGTGCGAACTCATCATCCAGCTCCGGAAGTTCTTTTACGCTGATGGAATGAACGGTGCATTTAAACACAGCCGCCTTGCCCTGCAGTTCTTTCGCCTGATAATTCGCCGGGAAAGTAACATTTACTTCCGTCTCTTCGCCAATGTTCTTGCCAATCAGCTGCTCCTCAAAGCCCGGGATAAACGCGCCAGAGCCAATGGTCAGCGGGTAGTCTGTACCCTTGCCGCCCTCAAACGCTTCTCCATCTACAAAGCCCTCAAAATCCAGCTTGATCGAATCGCCGTTCTGTACCGGACGGTCATCTACGTCGATCTCACGGGCATTCTGCTCGCGCTCTTTTTCAATCGCCGCATTTACTTCTTCTTCCGTAACCTCCGGCTGCTTAATCTCGACTTCAAGTCCCTTGTACTCGCCAAGTGTCACTTCCGGCTTCAGCGCAACTTCCGCTGTAAAAATAAATGGCTTGCCTTCCTCAATCTGCACAACATCAATCTGCGGACGGGATACAATCATCTCCCCACACTCTTCCACCGCTGCCGGATAAGCGCTGTTGATCGCACTGTTCGCAGCATCTTCAAAGAAAATACCGTCGCCATACAGTTTCTGAATCATCTTGCGCGGTGCCTTGCCCTTGCGGAAGCCCGGGACACTGATTTTATTCTTCTGAGCCTGATAAGCCTTATCCAAAGCAGTGATAAACGCTCCTGCTGAAACCTCAATCGTAAGCTTCGCCATATTTCCTTCGAGTTTCTCTACCTGTACACTCATTGTACGTTAATCCTCCTTGATTCTCTGCGGCGATTCATTCTCTGCCGCATTTCTTTCACGCAGAACTCGTTACAGACATGCGAGGTGCCATCGGATGGCCTATAACCTAAGTTCTTACGTTTGCAGTCATTTGTATAGTATAACACAGCGCTATTCAAAACGCCAGCACTTTTTACGCGAAAACGATGGATTTCGCGAGTTTATCCGCTGTATCCGCTCCCCGAAGCTGTGCCACCAGAGACAGTCCAAATGAAATCGCAGTCCCCATCCCGCGGCTCGTAGTCACATTTCCAGAGACCTCCACCTCATTCATCGTGACCTGAGCTCCGGTCAGCTTCTCTTCCAGCCCCGGATAGCACACCGCAGTTCTTCCTTTCAGCAATCCCAGCTGTCCCAAAACAGTCGGAGCCGCGCAGATCGCCGCGATCTGTCTGCCCGCCGCGTCCTGTTCTTTTAAAAGCTGCGCCAGCCCCTCATGTGCCGCCAGATACGTAGTACCTGGCATCCCGCCCGGCAGCACCAACAGCTGAGCCACAGATCCGCTTACCTCATCAAACAGCAGATCCGCCTTCACTTCGATTCCATGGCTCCCGTGGATTGAAGTGCTCTCCATAATTGAAACCGTCTGAACCGCAATCCCGGCCCGCCGCAGCAAGTCCACCACGGTCAGACCCTCAATTTCCTCAAAGCCGTCCGCCAGAAAAACATATGCTTCCGCCATTCTATGTCGCTCCTTTTTCTATATTTCGTCAATGTTCCTTTTGCTGTTCCTAAGTTTATCAAACCATCTTCACAAAATCAATACACGAATGTCCTTTTCTCACGCAAAAAATTATGATAAACTCTTTCGTATCAATGATTCGGCAAGGAAAATTCCTTACCGCCAATTTTCTAAGCCAGAAAAGAGAGGATTCAAACACCATGGAAATCGAGCGAAAATTTCTGATTGACGAACTCCCGTCCGACCTGAGCAATTATCCATTCCACCGGATTGAGCAGGCTTACCTCTGCACCTCCCCGGTCATCCGTATCCGCAGACAGGATGACGACTACATCCTGACCTATAAAGGAAAGGGCATGATGGTTCGGGAAGAATACAACCTGCCGCTCACGGCAGAAGCTTACGCGCATCTGCTCCCCAAAACAGACGGCAACCTTCTGACCAAAAAGCGTTACGTCATCCCCCTTACGGATGCATTAACCATTGAGCTGGATCTTTTCGAAGGAAAATTCAGCGGCCTTTGGATGGCGGAAGTTGAATTTCCGGATGAAGCGGCTGCCAACGCCTTCACTCCGCCTGACTGGTTCGGCCGTGAGGTCACCTACGATCCGGCCTACCACAACTCAAATATGAGCCAGCAAAAATAATAACAGACCTGACTGGTGAAAATTTTTCGACAATTTTCGCGTTTTTGCGAACGATTGAAGTGTTTTTTTCGTTATATTCTTATGGATACGATGTTTAGCAGGAATCGTTCCATGCGGCAGGCATACCTCTTACCTGTAGCAGCTAAACCAACAGCCTGCAAGAACCCAGGGGAGGATAAGGGGATCATGGCAGAAGAACAAGTTTACCTCAGGAATATGCGCTCTCTCCGCGAAAACGCAAAATACACACAAGAAGAAGTCAGTGAAAAATTAAATATCCAACGGGCGACCTACTGCAATTATGAGCAGGGCTATCGGCTACCACCATTGGATATTATCATTCGTCTGGCCAGACTGTACAATGTCAGCGTGGATTACCTTCTCTGCTGTACCAGCGAAGAGGACATTCCCGCAAATTACCGTCACCTCTGTACAAGTGAACGGCGGCTTCTGGAAAATGTCTGTGCGCTCACAGCCAATAGTCAGAAAGAAGTCTGGCAATTCATATACTTTAAGAAAAAATATCCATCGTAAAAAAACGGATGGGGAACAAATGATAAACCGGAGGTAAGCCGCTAAATTGTATGTAGAAAAAGAATCGGCATCTACGCTCCGCTTCGGTCGGCGCTAAACGGATGTCCACTGGACATCCAGCGCCACTAAATATCCGCGTATGCTATGCCATAAGGGGTACCGGCTTTTACAGCAGGTCCGCCAGCTGCGCAAGATCCTCCTCCGTCGTCGACCAGCTTGCCGCAAACCGCACAACAGTATGCGTATCATCAGCCTTTTCCCAGAAGCTAAATGCCACCTGCTTTTTCAGCTTCTCCATCTCTCTGTCTTCCAATATAATAAACTGCTGATTCGTCGGTGATTCCAGATAAAATTCGCAGCCCTTTTCGTGAAACAACGTTTTCAGACGTTCTGCCATCTCAATCGCATGGCGGCTGATTTTCCAATAAAGCCCGTCCGTAAAGAGCACATCAAATTGAATCCCCAGCAGGCGTCCTTTCGCCAGAAGAGCGCCCCGCTGCTTCACCTGCGGCAGGAAGTGCCGCGGTGTATTGCCCTTTGTGAATACAACTGCCTCACCGCAGAGCGCACCTACTTTCGTACCGCCAATATAAAACACATCGCAAAGTCGCGCCACATCCGCAAGTGTCATATCGCTTTGCAGGCTCATCAGCCCATAGCCTAAACGTGCGCCATCCATATAAAGCGGAATCTCGTATCTTTGGCAAACCGCAGCCAGCCGCTCCAGCTCCGCCTTTGTATACAAAGTCCCATATTCCGTTGGATGGGAGATATAGACCATCCCCGGGAAAACCATGTGCTCATGGTTTCCGTCCTGGTAAAATTTCTCCAGGAAAAGCGCCAGCTCTTCTGCGTCAATTTTTCCGGTATGCTGCGGAACCGTCATCACCTTATGTCCGGAATACTCAATCGCACCTGCCTCATGCGTGCTCACATGTCCCGTATCCGCTGCTACCACGCCCTCATAGCTTTGCAGCATCGTCGAGATCACAGTCGCATTCGTCTGCGTTCCTCCCGTCAGAAACCAGATATCCGCCTCCGGGCACTCACAGGTCTCCCGGATCCTGCGCTTTGCGCTCTCACAATATGGATCCTCCCCATACCCGGAAACCGCCTCCAGATTCGTCTCCATCAGCCGCCGCAAGATCGCCGGATGCGCGCCGGTCGTATAATCACTCTCAAAAGATAACATCTCTTTCCTCCTAAAAGGCAGATATAGAAAAAGCCTGTTCAAACAGGCTCTCATCAGAAACAGGGTACACATAAAAAGAAGCTTTACTCATATTCACGTGCAAAGAATGCGGCCAGTGGGATTTGAACCCACACGGTCTCCCACAGGAACCTAAATCCTGCACGTCTGCCAATTCCGTCATGGCCGCAGCAAATCACGTAACGGCTCAGCGTCGTTTTCTGAAACGACGAATCGCCAAGCTGGGCTAGCCGGATTCGAACCGGCGAATACAGGAGTCAAAGTCCTGTGCCTTACCGCTTGGCGATAGCCCATTAAAGGGTTTTCTTATTATTTAGATAAAAGGGTGGATAAAGGGATTCGAACCCTTGGCCTCCAGAGCCACAATCTGGCGCGCTAACCAGCTGCGCTATACCCACCATAATGATTAAATTTACCATATCTGTGAATCTGAAATGGAAAGCGAGCCTGAAGGGATTCGAACCCCCGACCCACGGCTTAGAAGGCCGTTGCTCTATCCGACTGAGCTACAGACTCAAAAAGCGGGTGATGGGAATCGAACCCACGTGTCCAGCTTGGAAGGCTGGTGTTCTACCATTGAACTACACCCGCATAATATATTCACCTGGCAAATCGGGGTGACAGGATTCGAACCTGCGACCTCCTGGTCCCAAACCAGGCGCTCTAGCCAAGCTGAGCCACACCCCGAAACAGCATATCAAGGCGCCCTTGCGCTTGACGCAAGATGCATTATATTACAGAGCGCCTTGATTGTCAACCATTTTTTTCGATGAAGTTGAATTTTTTCTTCTTAAGTGAAATGAAAATTTAAATTCCACAACTCGGGGGTACAAGTGGAATTCAGTC